>CAXRIX010000119.1:0-6648 GCA_964230555.1 Bdellovibrionales bacterium
TCAAGGCTTTGGCTAAACCCTGGTGATCATTGGGCATCACCTCGAGCCCCGTCACACCTTGATCATTAACCCAAGGAACACCGGAGTAAAGCTTTGTTGTGATAACAGGTTTGGAGCATGACATGGCTTCAATCAACACAATTCCAAAGGCCTCTGCTTCATTTATTGATGGTAATACCAAGCCTGTGCAACCGTGCATGTAGGCAGCAAATTCATTATCGTCATCCACCCGCCCAATCATACGCACTTGATCTTGTAGTCCCAAATCCTGAGCCAACAAGTACCAAGACTCCCAACTGGGGCCGTTGCCTAAAACCACCAATTTTTCGTTCACCTGTCGCATGGCGTGTAACAAAACATCGACACCTTTATAAGGATGCAAGCAGCCGACAAAAAGAAAGTAGTCTCCTAACTCGTCCTTTATTTTCTTCAAATGAGAATTCATTTCTGGATTGGGTTCAGCATGCTTGGCGCGAACACCAAATGGAATAACTTCGCATTTGTCTTGGAAGTCTTGTAAAGCCGTACAGTATTCTAAATGATTGGGGGTTGAAACCACGATCTTATCTGCGCGTTTAAGAATTTTCTCTTGCAGAGGTTCATAAGCTTTACGCAAAACCGATCTATCGACCACATCACAGTGGTAAGTGACTATTAGAGGTTTATTCTGGTCTTGTAATAGAAAAGCAATCTCTGCCAAGGGGTTGGGAATGTGAAGGTGAACCACATCAGCCCACTGTAACCATTTTTTGGCCTGCCACAACATCCCAAACGAAAGAGGTTGTGAAAAAGCTTCGGTCAACTGAGGGAGTCGAATAACCTTGACGCCCTCGACATTCTCTTCAAGATGCCGACGATCTTGGTTACAGCTAAGAACCACGACTTCATGACCGGCTTCAACCGAGGCCACTGCAAGCTCATTGGTTACTTTTTCAATTCCACCTTTTATTGGTTCATAGTATTTTGCAATGTGTAGGATCTTCAATGTTGACGGCCTTGTTAGAGGTTAAACATTCCCTCTCTTTATCGTCAAAAAATCAAAAAACATAAAAACTTTATTAAGATTCGGTGGTTGGCGTAACCGACGCGGCCTCCACTCATAGAACAACTGTTCCTGATTAGGACATATAGGTGGGCTTCATTTCTTCGAAGGCACTGACCATTTTTTGACGAATGTCTTCTTTGAGTTTCTTCATGTCCTCGATCGGCACATCTTTCGTTTCTATGGGTGGTAAAAATCGAACGCCGACTTTTCTCGACCACTTATTTTTATTGACCAAAATTGATCCTTTGGGCAATGCGCGATCAACACCGCTAAGGACCACTGGGACAATTGGCATTTTCGCATTGATGGCGAATATAAAGGGACCGGATTTGAAACTTTTGATTTCATCACCGACTCGACGCCCACCTTCTGGAGCCAAAGCAAACGCCTCCCCTTTGGCAACACGTGCTTCGGCCTCTTCATACACCTTCATAACCTTGCTGCGATCCTCTCGGGTAATGGGGAGAGTCCCCGACAAATGAATTGCATAACCAAAAACTGGAATTTTAAACAGCGACGCTTTTGACCCAAAACGAAAACTTTTGGGAGAGGCCCAAAATAAAGTCGGAATATCCATGTGACTGCTATGTGTGAAAAGATAGAGAAATCCGGTTTGCAACGGAACATTCTCAGCGCCCTCTACCACCGGCACTATCCCTGAAAAACGCACCATTAAACCACACCAGATGGGGCCTATAACAATATCAACAACTTTCCGAGGTGCGCGTAGCAGTAACAACGTGATCACCACCACAGAGCACCCCAAAGTGTGCAACGCAAAAAATGCCACCATGAAAAGCGAACGAATAAATGCCAAAAGTGAACCCATGGCTGTAATATGACGTCAACTGGTCCTTAGGTCAATCAAAGCTTGTCTAGACCGATGTCTTAGTTTCACAGATTCGTATTAACAATTACAGACTTTGCACCGATATGAGACTTATGAGGACAACAACATGACTTTCGCGGATATCACCTCAAAATTTTTAGAATTGATAAACCATTCTTTCTTTAAGCTTGGTAATCAAGAGATATCTTTTAAGATTGTCATAGTCTTCTGTGCATTGATTTTCGGATTCTCATGGCTTTCGAAGTGGATGGAAAAATTCATCCACAAAACACTCCTTTATAAAGACATAGACCCAGGCATCAAAGGTTCTATCGAACGATTCTCTCGATATTTTATTCTTATCCTTGGAATTCTAATCAGTTTGGGCTCCATCGGAATCAATCTATCCAGCTTGACAGTCTTTGGAGGATTGGTCGGGGTCGGAATCGGTTTTGGTCTCCAAAACATCACCCAAAACTTTATGTCAGGGATTATCATTCTGTTGGAGCGACCCATTAAAAAAGGCGATATCGTGCAGGTCGGAGCCACTTCAGGGAGAGTTCTTGATATCAAAGCTCGCTCGACACTTATTTTAACCCGTGATGACGTGGTTATGATTGTTCCAAACTCAGACTTCATCACCAAACAAGTGGTCAACGACAGCTTTTCGGGCGACAAACTCCGTTTGCATGTCGAAGTGGGTGTTGCCTATGGATCGGATGTGGACAAAGTGACACAAGTGCTTATGGATGTGGCATTAGCCCATGAGAAAGTACTAAAGTCTCCGCCACCAACAGTGGTTTTAAAGAATTTTGGAGATTCTTCTCTGGTGTTTAATTTACGAATATGGACCCAGGAATTGTGGTTTTTTGACCTTCTTCTGTCTGAGCTTCGTTATGAAGTGGTCAGACAATTTCATAAAGAAGGTGTTACTATTCCATTCCCTCAACGAGACCTACACCTCAAATCGGTGGCTCCGGATACGGGGTTTGGAAAGGGTGCATAAGGTGGCTGTTAAATTTTTGGTGACTCATTACAGCAAATACTGATTTATAGGGCATTAAAGGACAATATTAAGAGGATCAACAATTCGAAAAAGAGGAGGAATTGTGAAAAAACTTTTCGTACTTACTGCGGTTATACTTGGCTTAGGTGCTTGTAGTTCAGCGGAAAAGAAGCCTATGAACGAAACAAATGATAAGGCAACAACAACCGAAGCCCAATCAAATGATAAAGAAGAATCCGCAGACAGCGAGAACAAAGAAATGTCCGCAAGCAAGTCTTCTTGTACTTTGGATAAAGACACACGTGTCATTGAAGTCACTAAGACTGAATCTGGTGGTTGTGAGCTTTTCTATACAAAATTTGGTGAAGCGAAATCGGTAGCCTCTTCTGGCTTCGGCACGCAATACTGTGAAGAAGTAAAAGATCGAATCGAATCCAACTTGAAAAAAGCCGGATTTTCGTGCGAGTAAACTTACCTCGCAAAAAAATGGGACGACCCTTCGGGCTCGTCCTTTTTTTTGTCTTTTTTTTACCAACATTTGTAAAAGCTGAAAGTATCCCTTCATTGGGCCCCGCCGATACCCTCCCTTCGAAATGGGCCATTGGTTTAGGCACAGGCTGGCTGGCCGATTACCCGGGAGCAGCTCAAGGCCGCCTGCGGTTTTTACCTTTCCCGGTTTATCGAGGTGCCTTGGTCCGCTTGGACCGAATTTCTGGAGTGTCAGGACAAGTCTTCAATAACTCGAAATGGGATTTCTCTTGGAACTTTATTTTTCAATTCCCTACCAACTCAGCATCCATACCGATTCGTGAAGGTATGCCGAACCTCGATTGGCTCCTTAGCATCGGGCCACAGGTAAAATATTATTTTTATCGCGGCACTTTTCATCGCACTTACTTTCGAATGCCGATCCGAATTAACACCTGCACCAATTTTTCAACGCGAACGCAATTTTGCGGGTTAACTTTTAATCCAGGAGTCCGCCACTCTATTTGGATGGCGGACTGGGGTGAAATCACCTTTCGTTGGGAGGCCTTTTCTCACACCAGCGAATACCAGCAGTATTTTTACGAGGTGGAATCAAACTTCGCCACCCCCACCCGCCCTTCTTATCACGCACAAGCGGGTTTTCTTGGCTTTGTTTACGGCTTTTTTCACTCCTTACCTTTTGATGGCTGGGAGGTTTCAACCTCAGTGAATCTTTACGATTATAGCCTAGCAGTCAATCAAGACAGTCCACTGTTTATTCACAAAACAAATTACGGCGTCTTTTTAGCGTTTGTCTTTGACATCAACCCGATATTTTAACGAGCCACTTTTAAAGTGTTTGAGAAAAAAGTCTGACCTTGAAGGCCTTTGGCTTGCGTATTGAGGCGATAGAATTTGGCGTCCTTATCAATATCAATTAAAACATAGTTCCATTGACCACTGATCGCACTCAAACGCCGTGGGTTTTTATGCTTTTGTGCGGCATCTTGATAGACGGTACTGTGAATAGGACTTGAAGTGATCTCGTAAGTCTCTTGCCCAATCGAACCCTTCGAAATTTTCATAACCTCACTCATATGACGATCACCGGAAACAAATACAATTGGCGCTTGAGTCTTTATGATCCTTTGCCGGAAACTTTGAAAGGCTTTTTTGTGCTGTCCTTCAAAAGACTCAAAAGGATGGTAACCACCAAAAAACTGATCTCCACTGATTAGCCAATTTAATTGCTTTTTTTTCATTCGCCCCATAGCCCACTGTATCTGTTTGGCTCCAAAGTGCTGTTTGTTTTGCTTGGCCCCGGCCGGCGCCCTAAAGCTGCGATTATCTAACAGAATAAAGTTTTGATGACCCACTGGTAGTTGCCGAGCCACTCCCGGACCGGCGGAAAAATCTTGGGAATTTAGCTGCATCGGAAAAAACGCCGAAAACACTTTTGCGCTCGCCTCTTTCAGTTTGAAGTCACGCCCACCATTATTTTGTCCATAATCATGGTCGTCCCAGGTCGCAAAAACGGGAATCAATTTTTGTTGGCGAAAAAAAGTAATTTTGTTGCGAGTTTCCATGTGGCGATCCCAAAGGCGAGCCGCCGTCATCGTCGATAAAACACCTTTAATACCAATATCAGCATAAGTGTTGTCGCCAATCATTAAAACAATTTTTGGTTTATCTTTGGCGAGAGTCTTCCAAATTTTATTGATGTCCTGCAAGTCATCGCGGGCACAGGAAACCACCGCCAAACGCAAGCTCGGAGGGCTGTTGATGAAAGTCGAAAACTGTCTTTCATCAACCCAATTTCCAACCTCACCTTTCAACCGCAGACGGTAGGAGGCCCCGGGGGTCAGGTCGGAAAAACGAAACTGAATTAATTTCCATTTTGAGTGATCAAACTCAATCGCAGATCCAAGGGTTTTTAACAAGGGCTTGGTCGACTTATCAGACAACAGCTCCACTTGGACTTTTTCTTGACGTGGAACAGCCACCACAAACTGAGCTTCGGTTCTCGAAGTCGCACCTTGCATGATCGCCATGGCTCCAAAGCCGGCCATGCCTTTAGGTTGTGGAGCAAGAGCACATCCAATCGAAAAATAAACAAGAAAGAGTCCAAAGGTACGCCAGATCATGAAAACTTGGCGAGTAGAAATTCAAGGGTTTTCTGAACTGGCATCGAGTGACTACGATTGATCACTGTAGCGATACTGATTTTATTGTGGGACTCTTTACCTTTTGAATCAAACTCATGCAGCTTATAGCCTTGTTCCACCAATTTTTTACCATGGTGTCCTGGTAAGACGCCGACTCCAAGACCCGAGGTGATAAAACGCGAGATCGCCAAGGCATCAGCCACGTAAGCTCGAACATTCAGGTTAATCTGCCCTGCTTTAAGATGTTGGCGTAACCAATGCCGCAAGATCGGCTCACCTTTCTCATAGGCAATATAGTCGAAGGACTCATACAACTGCCGTCCCTTCAGACCAGCCACTTCCTTTTTCTTCTTTTTATAATAGTCTTCCGAACTGTAGAGAGTGAGAACCTCGTCATAAACCCCTTCAGTTTTAATCTGACTGTCCATATTGAAATCATCGACAAAGGCAAAGTCGACCTCACCGCTAAGCAATTGATTGTTAAGAACTTGTCCAAGTTCAAAACGAACATTGAAAGTCAGCTCAGGGTGAATTTCAGCAAATTCTTTTAATAGTGGCAAAACCAAGTTCAGTCCAAACACCACCGGCATACCGATGGTGACTTCCCCACGCAGCATATGATCTTTATCAGTGACACTGTGAAGAGCCTGCTCCAAGTTCTTCAACTGTGGAGAGATATTTTCATAGAGTTTTTTTCCAGCGGCGGTAGGTATTAATTTCTGCTTGATGCGATCAAAAAGCTTTATTTCGAGGGAGTCTTCTAAAGAACGAATGTGCTGACTGATTCCCGACTGGGTGAGATGCAGCTCTTGCGCCGCTTGAGTCATGCTTCGAGTTCGATAAACGGATTCGAAGATCCTTAAATAATTTAGATTAATGTTATCTAGAAGCATATTTTCCCATTTTTAGCCCTTCAAAAGGCCCGTAAAAAGTTCGACAGTTAAACGCACTTTCTTATAGAGTGTTTATAACTTTTTCGACAAGGTTTAACATTCATCTCAAAAGAATCAATAATCAGCCCATATTATTCAAAAAGTTGACAATGCAAATTAAATAAATAATTCAAAAAAAAAGCTTTCCATAGTTATTTCAGTACCTTAGGTCGCCTCATCGCGAGGCATATTGCGATTATCTG
>CAXRIX010000120.1:0-46650 GCA_964230555.1 Bdellovibrionales bacterium
GAACAATCGCAAAGAAAAAGCCAAGGGCGACCCGAAAGTGGGTGGCCACGCTTCAGGAAGTAGTTCGGCTCTGCATATTTTAGGTTCCCTGCACCTGTTTGTAAAAAATGGCTACGACCATATTTGCAACAAGCCTCACGCGTCTCCGGCAGACCACGCCTTTAATTACCTTTTGGACCAACTTTACGACAAAGATGGCAACAAACTCTCTGCGGAGGAGAAAAACAAAGCGATGATGCGTCTGCGGGCCTTTCCCAACGACGAATATCCTCACAGTTTTCAAAGCTACCATTCTGTTTTTGATCCCGATAACCATAACTTTTTTCCATCGGGCACAGTGGGAATTCCTCCGGTCAATGCTGGCTACCTCGCATTAGCCTATCGATTCGCTAAAAAGCATGGCTACGAAGTTCCTGATGCGCACTTCTGGTGCGTGATGGGAGACGCCGAATTTCGTGAAGGCTCTCTTTTTGAAGCCACTCCTGATTTCGCAGAAAGAGAAATTGGCAACCTGACTTGGATCCTTGATTACAATCGCCAAAGTTTGGATGGACACAGAATCACCAACAAAGAAATCATGGGTGGCACCGACAACGAGCGTATCGAAAAAACCATGCGTGCGAATGGCTGGGAAGTGATTCAAATTCGCCACGGAAAGCTGCGCCAAGAATTGTTTGAACGTAAAGATGGCGATGTTTTCAAAACTTTCCTTGAAGAAGACATCAGTGACTATGCTTTTCAGGCGCTTCTGCTCATCAAAAATGGCAAAGACTTGAAATCCAACATGAAGAAAAAATTCTCGAACCTAAAAAAATTCTTAGATGATGTCTCAGAGGAAGAGCTTTACAAAGGCTTGCGCGACCTTGGGGGCCACGATGTTGATGAGCTTCGTGCGGCTTTTGAGGCCTCGAAAAAGGATAAAAAACGGCCAACCATTGTCATTTGTCACACCTTAAAAGGCTGGGGCTTGCAGATGGAAGCGGAGCAAGGCAACCACTCCACCCTACCCAGTAAAAAAGAAATGCAGGAGCTACAAGAAAAACAAGGCCTTGAAGGCGACACCTTGTTTGCCCCTTTTGAAGACGGCACTCCCGAAGCTGAGTTTTTGAAAGAGCGTGGCGACAAGATTAGCAAAGACATGAAAAAGCAGTTCGACCTGAAAGAAAAAAACCAGCAGTTTTTTCAGAAACAAATTGAAGAAGACGGCGGTATTCCCGACAGCATGGGCATCAACCTGAAAATGGCGAGCTACCCTCACACCCAATGGATGTTGGGCCAGTGCGCGGCTAAACTGACTCGGATTGCTAACACTAAAGATGGCAATGACGATAAGCCATTGACTGATGACGAGAAAAAATGGCGAACCGCCGGTGAGCTGCTAACAACCATGGCTCCAGACGTTGGAACCAGCACGAACTTGAACCCGGCGATGGACGGACACATCTTTGGTGCCCCGGTTGAGGAAGATTTCGAAGGCCAATTTGGTGTTCGGGACACCAAGCTTCCGGACTTGGTTCCCAACGAAGAAAATTCTGATCGCTTTGTTCGCTTTGAAATCACCGAGGCCAACACCATGTCTTGCATGGGCTCCTATGGACGTATGCGAGATATCACGGGAGTTCCCATCATCCCATTAATGACAGTTTATGATTTCTTTTTAAAACGAGCGTTGGATCAGTTGTTTTATAATCTTTATTGGAAATCCAGTTTTATTCTTGTCGGAACTCCGTCGGGAGTGACCCTGTCTCCTGAAGGTGCCCAACATGGTTGGAAATCTGATATTCAGATTCCCAACCAAATCACTTGGGAACCAGCCTTCTGCCAAGAGATGGATTGGATTTTGTCTGAGAGCATCCGCCGCCACTTAACCAACGACAACGAAGGTCGCAATGGTGTCATCATTCGCGGAGTCACACGCGGAATCGAACAAAAAAACCTTTTAAAATATTTGAAGATGCAAAAACGCTTTAAAACCGAGTCAAAACTTCTTGCCCGTAAGGACAAGCCGATGGACGGAGCCACAGACGAGTCTTCGGTGAAGGCCGTTGACGATTCGAAAATTTATTCAACGCTTCGAGAAGAAGTCCTGCAAGGGGCTTACTATCTTATCGATTATCGCGGTTACGCGGGCTACGAGCCCGGCGATAATGTGGTCAATATCTTTTCTTTGGGTGCGATGGTGTCTGAAGCCATTGATGCCTCAGAAAAACTTTTAGAAAAAGGTATTTACGCTAACGTCATCGTTGTGACTTCAACGGACTTACTTGTTGGCAATTTGGCGCAAGAGAATAACTATTCTTACCTACGGGATTCCTTAAAAGTGACTGGCGACTTGCATTTGCAGCCAACAGTCAACGGCAATGCCACCTCCGGAGAAATTGCGACACTTTCAGGTCGACGAGTTCCCTGTGTGAGCGTTCACGATGGAGAGCCTGGACTTCTTGATAACATTGGCTCGATTGTTGGTGTTCGTCACGAAACCTTAGCGGTGCGCAAGCACTCTAAATGTGGTCGCCCCGTTGAAATCTACAAATTTCACGGCATTGATGGAGATGCGATTGTCGAAGCCTGCGGAAAAGTTCTTGCTGAAACCGCAATGGAAACAATTCAGGTCAGTCAGCGTGCCCTTGGACAAGCGGCTCAGTCGACCCAAGTGGCTGGTGATTGGAAGCAATGGTGGGATCAGAAATAATCACACCGGAAGGCTTCCGAGTTCACCTTCACCCAGCGGAAAACAAAAAATACCAAGCCACTGTTATTTTCGTGCACCATATGTGGGGCAGCCATAAAACAACGTGGCGCCATTATCGGTACCTGAATGAAAAAGGTTTCGATTGTGTCTCGTTTGATCTTTTACTGGGGTCCGACTTAAAGAAAATGGAATGGCACCCCGACCTAAAATATTTTTATAAAGGTGTCTTCTATATATGGACGCGGCAAATTCGCTCGGTCTTGGACCACATTCAGGGTGATAAGATTGTGTACGGATTTTCGGGCCCAAGCCTATCGGCGATTTGGGCCTGTCATGGACGCAATGATATTTTAAAAGTCGTTTGTGATGGTGGCCCTTTCCACCAGATTTATGAAAACACGCGAAACTTTTTTGCCAAAGAAGTGGGAATTGAAAAACCATGGCTCAATAAGATAACAGCCTACTTTGGCGCTATGATTTGGGGACGCAAACCACTAGAGAAACTCCACAAAGTTTTAAGAGTTTGGCCCAAGTCCATTCCCATTCTTTCGATCCGTGGTGTGGAGGACGACATCGTCGATATCGACAGTATCCGCGAAGTCTTCGCCGCTCACCCCGACCTTAAAATATCCGAGCTGGAACTGCGCTACGGCCGCCACCTCGACGGCCTTCGCGATTACCCTGATCAGTACAAAAAGGCTCTGTTGCCTTTTCTTAAGAAAGATATGTCTGATCACAATTAAGTAGAACTTTTCCTTACAAATTTAGCCGCAGACAGATGTTTCAAAGTATTCATCAGGTT
Source organism: Bdellovibrionales bacterium (assembly GCA_964230555.1). Lineage (GTDB taxonomy): Bacteria > Bdellovibrionota > Bdellovibrionia > Bdellovibrionales > JAGQZY01 > JAGQZY01. The sequence goes on from CAXRIX010000120.1 coordinate 3,495, forward strand.
TGGAAATAACAACAGGGGAAAACTGGCAAAAGTTGTCTCTTATTTTCAAATTTGACGAAAATTGTCACTCAACTGCACTGGAATTGAACGCATGTCTTATTATTTTGCAGCTGAGCAACCCCCTGAAATGGCACACATATTGTATTTTATAAGGCTGTGAGGAAGGTTGTCCGTGTTTAGTGGAATGTTAATTGTCTTAATTTTAAGAATGCTACCCATCCGAAGAGGTATGGTGGTTTGGCTTTTTGGTTTGGTTCTCATCCAATCCCATCATTTATATGCCCAAGATCTACCACCGGTTGAAGTCGTCGAAGAGGTCGAAACCTCAGTTGACGAACAGAAACCTCAAGAAACCGCTTACGTCGATGAAAAATGCCAAGCCATTATCGTTAATCAAGATATCGAAGATCGATATAAGAAAATTCAGTCAGCCCTTGAGGCCGATTACGCGCAAGGCATGCCTAAACAGATAAAAACAGATTTAATTCGAGTTCGAGACGATATCGATTCTTTAACTGTAAAACTGTTTGAAGTCGACAGCTCCAACTCCCAGGAAGTGAATCACATCGCTCAGTTGACTATTGATTACCTTGATAAAATGATCTCCCTTTTACCGAAAGCCAATCAAATCGCCCCCAAGGTTAGAGATCGCTATGTGGTGCCGTTCACAAATATCAATTCGCTACGAGCGGAGTATCAAGAATGCATGATGGAAGCGGCAGTGGCACAGGTGAAAGATCAAGACACTGTCAGCACCTCCGAAGAGCCGTCGATCAATATTTACAAAAAACTCACCAAAGAAATGGAGCGCTTGAATAACAATCTGTACACTTTGCAAACGACCGATGTCGAACGCTACGTCAGCTATCGCAATCAGATTATGAAAAATCTAGAAGCCTATAACAAAGGCGACAAACAGGCCGTGGCTGTTACCAGTGACTTGCCACAAGTATTGAATAAAGTGCACCGAGAAATTGAAACTCTTATTCCTGGGTTAGAACTTTCTAAAGAGTACCTCACCGTGGCTCACTAAAAATCACCCATAAACTGAATTTTTTTTGAACCGACATTTAAAAGGTCCTCAAGCCCAATTCCAACCTTTTTATTGTTAATCAAGTCACCCTTCTCATCAGGGATATGAATGCCAACTATGGGATCCACCTCCACCCAAGTTCTCTTGTTATTGGAGGCGGGCAACCCCGCAGCGTCAGAGCCCGGTTTTGAAACACTTTTTCGTGTCGAGCACTTTTCCCTTAGAGCTTGAAAGAATACTCTTTTTCGTTGATTGATTTTTAGTGACGTTTCTACAAGATGCTCTGATTTGTAGCCTTCCGGTCTTTCACATAGGTAAATGGGAATGGCTTCTTGCCTTTGTAGAACTTTAAAATAGTAGTGCTTTCCATCGGCCTCGATTTTTTTGTAAGTCACACCTTCAATTTGAACAGTCCCCTCTCTGGTTTTTAAATCCTGGTTTTTTTCTAACATCACCTGAAAGGGGCTTTTATCGTCGACCGGGCCTTTTGAAAAAACAAAAGAAATTATAAGGAGAGAAGCAAAAACCATATTCTGGTTTTACAGTTTTCCAATACCTGAAACAATACCCTATTCAGCCAAACAGGGGGAAGTTCGCGCCAGACAGCGGAACCTACTGGATCCCCTTAGGAATCGAATCAAGAAGTCTTTTTGTATAATCGTTCTGTGGATTTCGATAAATCTCTGAAGCCTTAGCCATCTCGACAATTTTACCTTGATTCATCACAGCCAATTCATCTGAAATAAATTTCACCACGGCCAGATCATGAGAAATAAAAATATAGGTTAAACCCAATTCTTCTTGCAAATCGAGAAGGAGATTTAAAATTTGAGCCTGAATAGACACATCAAGTGCTGAGACTGACTCATCACAAATTATAAACTCAGGCTCCACCGCCAGAGCACGAGCAATACAGATTCTCTGTCTTTGTCCACCAGAAAACTCGTGCGGGTAGCGATTGAGAAACCGAGTCTCAAGCCCCACTTTTTCCATAAGGCTGGCAGCTTTGTCGAGACGATCTTTTTTATTTTCTCCCAACCCATGGATTGTCATCGGTTCGACAATAGCCGCCCCCACCGTCATACGTGGGTTCAAACTGGCATAGGGGTCTTGAAAAATAATTTGCAATTTGCGACGCATCTTACGCATGGCTGTTTTATCAAGGCCTGTGACATCGGTGCCATCATAAAGGATCTGTCCACCTGTGGGCTCGATCAAACGTAAAACCGTCCTTCCCAAAGTGGTTTTACCGCATCCCGACTCACCGACAAGACCTAGGGTTCGGCCTTTGTGAACACTAAGACTGACATCGTCGACAGCCTTCACGTATTCTTGAACACCACCAAACCAACCGGTTTTCAAAGGATAGTATTTTTTGATATTTTTTATTTCTAAAAGAACTTTGTCCTTTGTTTCCAAGGGACGCTCGCCACGGATACCTAAAGCGCCCTCATCAAACACTTTTTCTTTGCCGTCGGCATCCATGAAGTCGCTGACTGTCGCCAACCGATTGTAGTCTTTTTCAAGCGAGGGTCGACAGGCCAGAAGACCTTTTGTGTAAGGGTGCTGAGGATTACGGAAGAGGTTTTCCGCCGAACCTTGTTCAACCAGATTGCCTTTATACATCACGATGACTTCATCGGCGATATCACCAATCACACCCAAGTCGTGAGTGATAAAAAGCATACTCATGTCATATTGGCTTTGTAAGCGATCCAACAGTTCTAAAATTTGTTTTTGAATAGTCACATCAAGTGCTGTGGTGGGTTCATCAGCTATTAATAAGTCTGGCTTACAGGCAATTGCCATGGCGATCATCACCCGTTGCCGCTGCCCCCCGCTCATCTCATGGGGATAGGCCGTCACCCGTTTTTTAGGGTCAGGAATACCCACTTCTTGGAAAAGATCCACGGTTTTTTCCCATGCTTCCTTTTTTCCCATTTTCTGGTGCAACTGCAATGCTTCCACGATTTGATAGCCGACCGTGAACACTGGGTTTAATGATGTCATCGGCTCTTGAAAAATCATGGAAATTCTATTGCCACGAATTTTTCGCATTTCATTTTCAGGCAACTTCAAAAGGTCTTGGCCTTCAAAAAGGATTTGTCCTCCAGTAATTTTTCCGGGAGGACTTGATAACAAACCCATTGTACAAAGACTGGTAACACTTTTTCCTGAACCCGATTCGCCCACCAAGCCAATTGTTTTCCCTTTCGGTATGGAAAACGAAACATCATTGACTGCGCGAACTGAGGCTTCTTCTGTGTGAAAATCAACAGTCAGGTTTTTGATTTCGAGGAGTGGGTTCATACACCAAGGCTACCATAAAAAGTAAGAACTTCCATGCACTTAGGGTTTTTTGTAAGAAACCAATAGACCTTCGGCAGTGGGCGCAATAAAACTGTGGTAGCTCGCATCCTGCAATTGCTCTTGCAGAACTTGCTTCATGACTTTCCACATTTTCTTGGGTGTCTCGGGAGGGCATTCGTCTAAGAAGACAGTACCGAACAGATAGATGTTATCGATAACAATAATTCCCTGATCGGCCATATTTTCTTTGGCCCAATGCAAGTAATCCAAATAGCCAGCCTTGTTGGCATCAATAAAAACCAGATCGAAAGGCCCCTTTGACGACAAGCCCTGCAAATTCTCTTGGGCTGGACCTTCAAGAATTTCAATATGACATCCTGTGGCAACAAAGTCCGGATGTTGAAAAGTCATCTTAGCATTTTTAATACATTCCGGGTCTTTCTCTAAACAGTAGATCTGGCCTTGGCTTCCGAGGGACATCGCCATCCACGCCGCAGAGCATCCATATTGAGTGCCTATCTCCACAACTTTTTCCACATTCGACTGGGAACAAAGCCCCTTTAAGATAAGCCCCTCTTGAATTCCAATATTTATGCCCAACCTTCCATCATTTGCCAGTCGATTCTCCACCTCCTGTACGATGGCGGGCTTGGCTATATATTGATCCAAAAGTTCTTCTTCTTTACTCTTTTTTGTCCGCATGGCCTGTTATAATAAGTCTTTATCGGCTTTACACGAAAAAAAACTGAGGAACTCGCCCATGAAACTCTTTTTAGTCCTATTTCTCTCGACCCTCCTGTTGGTCTCCTGCACTTCTAAAAAAGAACCTCAAGGTGATGTCGTGGTCAGCGTCCTTGATTCCAATATTCCTCACTTAGATCCGATCCATTCAATGAATAAAATTTCATCAACAATCAATGGCAGTATTTTTGAAGGCCTGTACCATTATCACTATTTAAAGCGCCCCATCACAATCGAACCCGCACTCGCCTCAGCCATGCCAGAGGTTTCCAAGGATGGGAAGAAATACACGATACAAATAAAAAAGGGCATTCTGTTTCAAGATGACGACGCCTTTGCTGACGGGAAAGGTCGAGAAGTCACCGCCAAAGATTTTATTTACTCATGGAAACGATTGGCCGACCCAAAAAATAAGGCGTTGGGTTGGTGGATGTTTGATGGCTTGATTGTCGGCCTTAACGAGTGGCGAGATCAGATGCGTAATGGTGAAGCCACCTATGAGTCTGAGGTCAAAGGTTTAAAGGCTCTGGACTCTCACACTCTAGAAATTCAACTCACCCGAGAGTCGTTTCAATTTATTCATTTTTTAGCAACTCCTCCCACTATGGTCATGGCCAAAGAGGTTGTCGATAAATACGGCAAAGACATCGTCAATCACCCTGTTGGTACAGGCCCCTTTGTTTTAGAAAAATGGGTTCGCAACTCGGAGGTGGTCTTAACTAAGAATCCCACTTATCGGGAAGTTTACTACCCTTCTGAAGGTAGCGAAGTGGCTAAGAAGAAGGGGTTTCTGAAAAGCGAAGGACGCCGTCTGCCCCTTTCCGATAAAATTATTGTTCGCATCATCACCGAAAGACAACCGTTGTGGTTAGCCTTTTTAAAAGGAGAATTGGATCACGGTATCATCCCGAAGGATAACTACGATCAGGTGTTCAAGAATAATAAGCTTAAAAAAGATGTGGCCGATAAAGGAATCAATATCCACTACCTCCCCCGCCCCGATGTGACATTCATCGCCTTTAACATGGAACACCCGGTGTTGGGAAAGAACAAGAATCTAAGAAAAGCTTTTGCCGCTGGCCTTGATAAAGAGGCTATCCTGGCAACATTTTATAATCACCGTGGCTTGGTGGCACAAAGCCCGATCCCTCCTGGACTCAAAGGCTACGATCCTAACTACAAGCATCCTATTTCCTATGATCTCGAAGCCGCCAAAAAATATCTGGCTGAGGCGGGTTATCCTGAGGGTAAAGATCTTCCTGTGTTTGATTACGAAATGTCGAGCACTTCAACCTGGTCGCGCCAATACGGGGAACTTTTAAAAGACCTGTGGAGTCAGGTCGGCATCAATATTAAGTTAAACGCCAACACCTGGCCGCAGTTTGATAAGAAAATAAAAACTAAAAAAGCCACCATGTTTGATATGGCCTGGAACGCTGACTATCCTGACGCTGAAAATTTTATGCAGCTTTTTTATTCAAAAAATATTTCTCCTGGGTCTAACAACTTTAACTACGTGAATAGAACGTACGACGAATTGTATGAAAAGGCTCTCACCTTGCAGCCCGGCCCAGAACGCTACAAAATTTTTCGAAAAATGGTGGATATTATCAATGAAGATGTTCCTGGGATCTTTGTGGTTCATCGTATTTTTCGCCTGACTTACCATGATTGGCTAGAAAATTATTACGAGTATCCAATTATTTATGACCATCTTCAGTACTACTTCGTCGATAAAGAAAAAAAGGCAAAGCTAATTAAAAAATTATAGAGGTTTAAAATTCCCATTCGCTTTATTGTCCGAAGAGTTTTGTACACTATACCCATTCTCTTCGGTGTCACGCTTATGACTTTCCTTATCTTCAACGTTGTTGGTGGCGATCCGGCTTTGCAGTTGGCTGGCAAGTACGCCACTCCGGAACAAGTCGAATCGATTCGTCATGAATTGGGTCTTGATCAAAGCCTTTTCCATCAATATTTAGATTTTGTAAAACAAACGGCCACCTTGGACTGGGGGCGTAGCTGGCAAACCCAATCAAAAATCAGTGATATGATTTTAAGTGGTATTGGACCGTCGTTGAGTCTCACCGTACCCGCCTTTCTTATCAGCTTTTTTATTTCGATAATGGTCGCCTTATTTTCTGTTTCTGCACGTGGCGCTTTACTAGTTTGGGATCGAGCCATCAGCATCTTTTGTTTGGCCTTGATGAGTATTAGTTTTCTTGTCTATATCATCAGTTTTCAGTACCTGTTTGCTTTCCATTTTCGCTGGTTTCCTCTTAATGGTTGGGATGACTCGCTGATGGGGCGATGGGGTTATTTAGTTTTACCCTGGATGATCTCAGTGGTGGTTTCCCTGGGACCAAATATCTTAATATTTCGCACAGCCTTTCTAGATGAAGTGATTCAAGACTATGTTCGGACCGCGCAAGCCAAGGGAGTCAGTCGAATGATCCTGTTTGGTCGGCATATTTTAAAAAACGCCATGGTGCCCGTGATTACAATCGTGGTTCTACAAATCCCATTCTTAATAACGGGCAACCTTCTTCTTGAGGCTTTTTTTGGAATTCCTGGTCTCGGTGGCCTACTTATCCAGGCTATCCAAAATGCCGACTTTCCTGTCGTCAAAGCTTTCACTGTGGTCGGCTCTATTCTTTATCTATTTTTTAACTTAGTGGCTGATCTCCTGTATTTGGTTTTTGATCCCAGGGTGGAGCTGCGATGATGGCATTCACTCCCAATGGGCTGCGGCGCCCCTCTGCGATCATTAGTCTCACCATTATTGTTGGTTACATTGCATTGGCTCTGTTTGCAGCCTCGGGGTGGCTTGGGATGGATTTTGCCTCGACCAACATGGATTTGTCCTATCACCCCCCCTCCGCAGACCATTGGCTGGGCACCGATTTTCTAGGACGCGATGTTTTATCACGAGCCATCCATGGAACTAAGATTGCTCTTTTGGTCGGCTTCTTTGCTGCCACCATCGCAACGTTCATAGGATTGACCTTAGGTTCTCTGGCTGGATTTTTTGGCGGTTGGGTGGATGACCTTGTAGTTTGGCTTTATACCACTGTTGAGTCCATTCCTTACATTCTTTTGATTTCCGCCTTTGCATTTTCTTTGGGGCAGGGTTTGTCTAATCTCTTTATTGCCCTCGGGTTAACAGGCTGGGTGAAACTATGTCGCCTGACCCGCGGTGAGTTCCTACGTCATAAGAATAGAGAGTATGTCGCCGCCGCCCAAGCGTTGGGAACATCCAGTTTCGCGCAAATTTTTAAACATATCTTACCCAATGTTTTACATATCGCTTACATTCAATACTCTCTTTCATTTATTTTCGCAGTTAAAGTGGAAGTTATTTTAAGTTATTTGGGCTTGGGAGTGGAGCCTGGGACACCCTCTTGGGGCATTATGATCAACGATGCAAAAGCCGAACTCACCCGTGGTGTGTGGTGGAATTTGACAGCCGCCACACTGTTTATGTTTGTATTGATTCTCGCCGTGAATATATTTACCGACTCCTTAAGACAAGCTCTGGATCCTAAGTCCAAGTCGCAAGTGGCCTCTGTTTGAGGGTGATCCGTTATGGTTGTTAGTCTTCCCGTGATTGCACTATTGACTGTCTCGGCCGTACTGGCCTCCGGAATCTCCGCGGTTGTTGGAATGGCCGGCGGGATCGTTCTGCTATCCATCATGACTTTCTTTTTGGATCTTTCGGTCATTGTTCCAATTCATGGCATCGTGCAGTTGGTTTCAAACTCGACACGTTCTTTAAGCCTTTTTAAAGATATTCACATGAAGATTTTTTTGCCCAGCCTGATCGGCTGGCCGCTTGGCACATTGGCCTCTGTCTACATTTTACAATCTATAGAGAATCGTGAAATTTTTTATTTCTTGATTGCAGCCCTAATATTTTACACTGTTTTTAAACCAAAGAGGCTGCCGGCTTTAAAGATTCCATTTTGGAGCTACGCCCTTTTAACCTTTGTCGCCGGCCTGCTGAATCCGATCATTGGCGCCACCGGACCGATGCTTGGCCCCTTCTTTCTGCGTCCGGATTTGAATAAACAACAGGTGGTTGCCACCAAAGCTGCTACTCAGACAGTGGGCCATTTTTTAAAGATTCCGGCTTTTCTCTTTTTGGGTTTCGACTATTTAAACTATTGGCTGCTCACACTGTGCATGGTCCTTGCCGTTGTTATTGGCACTCGTTTAGGAGTCAAGGTTCTCAAAGCTATTAGTGAAAAGAGCTTTCGAATAATATTTAAATCGGCCTTGTTGATCGCCGCTGTTCGAATACTCTACAAAGCTATCGTCAGTTTGGATCTCAATATCTTTTAAAAGTTTTAAGATATCGAGGTACGCAAAAGATTGTGCTCTCATCAAACGATCGAAATCATTGCGACTCAGAAAGCCATGTCGAACTAGTGTTACCAGTGACCTCTGTTAAATCTTTTTTATTACAGCTCTCTTCTGCAGAAGCTTCATCCCAGTCGTCAGAATAATAGTAAAATTTAGTTTCTAAAAACTTTCCGGCGTTCAAGACACAAACACCCACCAAGTTTCCAAGGGGACAAAATCCTTCAGCGTAGATTCCATTGACGATGCCATCGCAAGAGACTTCAAGGTCTGCATCTGCAAAGCCACTGCCCGTCCACTCTCGGCACTGTCGATTGGTTGGATCCGGGTGAGTTCTGTGATCACATTTCCCAAATAAGGCGCTTGAGGACCTGACACTGGAATCCACAGTCTCCCCATCTTCTGAACACTGACATAAAATGAGGGACGCTGAGAGGTAACACAAACCGTAAACGATTGTTCGAATCTTCATGACTCCACCTTTCATCTCTAGACGGAGCAAAATCGATGCCGCCCCAGGGGCCGTCTGTCGGTGGAAACTTTATTTAAATCGTAAAACGAATTTACGAATACAAAACATAGAAGAATTTGTTACAAATTGAATCGAAGGAAACAGGGCCTGTCTCAATTAAAGATTTATGAATTGCTGATCTTTAAAAGGGTGTCGATGGATTTTTTCATTTTTTCGATATTGAACGGCTTTTTAATATAGTCGTCAGCACCCACTTCAAAACCACGCTTTACATCCAACTCGCTGGTTTTTGCACTGACAAAGACCAAAGGAATTTCTTTTAAATCATTATGTTCTTTTAAAAGCTTTGCTAGCTCAAACCCGTTAATCCAGGGCAAACCAATATCAAGAATAATTAAATCGATAGGTTGATCATCCAAAACACTGGAAAGCTGAGTGCCATCAGCGGCGGCTTTAACGGTATGACCGTCGGCTTCAAAAATCCGCGCCAACGCTCGCCGCATTGTTTCGTCATCTTCGATCACCAAGATTGTCTTTGGAGTCTTCCCTGTTTTCAAATCGCGGTACTGCTCAAGGTCGACAACGTTTTCTTTAACGATACGATCGCGGGTGATTTTTTCAATTTTTTTAACGAGATCTTCGGTATTGATCTTTTTAGCCACTCACTCCTCCAGCTTCACTAAGGCCTCAGAGACTATTTTCCTCCAACCAGCGCTCACAATCAATAGCTGCCATACATCCTGTACCTGCGGCCGTAATGGCTTGACGGTATTTGTCGTCAGCAACGTCTCCTGCGGCGAACACACCTTCGACGGAAGTCTTGGTATTACGGCCTTCTGTCTCGATATAACCCACGTCGTTCATCTTGATCTGTCCCGAAAAGAGATCGGTGTTGGGCTTATGTCCAATAGCAATAAAAACACCTTCACATTTCACTTCCTGGACCTCGCCGGTCTGGGTATTTTTGATTTTGGCCGCTTCCACTAGATTTTCGCCTACCACATCAGCCAATTCTGAATTCCACATCACTTCAATTTTTTCGTGGGCCAAGGCTTTGTCAGCCATAATTTTACTGGCCCGGAACTCTTCACGGCGGTGAACGATAATTACTTTTTTGGCAAAACGGGTCAGAAATGTCGCCTCTTCCATTGCGGTGTCACCACCACCAACAACAATCACTGTTTGATCGCGAAAGAAGGCTCCATCACAGGTAGCACAGGCCGAAACTCCACGACCCAAAAGTCGCTTTTCATTTTCTAGGCCCAGATACTTCGCACTGGCACCCGTGGATACAATTATCGACTTGGCTTGAAACTCTTCATCTCCCACCCAAAGTTTAAACGGACGGGATGATAAATCAATTTTGCTCACGTTTTTGGGAAGAAAGCGAGTTCCGAAGCGCTCCGCCTGTTTTTTGGTGACGGTCATTAAATCTGGCCCCATGATTCCTTCAGGAAATCCGGGGAAGTTCTCGACATCCGTGGTGGTCATAAGCTGACCGCCGACTTCTTCACCCTCGATCATCAAAGGTTTTAAAAGGGCCCGTGAGGCGTAGATAGCTGCTGTTAATCCGGCAGGACCTGATCCGACAATAATAACATTTTCAACTTGGCTCATTCCGCTCTCCTTTTAATTGTGGGTGGTGCGTTGATAGATTTCTTACCACAACCCATGCCCACCGACACCTCCGGAGGCGCCCAAGATATGACGTGTCAGGCTCCGATATCTAAAATGGAGGCTCCAGAAGGATCCAAAGCCCATTTTACGAAATCTTTTGCCACATTTTGGGGTTCTAAAACTTCAGAGGTTCCTTGGGTTCGTGGACCCGCATTTTTGGGGAGAAGGTCTGTATTCATGTAGCCGGGCCGAAAAAACCGTAAATCCACCCCAAGATCCTCACCTTGCAGAGATTCCACCAGCCCTTTCAGCCCATGTTTAGCCGAAGCATAACTGGAGGCCATGGGATCGGGCCGGCTATCAGCAATGCGAGAGCCAATAAAAATGATCTGTTTTACAAAATCAAACTGCTGATCACTAAGAAGTCGATGCAAAACCTCACTGGGAGTTAGGAAGGAAACCTGCAGGGCCCAAAGGTGATCTTTCCAAGCTTTGCTTGCGAACAGGCCATAAGGCCCTCCACCCGCAAAATAAAAAATACGTTGCGGGCGATGGGTTCGCAAAGCCGCAAGTAGAATTTCGACCGAGGGGCGCTGGGAAAAATCCAGAACTTCAATTTCCGAATCACACTTCAACTCTGTTGCCAGTGTCGACAAAGACTCTTGTTTGCGAGCACACAGAAGAGCTTGCTCCAAGTGGCCTTGTTGATCCATTTCCAATGTGACCGCCCGCCCAAGTCCTCGCGAGCATCCTAAAAAAGCCATTGTTTCCATACGCTGAAATAGATACCATAGGACCGACGTTCTTCCAACTTAAGGGGGAGTTGTGCCCAAACTCAATTGCCCACAGCTCAATCGAGTCATCGGAGTGGATCCCAAAAAAACTCTGATGCAAAACCTCCTTGATCAAGGCATTCAAGTGGCGTCCAGTTGTGGAGGCGATGGCATTTGCGGCAAGTGCCGAATGCGGGTTTTTACCCCGGGAGAGCTGCCCCCTCCCTCTGATCTGGAAAAGAAAACTTTACAAAAAAATGGTGGCGAACCCGGCGAGCGTTTAAGCTGCCAACTGTTTTTAAAAGATAACGCCATGGCCGAAACCACCTATTGGTAACTGGCCCAAGCATTGCTCATTAAGAACTCCAACAAAGGAGTTTAATCATGAGAAGGCCGTATTTATTCATACAATTTTTAGTTATCTTAAGTCTGGGACTGATATCTTGCAGCTCGGACCAACAGTCCGAACAATCGGAACCAAAATCTAAATTATCAGTGGAGATTCGCAACTCGGACGAAACTATCCAAAAAATTCAAAAAACCAAAAGTCTCCGTATCTCCAGCTTTATTTCTCTAAGTGACGACGAAATTCCGTTGAGATACAGCAAGGTGACCACTCTTACCACCTGCCGCACCAATCGCCTGCAAGGGGTTGTCGAAAAAGTCAGTGAACATCAGAATGTCAGCGAACTGGCCGTTAAAGATGTGGTTCCCTCCTTAGTCTTCACCCCGTCTGAGAATCCCGCACAGGTCTCTTGTTCCTTAGACATCAACATGTCAGATGGGAATCACGAAGATGTCCGCATTCGTATCGTCGATGTACAGATTTTAAATATTGCCAATTTTCATAATTACGAAATTGATTTTCTCCGTTCGGATAATAACAAGCCTTTGTACTTCCATCACTCTGACATCGTTAGTCGCAGTTTTTCTTGGCCGCTAACCGAAGGCACAGTGGAAACGCTTTGCAGTGACAGACGTTCGCAAACGTTGTTGTTTGGTGAGCCCAAATCCGCCGCCGAATATTTTCCTGAGAGTCTTTTTCTCGATCAAAACCTGCAACAGTGCCGTTTGGTTTTCGAATCCAAAGATTCCACATGGGTGACTCAAAAGTTTTTCGTACAAAGACACCCATCAAACCTTAATGCGCACGTCGAATCCTACCTTCAGGGGACCGACGCCATTGATTACCAAAATGAACCTATATTGAAGTACACAATTCGCAATCAAGGAGTGGCGGTTGCCTTCGTCAAGATCACCACACCAGCGACAGAAGTCACCCTTATTCCAATTTTCAGCCGTTTCCCGAACTCCATGTTTCAAACAGAGGTGATTTCACTTGGAGCCACTTGGCAGGTTCTCGGTTTGAGAGCTGAATCAAAAGATTCAGAGTCATCAACACCCGTTTATCAAATCAAGCCCGGTGAGCAAGTCGAACTTGTCCTTTTCGCCAACGGAGCGTTTCAATGTCCTGCCGGTAATCCGCCCGACAGCACGCAACGCTTGTTGAGGTCTAGTGGTTGCAACGACCCTTTTATACAGGTAAAAATGGGATATCGCTTTGGTTTTAAAAAGCTTCCCTCATTTGTCGAATCCGAATATGAAGGTCTTGGTTTGAATCAGTGGAAGGCGCCGGTGTCACTCCAATTAGCTTCGCGATATAAAATTGGCAGCACTCACTATTTATGGAAGGACAGCGAAAAATTCAACGCTCGTTGCCCCTCGCTTGGTGGTCAGAAGCCGAAGGACGGCGAAGCCTATCAAACTTTACGACAATCATTAAGGAACCTTTTTTACTGCAAACCCTTTTAAAGAGAAATTAGTCAGCTGGTTTACGAAGGCCGCAGTAGTAGATCGGTTGATTCTTTTTTAGGAACAGAGATTCAAAGTGGGTGACGAAGTTTTTTTCTTTTCGAAAAGATTTGTGTAAATCCTCAGTGAAAAAAGCAATTTCAAAGGGGCCTTGTCGGAAATGATTGATGGCCCATTTGAAATAATCTTGGTTGTCGGTTTTGAACTCTACAAAGCTTCCCGGTTTAACCACGGTATATAAATCCTTAAGAAACTTTTTTTGAATCAAGCGATTTTTATGATGACGTTTTTTGGGCCAGGGATCGGGAAAATGAATGTAGACATTATCGATTTCGTTGGGTGCCAACAACTCACAGATACCCTCGGCTCGAAAACGCGCCATCCGACCATTGCGGCAGCCGGCCCGCAAACTGCGCCGAATACTTTGAACCAATGTTTTAAATTTCAGTTCAAGACCGAGGAACACACGCTCGGGATAATTCTCCGTGAGCTGAGCAAAGTGGGTACCATTGCCCGTGCCGATCTCTAGGTCAAAGGGTGTGTCCTGGGGACAACCAAAAACCTTTTGCTTCCACTGACCACGGTTATCGGCCGCCGATTCATCAAACGACCAGTCTTTGAACTCGGTATACATGAGTTCCACGTAGGGATTCACATCACATTGAAGGGTTTTCATAAGGTACACCTATCAAAGGCTCTTAATCAGGGCAATCTCCGCTGAAAAAATGAAAAACACCCCGGTGAAACAGAAAAGAATGAGTAATTTTTAAAGCCTTCAGCAGTGATTGAATTTCAAATGCTTCCATGATTATAGTGATCGCCTGACGGCCAAAGGATCGGTAAAATGCTTAGAATTTCTTTGTTATTTCATATTGTTATCTTATTCAGCAACAACTTGATGGGCGAGCCATTGCTCGGCCATAAAATGATGGTGGCGACCCCCACACCGTTATCCGCTCAGGTGGCTGAAGAGTTGATTCGAAAAAAGGGCAATGTGGTCGATGTGGCCGTCGGGATTGCCCTGACCTTGGCGGTGACCAACCCTCGGCACGCTTCCCTGGGCGGTGGCGGGTTTGCTATGGTGAAAATGGGGAAAGACCCCGTTCAGGCTCTAGATTTCCGCGAGACGGCTCCCGAGAAGTTTCACAAAGATTTTTATAAAGACAAAGCTGAAGACGCCTCCCGCAAAGGCCCCCACGCCATCGGAGTTCCAGGAATTCCGGCGGGCCTGTGGGCCCTTCATAAAAAGTACGGTAAAATCCACTGGTCGCTTCTTTTTGACACGCCCATACGGCTGGCCGAAAAAGGCCACGCCATTACTGGTGAAAATGTTCAGCGCGCGACGATGGCTAAAGACCTCTTCAATGAGGCTGGGAAAAAGTACTTCCTAAACAAAAAAGGACAGCCCTACAAGCCTGGTGAAATCGTCATCCAAAAACAACTAGCCAAGGCTTTAAAACTCATGCGCAACCGAGGCATCACGCCTTTTTATGAGGGAAAGATTGCCCGCGATATCGTTTCGACCATTGAAAAAGAAGGTGGCGTGATGACTCGCAAGGACCTCGCCAACTACAAGGTCCGCTGGCTCAAGCCTTTGCGCTCCACATTTAAAGGTCACACCTTGTACCTTATGCCCCCACCTTCCAGCGGAGGCCTACTTATCGCAGCCAGTTTAAAAATGGCCGAGAAACTAAAGATGGAGAAATTGCAGCCGCTAAGCACGTTGGAGTTTCACTACTTCGCTGAAATTATGAAGATCAACTTTCGAAATCGAAACTTATTGGGTGACCCCGACTTTGTTACAAATCCCACCGACGATTTTTTAGACGATAAAAAGTTGTCAGAATGGGCAGCAAAAATTAAGCCCGATAAAACTTTAACCATTAAACCTATCGATGACACTGAATTTAAAGAATCCAATCAAACAACAAATTTTAGTGTCCTCGATAGCAATGGCAACGGTATTGCTATGACAATTACACTCAATGGAGTCTTTGGATCAAAGGTTGCCACCAACACCTATGGAATTGCTCTTAATAATGAGATGGATGACTTTACAACCCGCCCGGGAAAACCCAATCTCTTTGGTCTCACTCAAGGATCAAACAATTTTGTCGAAGCCGGCAAAAGACCTTTGAGCTCGATGTCCCCAACCCTGGTCGCCAAAAAAGGCAAAGTGGTTATGGCCCTTGGCGCTCCCGGAGGGCCTCGAATTATCACCGGTGTCTTGCAGACTCTGTATCGTGTTTTAGCGCAAAACTATGACATGGAAGAGGCCATTCATGCGCCTCGTTTGCATCACCAATTCAAACCCGACATTGTCTACGTCGATGACAAGAAATTGCCGCCTCTTTCGATTCAAGCGTTAGAGAAACTGGGACATAAGGTCGAAGAGAGTTGGGGATCGCGAGTCAACGGAGTTCGAGTTAACAAAAAGGGCTTTCTTGAGGCCGCCTTTGACTATCGCTCCGAAGGTGGAGCGGGCGGCTATTAGAAAATAGTACTGTCACTCCAGTCTGGTGCGTGTCTAAAAATCGGATACAGAGAAAACCTTCAAACTCAAATTATTCGATGATATCAGTCTTAGAGGTTTTCACCCTGTCAACGTTATCTAGTTTTCTAATTGAACCGTGATCTCTTTGGGTTCTTCGGTGCTGGTCAATTCATTGAGAGACATTTTGCGAAAGCCTTTGAACTCCTCCTGGCGCACCGGACAGTCTTTGACGTTGCAAAATTGGCAATAAAGTTTTCGACAGGGATCGATGTGAAAATGAATTTCACCGGAGAATTCATAGTTAGCAAATAAGGTTCGCTCATAAACATTGGTGTTGTCATGAGCTTGCTCGACAGTCCAATACTCAGGAACCACAACATGCGCATCGATATGATGGTAGCGCCCGGCTCGCATCACTCTTAAATGATGGACCTGTATAATCCCGGGCTGCTTATGATTGTTGACCACATCCTGAATCTGCTCCAGAACCGAGGTCTGCTCTTCATCCAGAAGCCCACCCACGGCTTTACGAATCAGTCCATAAGCCTCCTTAATAAGATGCAAGCTTACTAAGATTGCCAAGACTCGATCGATCCAAACAATGCCGGTCACAATGACTAAGGCAAGGCCCACAATGACTCCGGCAGTGGTCCAAAAATCAGCCATCAGATGGCGGCCACTGGCTTCAAGAGCCATCGAGTGTTTGCGCCGCCCCGTCACCTTCAGAAAAATACCCGTGGATAAGTTAGCCACAGCCGTTCCTGCTAATAAACCCAAGCCTGTCTCAAGTTCCACCAACGGGGTGTTTTCATAGAAGGCTTGAAGGGCTTCGACGATAATAAGAAAAGCGGCAAAAGCGATCAGTCCACCTTCAAGAGCCGCCGACAAGTACTCCATCTTGCCATGTCCGTAGGGATGATCCTTATCAGCCGGTTTTGCGGCATAGACGATCACAAAAAATGCAATCACCGCCGCCAAGATATTAACGATACTTTCCATGGCTTCAGAGAACAGGGCCTGGGACCCCGTCATCCTAAAGGCCATAAACTTCACGTAAAAAATTAAAACTGCGACTATAATGGCAAGCACGGAGGAACCGCGAACAATCGGACTTAAGGTTTCTTTAGTTGAGGACATAAGCCTTCCAGGACTTTGATAAATGTTCTAAAAATTGCAAACGTCGAGCCGAGAGACCAAAGTGATTGCCCGAAAATTCCGTATAGCTATGCCTAACTTTGTTAGACTTTAAGATCTCGGCGATCTGGCGCGCTCCAAACTGCAGGGAAAAGTTATCATACTTCCCCACATCTAAATGAATCGTTTTACCTTGCAAGCTTTTCTTCCGTCTTTTTAAAAAACGGACCGGATCATGCTTAAGCCAGGCTTTCCAAAGAGAGGAATCAATAATACCCGTGTGAAGGTCGATAGGAAATTCCAAATAGTCATTTTTGAAGGCTTTCTTCGGCGAATAACAATGAGCCATGGCGACAACATTAGCCAGATTAAAAAACGATCGCTTGTCTTGGATGTCGCCGGCAGCGATCATTTTTTTTAGAGATTTAAAGTTTTTATACTTCAATAGTTCTGGAGCCGCGTTGAAGAGTTCGGGCAAGAGGCTGGCTTCAAAGTAGCTATCCGGAGCAGTCGCAAACGCCACTCCGAAGGGACTGTTTTTTTCACTGATCAATGCCAACGCTCCATAGCCTCCACTTGATCCGCCCATGACACATAAATTGGATGGGTTGGCGCTTATAGAAAAATTGTTTTGCACCGCCTTGAATAGGTCTCTACTGACATAGTCGCCATATTTTCCACACCCAGGACTGTTGATAAATTGCGAGCCTCCCCAATAGGTGGTCGCCTCAACAAAAACATGGACCGCCTGGGGATATTTTCCGGTATTTACTCCGGCATCAACTTTCTGAATAAAATTTTGATTCAGCGTTTTGGCCTGAAACTGATTGTAGCCTGTGGAGAAATAACCCGATAAATGAAACACGACGGGAAACGCCTTTTTTTTGCTTTTCGGTAACAGAATATAGTTGTGACGGCGACTGGGATCACCCAAGGGATTTTTTTGCAAACTGGGACTGTCGACAATCAAATTGCAAAACTCATGTTGTTTTAGGCTATAGGGGAGCTCGAAGCTCTTTAACTCGGTTTTCATCATGCCCTATTAGGCTTGAATTTCTGAAAAATGTCATTCTCATTGTGCATAAATGTTGGTATATCTCTCTGAAAACACGAGGAAAACAATGAACAGTTTGCACGATCCCATGAGAAGTCAAATCGCCCAGAAAGTCAGTGAACAAATTGAAAATTGTTTTCAAGTGAAGCTAGATCCAACGGAAATCATGCAAGAGCTGGCAACGGTTCCCAACTCGAAGATGGGTCACTTAGCCTTTCCTTGTTTCAAACTTTCCAAAGAATTGAAAAAAAATCCTAAAGAAATTGCTGATCAAATCGCAGACCAGTGGTCGGATCAGGAAATGACGGACCAAATTAAGTCTGTCGGCCCCTATCTGAATTTCTTTTTAAAACCCAATTTTTGGGGACAAACGGTTCTTGAGCCCATGCAAAGTAAAGCTTATTTTGCGATTCCAACAAGCCAAGAAAAACCATTTTTGATCGAATACTCCCAGCCCAACACGCACAAAGAACTGCACGTTGGGCATATGCGAAATTTATGTTTTGGTTATTCGTTAATTCTTTTATTCAAATATTGCGGAAACAATGTGGTGTCTTGCACCTTTCCAGGTGATGTTGGAACTCATGTTGCAAAATGCTTGTGGTATTTAAAGTTTCACAACCAAGAGCAAGTTCCGCAGACCAACAAAGGCGAATGGCTAGGAAAAATGTATTCGGCCGCCCACAACAAGTTGGAAGATGAAAAAGGAACTCCACAAGAAGACCAAAATCGACAACAGTTAACTGAGATTTTAAAACAAATTGAACAGAAGCAGGGCGAGTTCTTTGAGCTCTGGAAGGAAACACGGGACTGGTCGATTGAATTGATGACTAAAGTTTACGATTGGGCTGGTGTTGAATTTGACAAGTGGTATTGGGAGTCTGACGTCGATTCGGATTCCGTGCAGCTAGCAAAAACTCTTTTTAAAGAAGGCAAGCTTATTGAGGACCAAGGCGCTCTTGGAGTCAACTTGGAAGACGAGAAGCTGGGCTTTGCTCTTTTCTTAAAGTCAGATGGTAACGGGCTCTACTCTACAAAAGATTTGGAACTGGCGCGACGTAAGTTTGCTGAATTTGATCCACAAGAAAGTATTGTTGTTGTTGATCTTCGTCAGGAGCTTCACTTCAAACAAGTCTTTACAGCCTTTGGGAAGTTCGGATTGGGTGACACCGACAGATGCCGTCACCTGAAATACAATTTTGTGGAACTACCAGACGGAGCCATGAGCTCACGCAAAGGCAATATTATTCCGATCACCGAACTGATCGAGAACATGCGACAAACTATTAAAACAGAGTACTTAGATCGCTACAAAGACGAGTGGAGCCAAGAAGACATCGATAAAACGGCTGACGATGTCGCTCAAGGGGCCATCAAATACGGAATGAATCGCATGGACCCCGCAAAAAAGATCGTTTTTGATATGAACGAATGGCTTCGCCTTGACGGAGAGTCGGGCCCCTATATTCAGTACTCTCACGCGCGAATTTGCTCATTATTAAGAAAGTTTGGCAGCGAAGTTCAAGAAAAACCAGATTGGAATCTTCTCACTCACGAGCGCGAAACAGAGTTAATGATTCATTTAAGCCTTTTTAATCATGCGATGTTCAAGTCTCTGGAGACCTATAAGACTTCGGGAATCTGTAATTACCTTTATGATCTAGCAAAACTTTTTAATAGCTTTTATCAAGCCTGCCCCATTGGTAAAATTGAAGATGCGAATTTGAAAGCGGCTCGCCTCGGTTTAGTCTCTTCAGTGCAAACAGCTTTAGCACAAGGTCTGGCTTTACTCGGTATTCCTGCCCCTGAAAAAATGTAGTGCTGCCATTAATAAAACATCTGTTCACAGACTTCGGCGGTTTGGCTGATTTCCTCTGCTTTTTATTAAAACAATTCGTTTCGATACAGCTCTTTTGTTTGCTACAATTTTAGTATGCGTAAATGGAATTGTGTCGTTGTGATGTTGGTTGCAATCATTGTTAGTTGTCATAGTGCCACAGAGAAAACCCAATCTAAGACAAAAAAACTGCCAAAGGGGGCAAACATGAAGATCACTTCAATCAGTTTTTCGGGATCCAATCCTTCCATGGGTCCACACAATTCTCCAAGTGAGAACACTTTATCGATGGCTCCCTATCAAAACGAATTGAAGCACCTGCTTGAAGACACGCAAGTCAACGGTCTGGTGACACTGCAAGAGTACCTGAACCTTCACAAACAGAATAAACAAGCTGAGCTAACAAAAATTCACGATGCCTACAATCCAAAGCTGACCCAGGGAGCGCGTATCATCGATTTGAACTTCTTTCTGGAAGATGGAACCACCATTACACTTAATGATCTGAGAACATTTCAGCTAACCGGAGACGGATTTACCGATTTCGAAAAACTCATTCGTGAAAAAGGATCGGTTCATAAAACACCCTCGGAAAACGAGCTCAAAAATGATCCGACTCTTGAACCCTTCCCAGCTGCACCGGCAATAAGTAAACCTGCAAAGAGTGATTGATTTCAGAACTCAACTTCTAAATTGGTGAAGCTCTCGCAAAAAGAATCTAATTGGCTTTACGGCGTTCTACCGAATGGGATTTAACGTCCACTTGATCATCTCTGATTTCAGTGAAGGTGACTTGGTTGCGTCCGTTCTCTTTTGATTTGTATAAACAGTGATCAGCATGACGAACCAGCGAGCGACCATCCATCATGGACTTACCTTCGACGACGACCGCACAGCCCATTGAAGCCGTCAGCTTAATCTCATCGGATTCGTGTTTGAAATGATAGTTTTCCATGGTTTTGCGAAGTCTCTCACAGAAAAGTTTGGCCCCTTCCGCAGTTGTTTGCGATAAACAAATTAGAAATTCGTCGCCCCCGTAGCGGGCCCCAAAATCGTGGGTCCGTATGTTACCACGGATAATTTTCCCCACTTCAGCCAGAACATGGGAACCAAACAAGTGATCGTGGTTATCGTTAACCCCTTTGAAGTGATCCATGTCCAGCATGATGGCAGCCACGCCATGACCATACCGACGGGCCCGTTCGATCTCTTGATCCATCTTTTCATAAACCGATCGCATGTTGTAGAGCCCGGTCAGATCGTCAATCTCCACCAACCCCTGCAATTTTCGGTTGGCCTCACGAAGGTCGTCCTGTAATTTCTTCACCCTCAGTTGGGCGCGCACTCGCGCTAAAAGCTCCAATCCCGAAAACGGTTTCGAGATATAGTCCAGAGCTCCAGCGTCAAGACCCCGAATCACATCCTCGGTGGCGGTGTTGGCTGTCACAAACACAACGGCGGCCGCATTCTCTTTTCTTTTTAAAAGTTGAATAGTTTCAAGGCCATCCATACCAGGCATGTTGACGTCCAAGAGAACCAAATCCGGCCGGTAGCTGTCCAGAAGAGACAACCCATCTTTTCCGGAGGTGGCCGACTCCACCGAGTAGCCCTCTTTTTCCAATAACCTTTTCACTATTTTTAAGTTATCGGGATCGTCATCAACGAGAAGTATTTTAGGGTCCAGTTCCATCCCTTCATTTTAAATCCCCCATTGAAAATTATCAGTAAAAACTCAAGTTTAGTGACTTGAGTCTAGGTCTCCAGATTGCTAGTATCCGCCCATGTCTTACAATCATGGTTCTATCGATTCGAAGTGGCAAAAAGCCTGGGAAGACAGTGACGCCTTTGTTGCTGAATTTCCGTCCAAAAAACCCAAATTCTATGCATTGGACATGTTTCCGTATCCTTCAGGCAGCGGATTGCATGTGGGCCATATGGCTTCCTACACACCCACCGATGTGGTGGCCCGCTACAAGCGGCAAAAGGGTTTTAATGTTTTACATCCCATGGGTTATGATGCTTTTGGTCTGCCAGCCGAGCAGTATGCGATCCAAACCGGCGTGCATCCTGCCAAAACCACACAAAAGGCTATCGAGAATTTTCGCCGCCAATTGAAAAGCTTTGGCTTCAGCTTTGACTGGACAGCTGAAGTGGCCACTTGTGAACCCGATTTCTACAAGTGGACGCAATTTATTTTCTTAGAGCTTTTCCGCAAAGGACTCGCCTACCAAAAAGAGGTCCCCGTCAACTGGTGCCCGGCTCTGAAAACCGTTCTTGCTAATGAAGAAGTTGTCGACGGAAAAAGTGAACGTGGCGGACACCCGGTGGTTCGCAAGCCGATGAAGCAATGGATGTTAAAGATCACAGATTACGCCGACCAACTTTTGCAAGGTCTTGATAAAATTGATTGGCCCAATCGAACCAAAGAGGGTCAGCGCAATTGGATCGGAAAAAGCGTCGGCGCTGAAATCTTTTTTGGAGTTGAAGGCATTAAGGAAAACCTGGAGGTCTTCACCACCCGTCCGGACACCCTGTACGGGGTCACCTTTATGGTGCTTTCGCCAGAACATCCTTTTGTCGAACAAATCACCACTGCTGAGCAAAAAAACGAAGTTGAAGATTATGTGGAACAAGCGGCTCGTAAATCAGAACTGGATCGAAAAGCCGACACCAATAAAACCGGTGTTTTCACTGGCGCCCATGCTATTCATCCCGTCACGGATCAAAAAATACCGATCTGGATTGCCGACTACGTCCTAATGGATTACGGCACGGGGGCCATTATGGCGGTGCCGGGTCACGATGAAAGAGACTTCGAGTTTGCTGAGAAATTCGGACTGCCCATTCGTCGCGTGCTTGAAAGTGAAGAAGGTTTACCTTTTATGGGTGACGGCATTCTGTGCAATTCTGAATTTCTCAATGGTTTGGATAAAAAAACAGCCATCGACAAAATCACTGCCCATATTCAAGAAAAAGGTGTGGGCCATAAAACCATTCAGTTTAAACTGCGCGACTGGCTGTTTAGCCGTCAGCGTTACTGGGGTGAGCCCTTCCCGATCCTTCATAAAGATGGAAAACCACAAGAGATTCCTTTTGAAGAACTTCCTGTGGTCCTTCCAGAGGTGGCCAAGTATGAACCCACAGAAGATGGACGCCCCCCTTTATCACAAAACAAAGACTGGGTGTCCCACAATGGAGGCGAACGAGAAACCGACACCATGCCCGGGTCGGCTGGCTCCTCTTGGTACTTTTTAAGATACTTTGACCCAAAAAACTCTGAAATGTTTGCGGACCCTGAAAAGCAACGTTACTGGATGCCTGTTGACTTGTATGTGGGCGGTCCCGAACACACCGTAGGGCACTTGTTGTACTCGCGCTTTTGGACCCGTGTTCTGTATGACGCTGGTCTTTGCCCCGTCCCGGAACCTTTTCAAAAATTGGCTCACCAGGGAATGCTCCTTGGTTTAGATGGTGAGAAGATGTCAAAGTCCCGCGGCAACGTGGTGAACCCTGACGAAGTTCGCGATCAGTACGGCGCCGATGCCTTACGCTGCTTTATCTTGTTTCTTGGTCCCATGGATCGCGACAAACCCTGGAACCCTAACGGAATTAATGGTGTTCGGAAATTTCTCGATCGAGTTTGGCGTTTGTGCTTAGACGAAAATGGAAAATTTCTTGGAGATGATTCAAAACCTTCCGAGTCGTTGAACAAACTGATTCACAAAACAACCGAGAAGGTCGGCACGGATATTGAAAATCTTGATTTTAATACCGCGATCAGTGCCCTTATGATTCTCGTCAACGAAATGTACAAAGAGAACTCTCATTCCTCAGAAGCCTTGAAAAAGCTTATCCTCCTTCTCACCCCCTTCGCCCCCCATCTTTGTGAAGAGATCTGGTCGGCGATGGGAGAAAAAGGTTTTGCTTCTTTAGCTTCTTGGCCCGAATATGACGCTCAACTGATTGGCGACGACAGTGTTTCCATTGCGGTTCAAGTCAACGGTAAGAAACGAGGAATCATTGATGTAACCAAAGAAACCAGTCAGGACGAAGCTATGGCCTCAGCACAAGAGATCGAGGCTGTAAAAAATGCCATTGGGGATGCCACAATCCGTAAAGTCATTTATGTTCCTGGTAAGATTCTAAACGTGATTGCGAAGTAGGAGCGGAATGAACTGGCCTGAGTGGAATTTACAAAAAGCCAAAGAACTTTACGGCATCGACACTTGGGGTTCGGGTTATTTCGATATCAATGAGGCCGGTAACCTAATCGTCTGTCCTCAAGGAAAAGAAAACCCCCATGTTGATCTTTTAGAGCTTACCGAAGAACTGCAAGAGCGCGGTATTCGTTGCCCTATGCTTTTGCGTTTTCCCGACATCACCTTTGAGCGCATCAAGCTTTTGAACCAGTGTTTTGAAAATGCCATTGAAAAGTATGAGTACCAGGGATCTTATCAGGGTGTCTTTCCCATCAAGGTCAATCAGCAAAGACATTTAATCGAAGAGATCACTGAAATTGGTGACCGGTACAATCTGGGCCTTGAGTGCGGCAGTAAGCCCGAGCTCTTGGTGGTTTTGGCTATGATGAGTAACCCTCAGGCCCTTATTCTTTGCAACGGATTTAAGGACCAAGAGTACATCGAAACCGCTGTACTGTCTCGCAAGCTCGGCCGTAACACGATCATTGTTGTCGAACGGCTTGAAGAGCTGGATATGATATTGAAGGCGGCTCAAAAGTTTAATATTGAACCTAAAATTGGCTTACGTGCGAAACTTCAATCGAAAGCCTCGGGCCGCTGGGTGGATTCGGCCGGAGCCCGCTCGAAGTTTGGCTTAACAACCTCTGAAATTTTTAAAGCTTTTGAAAAACTAAAAAAAGCCGAACAGCTTCCTGCTTTAGAGCTTATACACTTTCACATTGGCTCGCAGATTCCATCAATTAAAACAATTAAAACGTCTTTGAAAGAAGGAGCTCAAGTTTATTCTGAGTTGGTTCGCCTCGGGGCCCATCCTCGCTACCTCGATGTGGGTGGTGGCCTGGGAGTTGACTATGACGGTTCCGCTGCGTCAGATAGCTCGGTCAATTATAAGGTCCAAGAGTATGCCAATGACGTGGTCTCAATCATCAAAGATGTATGCGAAGAGAAAAAGGTGACGATGCCGACAATCGTGACCGAAGCAGGCCGTGCCATGGTCGCCCATCACTCGGCTCTTATTTTTGATGTGATCGGTCTGAATCGGGTGGAAATGCACGAAGCCCCGCCAGCTGTTACCAAAGATGAAAACAAGGTCCTGGTTGAACTCAAAGAAATTTACGAAACTTTGGATTTAGAAAATGCTAACGAATATTTTCATGATCTGATGGATATTCAGGAGAACTCCCTGCAGCTTTTTACCTTCGGCATCCTGTCGTTAGCGGAAAAAGCGAAGATCGAGCAGTATTTTTGGTCGATCACCACACGCATGTGTAAAATGGTGGAAAATCGCAAAGAACACGAAGATCTTTATGAAACTCTCCGCCGCCTATTGTCTGACACCTACTTTTGCAATTTCTCAGTCTTCCAATCTTTGCCTGATTCTTGGGCGGTTGGACATATGTTCCCCGTGCTTCCTATTCATCGTTTGGATAAAAAGCCAGAACAAGAAGTGACCTTGGTGGACATGACCTGTGATTCGGATGGAAAAATCGCTGAATTTATCGATGTCGAGGCGGGGGAGCCACGCAACACCTTACCGGTGCATGGATATTCGCCCGAAAAGCCTTACTATCTTGGTGTTTTCCTGGTTGGTGCCTACCAGGAAATCTTAGGAGACCTTCATAATCTTTTCGGTGACACCGACGCCGTCCACATTTCCATTACTGAAAATGGATACAGTGTTGACGACGTTGTCGAGGGCGACACGGTCGGAGAGGTGTTGTCTTACGTTCAATACAATCTTGAAAAACTGACTGCCAAAATCCGCAAGGCCTCTGAACACTCCATCATTGAAGGTCGAATGACTAAAATCGAAGCTCGAACTTTGATGCGGTACTACCAGCATGGACTAGCCGGTTACACCTATCTTGAAGAACCTGAATAAGACGAGTAGTCTTAATCCATGTTAAAGAAATTTATCGCTATAATTTATTTGGCCTATGAATGGACACTACGCTGGGCTAAACACCCCCACGCCACAAAAGCGCTATCCGTCCTTTCTTTTTTGGAAGCCTCGATCTTCCCTTTACCAGTGGACCCCTTGCTTCTGGCCATGGGTTTTTCAAAGCCAAAAAACAGTTTCTACTACGCCTTTCTCACCACTTTATTTTCGGTCCTTGGGGCTGTGGCCGGCTATTTTATAGGTGTTTTTGCGTGGTCGGCGATATCGCCTTTCTTTTTTGATTTTATTTTTTCCCCTGAAGCCTTTTATCGCGTCACTGGACATATGCGCGATGGGGGCACAACATTCATATCGCTTTTTGTGGCCGGCTTTAGCCCGATTCCCTTTAAGATTTTTACTATCGCTGGGGGAGTGGCCGAAGTGCCCCTATTGCCCTTTGTCCTAGCCTCGATTCTGTCTCGCGGTCTGCGCTATTTTATTTTGGGTGGAATTATTTATTTTATGGGACCCAAGGCTCAAGTTTGGATCGAAGCTCATTTTGAAAAAATCACACTCATCGTTTCAGCTTTATTGATTCTGACGGTGGTACTCATTAAATTTATATTGTAAGACTAGGGCCATGAAAAAGCCCTACGATTATATCATTGTTGGAGGAGGCTCTGCCGGCTGCGTACTCGCCAACCGCCTGAGCGAATCTCCTGAGAATAAAGTTTTAATGCTCGAAGCCGGTCGCGCCGACCATATCTGGGATCTGTTCATTCACATGCCCGCAGGCCTGACCTATCCCATCGGCAACAAAAACTACGACTGGTGTTTTCATTCCGAGCCAGAACCTCATTTGAATAATCGAAAAGTTTTTCATGCTCGCGGTAAACTCTTAGGCGGCTCTAGCTCTATCAACGGAATGATTTTTCAACGGGGCAACCCCATGGATTTCGAACGCTGGGGCGCTGATCCTGGTATGCAAAGCTGGGATTACTCCCACTGTCTTCCGTATTTTAAAAAAATGGAAAACTGCACGGCAGGTGGCAATGAGTACCGCGGCACCGAAGGCCCTCTGGTTCTTGAAAGAGGCCCGGGAGTAAATCCGTTGTTTAAAGCCTTTTTAAAGTCCTGTGAGCAAGCTGGTTTTCCCAGAACCGACGACGTGAACGCCTTTCAACAAGAAGGCTTTGGGCTTTTCGATCGCAATGTTCGCAAAGGTCGGCGCTGGAGTGCGGCGCGCGCTTATTACCACCCCATCAAAGATCGCCCCAACCTAGAACTCAAAATGAAGGTTCTAACCACAAAAATACTGTTCGAAGGCAAAAGGGCTGTCGGCATTGAATATGAAGACTCATCAGGTAAACGACATCAAGTCCACGCTGGCGAAGTCATTCTTTGCTCAGGGGCCGTCAGTTCACCGCAGCTTTTGCAGCTGTCGGGGGTTGGCAATCCCAATCTGCTCGAAAAGCATGAGATCCCGGTGGTCCACGACTTAAAGGGTGTCGGTGAAAATCTGCAAGATCATCTGGAAGTTTATGTGCAGTACTCCTGCAAAAAACCGGTCTCAATGAATCCCGCCTTAAAGTGGTATCGTAAACCCTGGATTGGCTTGCAATGGCTATTTCGCAAAGGTCCGGCAGCGACAAACCATTTTGAAGCCGGGGGCTTTATTCGCTCCAACGAAAGTTATAAGTATCCAAATTTGATGTTCCACTTTCTACCTTTAGCCATTCGTTATGACGGCAGTTCTCCCGAGGGGGGTCATGGTTATCAAGTTCATGTTGGGCCGATGTACTCGAACTCTCGTGGGTCCATAAAAATCAAATCAAAAGATCCCAAACAGTACCCGGCTTTGCTTTTTAATTATCTATCAACAAAAGAAGATGAAAAAGAGTGGGTGGAGGCGATCCACAAAGCCCGTAAAATTTTAAACCAAGAAGCCATGGCTGAGTACAATGGTGGTGAACTGTCCCCTGGCCCCGAGGTGAAAACTGACGAAGAGATTCTCGATTGGGTCCGCAAAGACAGCGAAACCGCCATTCACCCTTGTGGAACCTGCAAAATGGGTATCGATGACATGGCCGTGGTCGATCCCACATCGATGAAAGTGCATGGCCTGGAAGGACTGCGCGTGGTTGATGGTTCGGTGATGCCTTATATCACCAATGGAAATATCTACGCCCCGATCATGATGACAGCTGAAAAATCAGCCGATTTGATTTTGGGGAACACCCCACTGAAGGCTGAGCAAGTGAATTATTACCGGCCATCGGCTCAGTAATTTTCTTTTTTACGGAATCTGGGGTATGAAAAAGTATGAGTTTTGATCCGAATGCCACTGGCCAAAAAGATTCTGGAGTTTTCGCCCTTCCCTACGACTACGATAAGGCGCAATTGATTTTCATACCGGTTCCATGGGAAGTGACCACCTCCTTCGGGCATGGAACCTCGATGGGACCCGATGGCGTTTTTGCCGCCAGCAAACAAATGGATCTTTGCGATGGCTTGTTTGGAGAGTTTTACACTCACGGCATTTACCAATTCCCCACCCCAGAAGAGATTCTTAGCCAATCCCGTCTTCTAAAAGAAAAAGCTTTGTTTTTGCGCGACCTTCTTGAAAAGGGCGAAGAAATCAAAGGTGAGGACGCCGACATCCAAGGCGAAATTAACAAAGCCTCAAGCGAACTGAACGACTGGCTTTACGAAAAAGCAAAAACCTGTCTTGATCAAAACAAATGGGTGGCTGCTGTTGGAGGAGATCACTCGGCTCCCTACGGATTAATAAAAGCTTTAAAAGAGAAATTTGCTAAAATGAGCATCTTGCACGTCGATGCCCATATGGATTTGCGCCGCGCTTATCAAGGTTACGACCACTCCCACGCCTCCATTATGTACAACGTCATGCAAGATTTACAGCCAGAAGCTTTGGTTCAGTTAGGAATTCGTGATTTCTGTCCTGAGGAAAAAGCTTTCAGTGACGATAACAAAAGAATCCACAGCTATTTAGATTCACAAGTGAACCTTAGGTTGTCTGATGGAGAATCCTGGCGGGCGATTTGCCGAGAGGCCGTCTCTAAGCTCAGTGACGAAGTTTATATCTCTTTTGATGTGGATGGTCTGACCCCTGACCTGTGCCCCAACACCGGCACTCCAGTTCCCGGAGGCTTGAGCTTTCCTCAGATGGAAGCCCTTCTTCATGAAGTCGTGGAATCTGGCAAACGCGTGGTTGGATTTGACCTTTGTGAAGTTGCCCCCGAATCTCAGTACGACCTTGAAGGCTGGGACGCCAATGTCGGCGCTCGCATCCTTTTCAAACTGGCGGGCTGCCTGCTGCGCAGTCAAAATCCCAACCCTTAATCCGCCCCAAAAAGGTCCTTTCTAAACCCACTTTCGGATATCCAGATAGCCCTTTCTTAAAGGGAGCCAACACTAGACAACCAGCCAGGAGTCCGAGCAGCTCTTGGTTTCAAGACTGGTCGCATTAGTGAGTGACCTTTGTTGAAGGCTTCTTTAACTATAATTAAATCGTTTTTTAAACCTTAAAACCTTTTGAGCAAACCAAAGGAAAGGACCGTCCCATGACTCGTATACTTCTTGTAGCTACACTTCTCACATTCTCTCTCTTTAGTTATGCGGAGGAAGATAAAGTTGGTTTGGAAAACGAAACCGCCCTTGGCTATGTAGTAACCGGCGGGAACTCAGAGTCCGAAACCACTTCCCTTAAACATCGAACCACCTACAACTGGACACGTGATGTTTTACAGCTAACTGGTCATTACATTCAAACTTCAGGTGTCGACCAAACCACTGACACCGAAAATGTGACAGCCGAAAACTGGGCCTCCACTCTTCGCTATGAAAAAGTCTTTGAGCCCAAATGGTTCAACGGTTTTGTTTCCTACGGGTGGCGCGGGGATCGCTTTCAAGGGGTTCGTCACGGTCAAGATGCCGATATCGGTGTTAAATATTTCACAGCGAACTCGGAAAAATACAAACAATTTTTTGAGGTTGGTTATCGTTACACGCGAGAGCTTTTGGTCTCCGAACCGGCCCAAGGCGATCGTGTCGGAGTCGGAAATCGCATTCACCCTGAATATCATTATGCCCGCCTTTATGCTCAAGCCGATTATATCTACAGCAAATCTTTTAGTTTGGGGGCTTGGGTTGAATTCTTACCCAGTATCAATGACTTTTCCAACGATCAACGTTTGAACTACAGTCCTTACCTGACTTCGGTATTAACAGATATCTTTTCACTGAAAGTGGCTTACGAAGGTCGCTATCGTTATAAATTAGCGCCAGGTGCGACGAAGTACACGGACTTCACGTTTACAACAGCGTTGATTGCGAAGTTTTAATGTCCGATAAAAAAGAGTGGTGGCACGATGGCATTCGTTTTGAATGCCAAGGCTCGGGCCGCTGCTGTGTCTCCCATGGCGAATACGGTTACGTTTATTTAAGCAAACAAGACCGAATTCGCATGGCTCAGCACCTGAACTTAACAACTCGCCAGTTCACAAAACAGTACTGCGAAAAAGAAGATGGCGTCTATCACCTGATTGACGGTGAAAAGGGTCATTGCCAATTTTTAGAAAACAAACAGTGCCAGGTCTATGAGGGACGCCCGACCCAGTGTCGAACCTGGCCATTTTGGCCGGAAGTCATGGAAGCAAAGACTTGGAACAAAGAGGTGGCCAGTTTTTGCCCCGGAGTTGGCCGCGGTAAAATTTGGTCGAAAAAAGAAATATCTGAACAATTAAATATTCAAGAAGATTCAGAAGACGAGTACATCCCTCGCTAAAGACTTGTTGGGCTCGAAGAATTGGTTTCCTCTTCCTGCCCGCCCAGGACGGCGTTGTAAAGTGTGTTGTCTCTTTGTGTGCTCGTCAGATATTGCTGACATTGATTCATAGAATTTTCCAGCTCAGCCTGATTGAGGCTGCATTCGCAGCGGAAAAGGGACAGAGTGGCGCCATGCAGGCCTGTGACGGACTGGATCGCTTGCCGCATGTCTTCAGGGGAAACTTCGAGCCCCTCCGAGGTCACGCCTTGAATGTAGTAAAAGGAGGCGTTGGTCACCAACTGCAAACGAATCTTAGGATGGTTTGTGGGAAGTTCGTAGCGCACGTTTTGATCCAAAAACATTTTTTGGGGATACATATTGTTGCGCAAAAATCTTTCATGACTCTGGTGAGAATCATAACACCAAAGATGACGACGGACCCCATGCTCGGTTCGATCATGAACATAGTTGTTCAGACACCTGTTAATATCAACTGTCGTATTGAAGGCGGCTCGCTCCGTTCGCTCCGGACAATGGGGCTGAACCGAGAAGGCCAATGACTGTGGTTTATTGGCCGGACGTCGATCTCCAGATTGAACCTCTGGTGACTGACAACTGGCAGCTAAGACTAGCAAAGCCACCAGTTTGTAAAAACGTTTCAAAAACTTAGCGGGCGTATTTACGCTTAAGGCTTTCACGAATTTCGGCGCCTTCAATGCTTAATCGCGTCCAAGGAATTGCCAAAAGTCTTTCGGCCTCAATGTACTCATCGGTCTCTTCACAGATTCCGTAGGTTCCACCTTCGATTCTGGCCAAGGCTTGTTCAATTTCAAAAAGCTGCTTTCTAATTCGATCATGTTGCCCAAGAACTTCACTCTCATTCAACACCCGAACTGTTTGGTCAGCTTCATCCCCGCCCTTCTCTTCAGTGTGCAGATTCTTGCGAATATCTTGAACTCTGTTCAGAAGATCTTCCTTGGATCCTAAGAGTTTTGATTTACACTCTTCCACCAAACTCTTACTAATTTTAGACATTTCCCCCCCTATCAACGTGTTTAATGCCAGTATTAGTAATTCTTATTCTGTCCCATCTTTGGAACTGATCTATTTAGACACATCAGAAGAAAAAAAGGCAAGTCGAAATTCGGTTAAAATTAAAAAACCATAGAAATTCCAGGCCTTTGTCAGGTCTAGGTTTCCACAATTTAATTTTAAGTAATTCTAAGAAATTTTATAAAATGCAGCACTGGCGCGGAGTTAAGTCGTTCTAAAATCAAGTTTCATTTTCTTACAGTGTCGTTTACTGCGGAATCCAAAAGTTCGGCCTTTTAGCCACTAACCTATTAATTCATCAATACATTTTCCCATCAAGCTATTAACTATATTGATAGTGATGGTTTTTTTGCTGAAATAACAATCAAAAAAAATGAGCGACTCTTTTAAAAATGCTTAATTAAAGAACAAAGCCTTCTAGTAACTGACCCTTGTATACTCTAAAGGTTCCCAAAGATTGCGATCGATCACCCAATGTTTACCGCCGTAAGAGTCCTGCAAATAGAGCCAGTTTTCTTCACGCTGTAGTTTTTTAAAGGGCTGGTACTTATAGGCCACACTCA
Organism: Bdellovibrionales bacterium; assembly: GCA_964230555.1. Taxonomy (GTDB): domain Bacteria; phylum Bdellovibrionota; class Bdellovibrionia; order Bdellovibrionales; family JAGQZY01; genus JAGQZY01. The sequence continues at coordinate 35,614 of CAXRIX010000120.1, forward strand.
ATGGTGTTTGGGGTGCCGTGGTGTTTGGCATACTCCTTAAGTTGGTGGCATTGACTTTTATAACCGCGCAATCAAAGTCTTCTGATACCAGGCTACTATATATCCACATCTTTTTACCTTCGAGATCTTTCACCAGATACCAACCGTTTTGGTAATCCACCTCAAGCAAAGGCATGTAACGCCCGACTGTCCACAGAAGTTTACTGCTGGCTTTGGGTTCAGCCCTTAGATTGGCCTGGCTGACACTGACACATAGACTGTGCCCGAACTGAGGTAGCAATAAAATGCCGCTGATAAAGAAAATCCGCATGAGATACATATCCTTCCATGCTAGCATAGTCGCCTAAAATGGACAGGTCCCTCGTGGACTCCCCTACAAATGTCGTATAGGATTTAGCCCGTGGTCGTAGTTCTTTCTAATATCTTAATACTCTTGGCTGGCTTCACTCTCCTTATATTATCTGGAGATAAACTTGTGGAAACCTCGGTGCGAATTGCCCGCCGCTGGAATGTGCCAACATCGGTGATTGCCGCCACCATTATCGCGGCTGGTACATCAGCTCCTGAAATCGTGACCAGTGTCTTGGCGGGTTTTCGCGGCAGTAGCGACATTGCGATCGGCAACCTTATGGGTTCCAACACCTTTAATATCTTGGCTGTGGGAGGCATTTCTCTGTTCTTCCAGCCTCGCGGCAACATCCGTGGAACTTTTGTCTCGTGGATGGTGCTGGTTGGCGCCACAGGCCTCTATTATATTTCCCTTTACAACTTAGAGCTGTCTCAGGTCGAGGGCTTGATTTTTCTGGGCACTTTGCTGACGTTCTTCGTTTTCTCATTTTTTCGCGAAAGAGAGCCTGATTCCGATTTCGAAAACTTGGAAAGCAAATCTCCGACGCGAACATTCTTTTTTTTCATCTTAAGTTTCGGCGGTCTAGTCATGGGAGCCGAACTGGCTCTACGCGGTGGCGTCGCTTTAGGTCAATATGCCGGTCTCTCAGAACGAGTGATCGCTGTCACTATTATTTCCGCAGGCACCGGCCTCCCGGAACTGGCGACGTCGGTGGCGGCGGCTCTGCGTGGCCATAGCGATATTGCCATTGCCAATGTGATTGGCTCAAACGTCATCAATACCCTCGCGATCCCCGGAGCGGTTGCCAGCTTCTTTACTTTAGAACTGAATCAACGTTTTTTAGAATTCGACTTCTACGTCATGGCGGGAGCAACAGCATTGGTATTGGTTCTGTATCTCATCAATCAACCCATTCTTAAAAGAGCTATGGGATTTTTAATGTTCTTAGCCTACAGCGCCTATGCTTTAAAACTTTTGCTTGCCTAATTCAGAGTTTTTTTCAAACGCATCTTTGAAGAAAGAGGGATAAAATCCCACTTCCCTCGTTTCAAAAACCCGAGAATAGAGCCCCTTGCTGAAGGGCAACAGGGCAAAAAGACCCTAGACTTGCCAAGACGACAACGTCTCAAGCTACAGAGTTTGTTTAGAAGCGAAATAGATTGTGGGCTTCTTGCACAGTTTCATCGATTTTAATAATTGAGTTGGCAATTTTTAACCGTTGGGCGGCAATCTCGTCAGGTGTAATGGGTCGCACCAGAAGCGCTTCCTCAATGTCTATGGTGTAAGTGATCATCTTAAGAAGATACCGCTGAAAAATTAGTTTGTTCTTCTGAAGCTTGTCGATATCGATATTTTTTATTTTTGTCGGCGTCTGTGGCAAAACAGCAATAAGGTGAGTGCGTAGAACTTGGCTATCGATCATGACCACGGCCTTAAGTTCATCGGCATTGCTGCCCTCGATTAAATCATTCACCAATTCACGCAGACTGCGAATTATATAACCCATTCGAGCCATATGATCTTTAATTGTATAGTTCCCTTCACACACAATCTCATCAACCTTTGACTGATTGATAATTCCCGGAAGATTCTGAGCCGCACTACTACCGGTTTCACTAAAGTCTGTAAAATTCGCATTGGCTGAAAACGTTAAGCCCATTGAAAAAATAAAAATAATAAGTTTCATAGGTTCCCCCTGCTAATAGTTGTAGTGAACTTTTAAGCTCAAAAACAACCACTGGCAAAGGCGTAAATGTGGCTCAATCGGCAACTTTCTAACGACGAGACGAAATGTCACAGAAGTGGATTTTTTGACATATTGAAATACAAAGAATTTTTCTCTCAAGAAAAATGAGACAGTTTTTCTCACAAAAAAAAGATTATCGCCATGTGCCAATAGGCGCCGATTTATCAGCTGTCTTCTTCTTTATCCGTGGTCTTGGAAGATCGAACTTCGACATCGATCACTTCGCTGTCGACTTGCCGAGGTCCTTGTCTGTCTGCGAAGGGATTGTGGGTCGGACGACGGAAAGGATCTTCTTGGCGTGGCGGCGTTCGAAACCCTTGGTTGGAAAAGACGTGAATACTGCCGGCTTTCACACCTTTTTCCCATTGTCCCATAAAAAACTTTTTCCATAGGAGTTGGGTAACCGGAAAAATAAGACTTAACCCCAAAGCGTCAGTTAAAATACCCGGAGTTAACAACAAAACTCCACCGATAAATGTTAAAAAACCTTTGGCAATCGCCTCGGATGGCAGTTGTCCCTGCGCTCCTTGTTTCTGCATTTCCATCAATATCGAATGGCCCTGCAAACGCAGCATCCAAGCACCTAAGACACCTGTGACCAAAACAATCAGGATGGTATTTCCAAACCCGATCGAATCACTCAACTGAATTAAAAAATAAAGCTCAAGAAACGGAACGACGGTGAGTAAGAATAATAATCGTCCAAACATTTAAACTTCCAACTCAACAACAACCGGACAATGATCAGACCCCATCTGTTGATCTAAGATATCAGCCGACTTGAGCTGTGGCTTAAGGTTCTCTGAAACACAAATGTAATCAATTCTCCAGCCTCGGTTGGCTGGCCTTGCCATTTCGCGATAGGACCACCAAGTGAACCTTTCCTTTTCGTCAGGATGAAAATGTCGAAAGGTATCGATGAATCCGGCATCAAGAAACTGTGACAACCACTCTTGCTCTTCAGGCAAAAAACCACTGACTGAACTGAGACGAACGGGATCATGCACGTCAATATCTGTGTGAGCCACATTGTAGTCTCCGACAACAATTACTTTTTGGCCGGTCGCAATTTGTTTCATCAAATGCCGCAAAAACTTTTTTAAGAACTCCTGCTTAAAATGATGTCTTTCTTCGCGTGCCGAACCGTTTGGGAAGTAGACATTGTAAAGCAAAATGTCGTGGATCTGGGTCACGACAAAACGCCCCTCATCGTCAAACTTTTTTATACCAATGCCATGCTCAACTTTTTCTACCGGTAATAGGGAATAAGTGGCGACGCCCGAATAACCATTGCGCGTCGAAGCCGATGTCCAGAAACTGTCATAATTGAATGGATTGATGATTTCTTCATCCAACTGCTCTGTATGGGCCTTGGTTTCCTGGATACAGAGAATTTCAGGCTTTTCGCGTTCCACAAAGTCCAAAAAGCCCTTTTTTTGGCAGGCACGTATACCATTTACATTCCACGTCACCAATTTCATGACACACCTCTTTCTTCGCCAAACTAGACGAATGGTTTCAGGAATTCAATTCCCTTTTGACTCGCTGGCTCGATGGTTCTAAACATGGATGCTGAACTAACTAATAAGGAGCCGGATTATGCCTATGATCGGTCAACCAGCCCCTCAATTCACTGCTCCAGCAGTCATTGATGGCGGAGAATTTAAAGACATTCATTTGACAGATTTTAAAGGGAAATGGACCGTCTTGTTCTTCTATCCCCTAGATTTTACTTTTGTTTGCCCCACTGAAATCACCCAGTTTAGAGAGGCCTTGCCGAAATTTAAAGAACTTGGCGCTGAAGTTATTGGATGCAGTATTGACTCTGTCCACTCCCACAAGCGCTGGATTCAAGATGATTTAAAAGACTTGGGCTATCCCTTGATCGGCGATGTCACCAAACGAATGAGTCGTGATTATGGTGTTCTTCTAGAAGACGAAGGAATTGCCACACGCGGAACTTTTATTATCGACCCAGAGGGAACTATCCAATACATGGGCATCCACAATTTAGCTGTCGGACGCGATGCTGGAGAAATCCTTCGTGTTTTACAGGGTCTCCAATCCGGGGAACTTTGTGGCGCCGGTTGGGCTCCTGGCGACAAACACGTCGCTGTTAATTAATCTTGAAACTTGGGACGGCTCTCCCGACGAGAGCCGTTATCTATGGCCGCTGATCATCTTAAACCATTACTGGCTTATATAGAATTCTGCTTCCCAGAAGCTTTTGAAGAGATCAACAAACACGATCTCATCAACCCTCACCTGTTTTCGCCTTTTGTTCTGGATATCCCCAAAGAAATTCTGCCGCAAATTAAACAATTCGTAAAACTTGTTTATGAAACTAAAGAAGAGAAAAAATACCAAGACGATCTTTCTTTACCTGCAGACTTTCAAGATTGGCCCACTAACAAAAGTATTTTAACCTGTTTTGACTTCCACTACAGCGAAGACAACGGACTGAAATTAATTGAAATCAATACTAACGCTTCACTGTATTTGCCACTTGTCTTACAACGATGTGCCCAGGCTGATGTTTGTGAGCCTCCACAGATGGCTGATCTTCTAAAAAGTTTCGTCGATGCCTTTAGCCTAAAGGCAAATGACAGAATTAGTATTTTTGATGAGCAGCCGGAAAAAGAAGGTTTATTCTTCGAATTTTTAATTTTTAAAGAGTGGCTGACACGGCAAGGCTATCCCACCAACATCATTTCACTGGACGACTTTGCCACTCAAGCTGAAACCAATATCTACAATCGTTACACTGACTTTTATTTATCCAGTGATAAGTCTCAAGCACCAGGCCAGGCTTACTATAAGAAACAAAAAACGTTTTCTCCCAACCCTCGGGAGTATGCACTGTTGGCTGACAAAAGACGCTTGAATGTGTTGCGAAATCATCTTCTTGAAAAAGACAGAGACCTGGCGACAATCATTCCTGAAACCCGCCTTTTCTCGGAGTTCGAGAACAAAGATGAACTTTGGGCACAGCGAAAGAAGTATTTTTTCAAACCTAGCAAGGGTTACGGAAGCAAAGGTGCATTTGCTGGTAAAAGCATTTCAAAAAAAGCCTTTGAAGCCCTCTACACTCCCGACTTTATCGCCCAGGAGTATTGTCCGGCTGACAAACGACAGTTTCAACTGGATGATAAAGAATTCACCATGAAATTTGACCTTCGATTCTTCACATTTGCCGGTGAAGTACAGAACTATGGCGCCCGACTCTACCAAGGTCAAACCACCAACATGAAAACCCAGTTTGGTGGACTCGCTCCGATCCGGTTTATTTAATTTCCCCCTGTTTTTTTCCGATAAGACCCTATGAAACAACTTCTTGGAAATTCATCTGGTTTTTCATTGATAGAGGCAATGATGGTTGCCGGTCTGATGTTGATTATAAGCTTGGGGGCCGCCCAATTTATTAACTCTCAGAACCAGCAAATCAGCTATATGGAGGACCGCCTGTCGCGGATCCATTTGATGCAAGAAGTGGAACAGATTTTTGGAGACCGCGCCCATTGCCTCGCGCTTTTACAAAAAATGAGGATTAAAAATAATCAAGATCCACAGAACATATCGATTGTAAATGACCTGGAACGTGTGATTTATGATCCCAACTCAGAAAACAATGTTTACGACCATTTAAAAATTACATATGCCCAAGTACGAAACCTCTCTGTTAAAGGTCCTAATAGCATTGGTGAGCTTGAGCTGTTGATGGGTGTCGAAAGACTGAGACAGGGGGGGAGTAACACCCAGATGACACCTGTTCATTTGCGAATTCCAGTGGTTGTGAACAATAAAAGTTTCGTTAAAAGCTGTTATCCTAAACGGGCTCCCATTTGTGGAGACACCCTATTTTTACAAGCCGGTAAGCTCCCCGATCCGAAAAAAGATTTCAAAAACTGCTGCTCAGGTGGCGGCAGCCTCGGCGACTGCATAACCACAGGCCTTGAGGCGACCAGCAAAGGTAACAGTATTTTCTATATTTGCACATGTGATTGAAAAGTCTCGTCTCATTTTTGGTCATGCAAGGAATTGACAGAAAACTCCAGTTTCCGAAAACACACGAACTCCTACAAAATAAACTGCGATTTTGCATCTGAGATTGAAGCATCGATTGGGCAAGGTGGAAAACTTCGTTGATAATAAAGACTCACCAACCGCTATTTTTAGGGCAATGGTGCTGGGATGTAACCAAACCAGGAGTTTTCAATGAAACTATTATTATGTCTATTCATAGTATTCCTCCCTTTTAAGTCTGTTTGGGCGTCTCACATCTTTCATTTGGAAAAAAAGAGTAACCGCTGTGAGTGGAAGCTGTATGATGTTAAAAAAGGCATTGATAAATCCTACTTTAAAACCACAAAATGTCCCAATCAGATTGTTTGGCTTAAAGATAAGTCTTTCTACTATTCCATTAACGATAATATTTACTGGGCCAATCGTTGGAGCAAAAAGCCAAAGGCCATTACAAGCATTAAATCGGCGCGCAAAGGCTTTAATCCTAGATCCGAAATTATTTGGGGCGTGAAAGGCCGATACAATTCGATTCATGTCATGGTGATTGATCCCGGCATCAGACATGTTCGCGTCAACAAGCAAGATAGTTACGAATTTCGAAACCGCCCCGTGGATCCCGATAGCTTTAAAGGGGTTGCCACGGAACAGAAGGCCGCCGGAGTCATTCGACGGTGGCTTAAGGGCACAAAGAAATGGAAAACCGAAAAGGTCAAACTTGTCGGCCGCTTTAACAACAGCCACTTCGACGAAGACCTTTATAATATGAGCGTCCTCAGCTCTCGACAGATCGTTAGTTACAATGAGTGCTCCGGTAACAATTGCGAAAAACTGCCAACCTCGGGCTTTTGGGACCTCAGTCGTTTTGAAAAAAAATTACAAATGGTAGACAATGGAATTGAAAGCATGGGCTACCTCGCTTTGGATGCCGACAAGGGTCTTCTTTTTAAAAAGTCTTTGGATGATGAGCTTCATCCTGTGAAGCCGTTTTTACTTTGCGAAGATAACTGCGAAAGAACAACGGAGCTCGAACTTCCAAAGAGTTTCTCGGACAACTATGCAATGGTGAAAAAAGGTCAGCACTTTCTAATTAGCAATGAAAATCGTGGGAGCATCGCTAGTCTCTATAATTTTAACTCAGCAAAGCCCATTAAAGAGTTTAAGGGTCCGATGGTGTTTTGGCATCCGTTTTAAAAAGCAGGACGGGATACCACATCAAAAGAGCCGCCCAAAAAAGTCCTACATCCATAAATATAAAGATAGAAAAGTGAAATAAGACTCCCATCCAAAACAGGTAAACTCGGTGTTTAGTGAAGACCAATGCTACAAAAAGTAATTCGAAGACCAACACAGAATATGTGGTGAGCTTTAAAAATGGAGAGCCGGTCAACCAATCGACCAAAAAATTCGACCTCCCAAGATAAGGTGAGCTCAACAAAACTCCTACAGCCTCTCCGGATCGCCACAACGGATCGGGAAGCTTTTTAATTCCTGCCAGTAGATAGTAGTAAGCCAAAAAGGCTTGCAAGGCATAGACACATCGCCGCCCCCATTTCTCTCTCATATACTCATAGGAATCAAAGCCAGGACTGGGTTTTAAGCAATAATGTTTCTCATACGGAAGAACCCATAAAAGCAAAAGTAGAAGTTGCAAAAGCTGCTGCGGCTCATGAATGACCATTGGGTTGGCCATTTGAAAACACAACGTCATGAAAAACAGTGGCAAGTGGACAATCCGAGCCCACAAGCCCACTGTAAAAAACACACTCAACACTATTGTAGCCAGAAATAAGACAAATTTTAAACTGTCCCACTGCCAAATATAAAAAAGAGGTGAAAGTCGATAAAACTGAAACAAGCCAGGCCTGACCATTCCGTGACTGGAATAAAAAATGTCAAAATTTGGAAGTTGTATAAACAACTGGAGCATTAAAAAATGCAAACCACAAGTAATCCTCAGTGCTGAAAACACCTGTTGGTCATTCAGACGAGGCAAAAGCACAATCAAACTCCCGTTGGAAAAGAAAATCAGTGGTTTGGATCCGACCCTCGGTGACAGCAAAAGACTGTAAGGGGCCACCCAATTTTATCGCCAGTTGGTGGCAGAGAGCGTAGCGAGCTTCGACCAAATCGACGCCATCGGCGGCTTGCTCTAACAAAAGAATAATCGGTATTTTATGTCGATAAAGATCTAACTCGTTAGGAAGCAAAACCCTCCAACTTTCATCCGACTGATAAGCAATCAATTGCAGAGGCTTAGAGAAGTTATTGTCCCCCTCTTTATTTGTCATCATCGACATATCCACAGTCACCGGAGTGAAAGACGGGTTGGTTCCTAGGATCGAGAAAATATTGTACAGCTGATAGGCTGTGTTCTCAAAAGGACCAAAGGTCAGCCCAATGGCTGAGACCAGCAACAAATAAAGAGACAATATTGACAACCGAAGCATGGACTTGAAACTATCATAAGGAGACTTGGGGAAAAATGAAAAAACATTGGATTTTCAACAGCTTTATCAAAGATTTTGCGGTGCTTTGGGGTGCCGCATTTCCTTTGATTCTGCTTTTAATGTACACCCCTCAAGGAAAAGCATGGGGCCTTTTAGCCTTAATCGGCTATGTCTTTATCGACTCCGGTCATGCCTATGCCACAGCTTTTCGGACTTACTTTAAGAAAAATGTGTTTTTTTCGAGCCCCTTATATTTCAGCGTTCCTGCATTATGCTTTTTCATCTTCTTTTGCTGGGCTTACTTTGGACTCCCCTACCTATGGAGTTTTGTACTGTATGCCACATTTTATCACAACACTCGGCAACACTATGGGATCTTAAAATGGTACGAAAAACTGAATAGCTCGCTCCCTCACAGTACTCCGTTCCTCTATGCTTTAACAGTCCTGCCTTTCATTGGCTTTCACTTTAAAAACTTCAAGTACGGCGGAATCTATCATGATCAAGAGTTTTTCTTTTATCCCAATCAAACTCTTTTTTTAATCTTTCTTGGTCTCAATGCACTAATTCTTGTCGGGTTTATTTTCTATTTCTTTTGGACAAACAAAAAACAATCAATACCAACCCCCGTATTTTTCTCTATTTTATTCCCAGCCTTGGTTAATTTCTGCTGTTTCAGCTTAGGAACTACGGTAGACCAGGTTCTACTGCCCATGGTCGCTATTCATGGAATCGCCTATTTTTTTCTAACAGCTCGTGTTCTTGAATCAACTTCGACTCGAAAGTTAAACCTTTGGTTTTTCATCCTCCCAATTATTATCGTTAGTGCGGCTTTTGGCTTTTTAGAATACTTAACTCAAACCAATTTGGTGAAATCAGCGGCATCCATTGAATACCGTGGTGACTGGAGCACGTCTCTGGCCGTCAGCTTAGTGGTTGTGCCCTTGATGACACACTATTTTCTTGATGCGGTTATCTGGAGAAAAAATGATTCAGAATTTGCCAAGGTCTTTCAGCGCTAGCTACATTCTAGACAAATATAGTAAACGATCTCAACGTCATAATAGCGAGTGCACTTTTTTCCACAGTCTTCAACAATCTGAAAACTATTTCGCCCTGACTCGGTGGCCATTCCCGCTCCGGGACAGTTTTGACCATTGGTGATTTTATTTAAAACAGGATCAGGACAGCCGGTTAAAACTCCGTCCGAGCTTCTGCAATTGACCGTGGTATAGGCCCCCTTCATAAAACAGTTTGTGGAGGGCACGCAGGAGCCAGTGGTCGGATCATAAGCGCTCCCAATGGTTGAGCATGCATCAGTGACTTGCAGTTCGGTGGCGCAACTGTGGATTCGATCATTCGATTTCAGAGCCATGACCGGAACTTGGTAACGACGTGGTTTCAACTCTTGCACATTGTCAGCTTTTACAATTCCCAATCGCAGTTCGATTTCGGCAACTCGTCGCACCACTGATGTTAAAGTTGTGTCAGAGTCGTTGGGAGTCAGGTCGATATCAGTTTCTTGATCGGGCAAGCTTGAGTTTTCTATGGTTAAACTTAACGTTCGGAGGCCATTATAGATATCGGTGCCAGCTTGTAAATCATCGGCAGCCGGATCGGTCAGGGCTTTCTGCTTATTAGCTGTGATCAGATCGGGAATAGTGATCTCAATGGCCGGGCCACTTTGACTGAGAGTGATTCCATTTAACATGGAGGTGCAAACATCATTCTGTGAAAGGAGCCGAGAAAAGTCCGCTGCAAACTCGTTGCCTTCATCTTTTGCCGTCACGGTGCTTTGATGCTGATAAAGGCTGATCAGTGAATTACCGATGGCGACCATTATTATCGAGGCCACCGCGGTGGTCACCATAACTTCGATGAGGGACATCCCTTTTGATGCGCTTAATTTAGATTTCATTGCACTTCCCCGTTGCGTGTCATTTACATCTATGTTCCAATTTCACTATGCCCCACGACACTAAAGAAAAAATATTATACGGCCTTTTCGGCCTCATGTTGTGCGCCGGCGCAGTGCTTCTGTATAAATTCTATACTCTTGAGCCTGCAGAGCAAGGAGATATTGCCCCTATCGCGAAGGGACGACTTGTCAAACCCGAACAACGCCGCTATCGCCCCAACACTGAGAATCAAAAACCACGCCTCCTATCGGCTCGCGCGCGAAAGAAGATAGACGCCCCAAAGGTTTCTATAAAAAAGCAAATAGAGATCAAATCCCAGATCAGCAAACGACGATTTAACAAACAAACATTCTTAAAAGTCCCGCTGCCTGGACATCTGAATTACATCGATGTCGATATCGAGGACGGGGTGAAAACTATTTATGGCTATAATTCTCACTCAAAAGAGGCTCTCACTGCCGCCGCTCGCCCCGGACCCACGACCATCGAGGAAGTTCGTCAATACATGAAAGAGGAAAGTGACGCGATCCCCAATTTGAATGGAAAAAAGCT
>CAXRIX010000121.1:0-14106 GCA_964230555.1 Bdellovibrionales bacterium
GAGCTTGGATGGTGGCATAAATAGCTTCGGTGGCACCATTGGTTATCAGAATTTGGTCTTGTGGATCATAGGACAAATCGTAGAGGTCTTTGTAAAGCGAAGATATATTCTGTCTTAAAGACAACGTTCCCAAAGAAGGGGCGTATTGGTTTTTTCCCAGGCCTAGGACTTTTTTAGTCTCCTCCAGAATCCAATCGGGGCCATCAAAGTCAGGGAAGCCTTGCGCAAGATTTATCGCTTGTTCCTGGATGGACAATTGCGTAATCGTCGAAAAAACAGACTCAGACAGTGTTGTCGCGGCTTCGTTAAGAGGCTTCATTCCTTTTTAATAACATAAAAATAAGACGAACTGTAAATACTAATCCGTGACGCAATGGCCTTGCAATCGAGGGCAGAGATGGGCAAAAATTAGCTAACGTCGTGAATTTTTACAGACCTTTTTGTATGGTTAGTGTTTCGGATCACGGTTCTAGGCTTCAAGGGGTATTTAATGATCAAATGTCTATTTTTAATTTTTTGTGTTTTCACTAGCCTGTCCTGCACTTCGCAAGAGATCCAGAAAGGTGTAGAAATTTTCAATGAAGGACTGAATTCGAAGACACTCACTTCAAGTGAAGCGGGGGCGGGACTTAAAAGTGCTCTGACCCGGGGAGCCGAAGTGGCAGGGAGTCAACTTTCGATGAAAAATGGATTTTATGGCAACCCCGCCATTAAGATCCTGTTTCCCGAAGAGTTAAGAAAGGTGGAAAGTCAGTTAAGAGACCTGGGACTTGGGGCCTTGGCCGACCAAACCATCGAATCTTTTAATCGAGCCGCAGAAAATGCGGCTGAAAAAGCTTATCCAATTTTAAAATCAGCCATCACTGCTATGACAATTCAAGATGCTATGGATATTTTGCTTGGGGAAAACGACGCCGCCACCAATTACTTGCGAAAGAAAACCACCTCAAAGTTGACATCGGCATTTCGTCCCGTGGTGAAGAAAAGTGCTGATAAAGTTTATGCCACAAAGTATTGGGGCCAAGTGGCGCAGTCCTACAACAGAATCCCAATGGTCAAAAAAATCCCTGAGGACATCACGGGCTATATTACTGACAAGACTCTGCAGGGGTTGTTCTATCGCATTGAAAAAGAAGAAATGGCGATTCGCGAAAATCCGGCCGCTCGAGTGAATGACCTTTTAGAGCGAGTTTTTGGATATGCTGATAGAAACAGTAAGACCAGACCGCAATCTGGCCGCCAGTGAATCAATGGGCTGGAAAGATCAGAACGTCGTAGGCCTGCAGAATCTTGTAAAGATCCAAACGGTAGTTATAGACCTCCGGATCGATGCTCTTCACGTCAAAAAGTACAAAGTCTGTCTCGGGTTCGAAAAGTTCAAACTCAATCAGATATATTTTGATTAACTCTTGCTCTTCAGGTCTCAAGGTGTGAACGGTGATAATCTTTTTGTCGTCCCCGTATTTGTTTTTAAGCAATCGGACAAAAGGGGTGTCACGTCCAAGCCCATCGCTAAAATAAGAGCAATGATTGGCGCCGTAGACACTGAATATCTTATTCTCGGTCTGTAAAAAAGCGTCGACATTGGAAGCGATAAAAGAATCTCGGCTAGGCTCTTTGTCCACCACCTTTCCGTTGAGTTGATCGATTTGTGAAAACGTGATGGCCGCTTTTTGATGTTTTTGATTCTCAATGCCAATAATGGGACGTCCCGGGTTTCTTAGCAAAAAGGCGCTGGCCACACCTGAAAAGTTCTCGCCCGCAACCGCAAGGGGCTCCAGCAAAGCTTGACTCATCAAAGCTTCCGCCTTTTCTGGACGATCTTCAATGGCAAGAATATTGGCATCGATTTGAGGTAAAACCTGGGTGCTTAAAAAGTCTCGAAAATAGGCGTTATGGGTTTCTCCGAAGCAAAGCAGGTCATAACTCTCTGAGTTGAGTTTCAACGCCCACTCGCTAAGACTGGCTTTACGAGCCATTAAAGACTTTTTAAATAAATGTTTACTGGAAATTTGAAAAGTGTTGGCGGTAGCCCATGAGCATTGAATTAGCAAAGATAGAAAAACAAGAATTCGAACCATTGATCCCCCCCCGGGTTCGTTGTTGTTTTTGCTCAGCGTCGCGTGAGGGTCAACCTGAATGGGCAAAAATACGGAATTTGAAAAGAATTCTAAACCATTCCTGTAAATCTCTCTTGGCGGACCTTGGGGGTGGTATGGCGAGGTTTTTTCTGAGAGTTTTAAGTCCTCTTAGTGGGGGGAAACATGGGGAAAGTTTTTTTTATTCTGGTATTGCTTTTGGGGGTCAAATCCCAGGCGATGCTAACCACCTGTATCACTTACGATGTAGAGAATTCCCATCCTGATGATATTCGAGTTTCACTTTTTATTAAGTGTATGCGCAAAGGACCCGTTTTGTATGTCGATGGTGGAATTGATCCCTACTTAATTGATGAGCTTCGCGTATTTAATGAGGAGCCGATTACCACTGTTTATCTGAATTCAGGAGGGGGCCTTGTTGAAGACGCCATTGAATTGGCCGAGTTTATTCGCGACAATGGCATCACAACTATTGTCCGTAAAAATGCCCTTTGTGCCAGCGCCTGCACCTTGCTTTTTCAGGCCGGAGTTCGGCGGGTCGCCCATCCAAAAGCACGCTTTATGTACCATTCGGCTCGCAACCTGATGATTGGGTTGGACAAACAACAGCAGATTCAGTCTTGTCTAGAAAGCCCAAATGACCTCTGTATGGCAGAAATCGAGGAAAAAAGACAAGATCTATTAGACACCACCGAAGGTATGTTTGATCTTTATGAAAAGTGGGAGGCCTCGCCAAAATTGCGTGAAGACTACTTTTCTCAGCCTAAGCAAGAGGCTTGGTGGGAATCGGGCAACTACGTCGGCCTTCTTGACTGGTGGTTAATGGCTCCCAGTCTTCGTCAGTACAATGTGGTGACGGAGCTCTTGGAACGGTAAATGTTCTTTCCCCGTTTTAACCTTCTAGGTCTTTATTGGGGATTCTTGTCTTGAGGTCTCGGATTTACGTGGGGCTGAACCTGTGTTGATTTTCAACATCTGTGGATTTTTTTCAAGACATCTTGTTCTATTTCATATTTCTAATAATTTAACCCAATGTCTCGTATTCTCGGTCTGTTTCTGTTTTGCTTTTTTTGGTCGTTCGCCTGTGGGGCACAGCTCTTGGTTTATACGGGGACTTTCGATCCCCCTCATCAAGGTCATCGCAATGTTCTGACCCAAGCCATGGAAATGGTGGATGCCCGCCAGGCCTTTGTTAATCCCGGACCAACAGATCATAAGCCCTCGGCAAGTCCGTTAGAATTAAGAATGCAAATGACGGAACAAGCCTTTTTAGATATTCCCCGGGTTGAAATTCCCCCTCTTGAAGTGAGTGAAGCTTTTTGGGATCGTGAAGACAATCGTGCCATCGAAAGACTTAAAGCTTTGTTTCCGGGGGAAGAGATTTTTCGGGTTGTTGGAACGGATCGCTTGGCATGGGAAACCGCCGAAACCATTCGAGAGGCTCCCTATAAATTCCTAGTTTCCATTCGAACCGCCGACTCTGAATTGCCTGAGGAGCTTCGCCCTTTGCTGAACAGAAGAATATTTATTTTGCCTCCACCAGAGTTGACAATCTCATCGACTTTGATGCGGCAGCAGATTGCCGAGAATATTCGTCCCACTTACTTGGATCGAGAAGTGTTTACTACCTACGTAAGGCACCGGGCGCGCCGAGCCTCTCAATGTCGTCTTGTTTTTCAATAGTTCAGTTTCCACTGATCCATTTACAGGTTTGCTGGTGTTGTCGCGGCAGGGTCCGCCAAGGGAGCACCTGGTGAAGTTTCCGAACGTATTGTATATCGATCGATGGAATCAAAGGGAGCGTTCTCATCTTTAATTGTAATTTGATCATTTTCAATCAGGTCTAGTGCGTTCACAAGATTTTCACTAGGACTATAAAGGTTTCGACAAGTTTCCGGGTTGGCCGGATAAGTGACACAAGTGTTTTCATGATCAATCGCAGGAGCCGATTGACATCGACCGTTATCGGTTAAACCGGCGGAATGGATACCAATGACCTCGCACGAGCTCGTATCGATGATCGGGCTTCCCGAGGAGCCAGCCGCGCTATCGCAGCTGTGTGTGGGCGATTGGTGTTCACAACGGGTCATTCCAAGAGTGTCACTAGCAAAGGGGTGACCAGCCAGAGTCACCTGTGTTGGGGCGCGGTTCCCGCGTGATAATTCTAAGGGTTGGGCGTTGTCGGGTAAGCGGTCCAATTCAATAAAAACTGCATCAGCCCGTAAAGCGGCTGGCAAATTTTGAGTCATGTTGGGATTAGGGAAACTATAAAGAATACGTTTGCATCCGACTGACTGCCCAAGGCTTGTGAAATTAAAACGAAAATTTCCGCTATCACAGGGGTTTGTATTGTTTTGTAAAGAATTGCGAACTAGGTTCAAATCCAGTGCCGTGCGCAAATTGTGTTGATTTGTTAAAAGTATTGGGGGGTCCGTAGAGACTAAAAACCCAGTGCCTGAATTGTTACCTCTTCCTGAAAAGGAATTTTTTATGGAAGTTCCACAAACACCCCACTGACCATAGGGTGTGATGTCTGGGCGTACCTCAACGCGGGCGATAGCTTGGTTCATTCGGGTTTCGCAAGCTGTAGGGTTTGGGCGATTTGCTATTGGATTGAAATCAAAGTATTCACCAATCTGAAAAGCTTGAGCTGAAGCTATGAAGCAGAAACCACTAATGGCAATAGCTAACAATTTCCAAATCATTCAACTGATCCTTTTTGTCATCATAGAGAAAGGCCCTTTGTTCGCAGAACTTTTCTGAAATTGCCGTCTTCACGTAGAAAGTTCGACCTTTTTTTTCGATACTTATAACCTTATGATTTTTTTTATTTGCGTCTTTAATTAACTGATTGAGATGTCGGGAAATCTTTTGACCATAAATCTTTTTGAAATTGATTGGGTTTACATTATCTTTATTCTGACCATCGGCGAATAGAATGACTATCCCAAAAAAAACAAAAAATAACTTCATCCTTTCATTGTACCTGAAAAGTTACGTTTTGTCCTCCCTTTGGTATTTCACAAGTGATTGTTTTTACAAGACAATCCGGGTGGGGTAAGGAAATATTTTGAAAAATGTCAGTGATTGCGCTGATGCCCTGTTTTTTCGAATTGTTTTAGGTATTCGTTTTTCTCTTTTCGAGCTTTGCGCATTTTTTCTAATAAAACTTTCATGTTGGGCTTTTCACCATTTTCGGAATCAACAAGTGAACCTTCTCCAGCGGAGCAGTCGCTGGCGGGCTTGCGCAGACTCAATTTATCCAGCTGAATTCTCGCTTTTGCAATCACGTCTCGATAAAAGGAAGGTGCCATCTGTTTGGTGGTGTAAAAAAAGGTTCCGGCGCTGGAAACCAAGGCGGTGACTACAATGATAGCTAAGGTTTTCAATTTCATCCCCCTGATAGTATTAATGATAATCTCAATTCGCAGAGTCATCAATCCAGTTTAGGCTCCTGACCTTAAGTCCGACCTGTGTTAAGGTCGGGAGACTCATAGGAGGATTTATGGACGTACAACACAATACCGAGAAAAAACGCTTTTTCGTTGAGGTTGAAGGTAAGGAAGCTGAGCTGACCTACCAGGACATGGGAGATGGCGTACTCAATTACAGCAGCACATTCACACCGCCTGAATTGCGCGGAAAAGGTCTGGCAGGACAGGTGACGAAAGCCGCTCTTGAATTTGCCAAAGCCAATAACAAGAAAGTGAAACCAGGCTGTCCTTACGTGGCGACCTACATTGAAAGACATCCCGAGTACAAATCTCTAGTTCCTAATTGAATTATCATCCTTGGGTTTGAGAGAGGCCATAATCGCCTCTCCTCATTTGCTTATATGTCTCTATAACAAAGTGAGAGTTCACGGCTTTTTAGCCTTAACTTTTAATAGGACTAAACACCCTTAAGAGACTCTAGCAGTTGATCGCCTAGGCCATCGACTTTGGCGGGGCCAAAGCCGTACACCTCTTGCAGTTCGTCCAAGTCTTGTGGGTTTTTGTTAGAAAGATCAATTAATGTTTTATTGCTGAAAACCATAAAAGCGGGGATATCATTTTTCTTTGCAAATGCTTTGCGCCATTCTTTTAAATGGTCATGACGTTTTTGAGCGTCCGAGTCCTTGAGAATAAGATCTTTTGGAACTGTTTTCGATTTCTTTTTTACCTGTCGGGTGGGGCGAATTTCAATGGATGGATCAGGTGTTTGCTTAAGCTCGGCATTGGGCGCACAGACGTCGCAATGCCCACAGCTTTCAATGCGATCGGTATCGCGAAAGTAGGTGAGGATGCCGGCGTGGCGACACTCGCCTCCTTCTACAAACTTGGTGATAGCATCCAGACCATTCCAGCGACGATTTAAAACCGCGGTCTCGGCATTGGATTGTTGAATAAAAAATGATTGTAAGCCTTTGTCTTTTTTTGCATACAGCATCAGACAGCAGGCGGGTTTGGTATCGCGTCCGGCGCGCCCCATCTCTTGATAAAAAGATTCAATATTAGCGGGCATCTGAAAATGAATCACCAGGCGAACATCCGGATAATCGATACCCATTCCAAAGGCATTGGTCGCTGCTAAAATTCTTATTTCACCATTGGCCATTTTTTCTTGTACTGATCGGCGGGTGTTGGCATCAAGGCCAGCGTGGTAGTAAGACACTTTTTCGAAACGCTCACTTAACTCAGCGGCAATCTCTTCTGACTTTCTTCGTGTCCCGCAATAAATAAGAATGCGTCCCTCTTTCGTGTTTCTAACGGCGCCGTGAATAAAGGCTCGTTTTTCATCTTCGTTTTCACAAACCTCGACTTGATAATAGAGATTCGGTCGATAGAAACCATACACGTGGTTTTCAGGATCTTTTAAAGTCAGTTGGCGACTGATGTCTTTTAGAACTTCTGGTGTGGCTGTGGCGGTCAAAGCCAAAATTGGCACTTCCGGTTTTAGCTCGCGGAGCAATCGTAATTTATTGTAGTCTTCGCGAAAGTCCGGTCCCCATTGGGAAACACAATGGGCTTCATCAATGGCGAACAATTTAACGTCTTGGCTGACAATCCATTTGGCAAAGCCAGGATTCTGCACTCGTTCCGGAGAAAGATAAAGAATATAGCTGTCGGCTTCTTTCATTTGCTGAAAAATAACTTTTTTCTCATCACGACTTTGACCTGAATAAAGACATCCGGCATTTAAGCCAATTTTATTTAACTGATCGACTTGATCTTTCATCAAGGCGATCAAGGGGCTGATAACGATAACCAGTCCATTTAAATGTTGGGCCGGCAGCTGGTAACAAAGTGATTTGCCTCCACCTGTTGGCATGACGGCCATGGTGTCGTTGCCATTAACAACGGATTCGATAATCGGCAATTGTCCTTTGCGAAAGGATTCCAATCCGAAACTATTTTTTAAATGATTGATTAACTGTGTTGTAATGGCCATGGGCTCTCGATGGTGCAATTCACAAACCTCAGCATATGAAGGCCAAAGCCTTATTTCAAGGGGAAACCGACGAAAGAGCTGTTCGAAAATTAAGCGAAATTGCTGAGGGCCATTTTAGTGGAGTTTCAGATCGATCGAAAAGCTAGAAGTCAGCGACCGAAGATGACAGTCACAGTCGCACCCTTCGTGATTCGGTTGACCAATTGGAATGCTAAAACAGATCCAAGTCCGATTTGTTTTCCAATAACTGCATAGAATGATTCGTCGTTGACTGCAAAATTCGGAGTCTCGGTGCTTGAAAGGGCCAAGAAATTCTCCTAATAATAATGACTTCAAGTCATGGCATGACCAAAGGAGAAAGAGGATGGAGCCAAAGGAATTGCAGCCCGGAGAAATATATCAACACTACAAGGGGCCAAGGTATCGCATTCATAATATTGTTCGGCACAGTGAAACTCTTGAGGAACTGGTCAGCTATGAATGTCTTTACGAAAATAAACTGGGGCAGCATTGGGTTCGTCCGAAAGCCATGTTTTTTGAAACTGTGGAAGTGAACGGACAAAGTGTGCCCCGCTTTCAGAAAATTCAAGATTAGTGATCCGAATCGTTGCCTGACGCTTCAAGCTAACCTGTGTTTTGATTTCGGCTTATGATTGAGTCGTATCTCCAACATTCTACTTTTAAAAAGGGGAGTTAAGCGTGGGACTTTTTACAGAAAAATACGATCGCATCCTATGGCGGATCAATGGATTAATTTTACTATTAGCTGGCATTGGACTTCTTTTCGGTATGCTTTATATAGGGGTTATGATTCTCAGGGACTTCGGTCGTAATCATCGGCGGCCCGATCTGGTGACGGTCGACCAGGCGACTCAGAAAAAGGAATTTTTAAGGTTGGGGTATGGACGACCATTAGCGGGAGGGCAGTACGTTCTTATTCCCCTGACGACATCTTCTGATGGTTCAACCTCGTTTAGTTACAAGGGAACACGCAGTGGAGATGAAAAAAACTATTTGGTGGTTAACAAAATCGATAAAACTCTATCCTGGGTGTGGAGCGACAGTAAAATCTCTATTCTTCGTTCCGAAGTCGTGCATAAAGAGATTAGCAATGACAAGCCTATCGCCAAAGGTCTTTGGATCCAGGTTGTTTCAAAAGATCGCGATCAGAACGAAAAACTAGAGGAGGAAGATGGAATCGATCTTCTTTACTATGACCTTGCAAGCCAAGAAAAGGCTCCTATTCTTGAAAACCTTGATCGGGTAGCCAGCATTGAGCAAATTAATGCCGATGAACTGATGATTCTTTTTATTCGTGAAGGATCTGGTTATTGGACAACGTTTAATGCCAGGACAAATAAAACGTCTTCTGAATCTCCAATCAATATTCCGTTGTGATTATGAGGTCGGCTTCAGTAATATCTCTTGCGCTGATTTTTGCACATTCAAAGGTTGGTTTATAGAGTCGAGATTGAGATAAAGGCTGACTAAGTAAATCCCCAAGTGAAGAAAGTCAGCCGACAATTTCACGTTATTTCTTTTAAGGTAGGCAAAGAATTTTTCAAAACTGTCGGAAAACTTCTGCAATTCAAAATTCACTGCTGTCGGCGAGTCCGAACCGACGTGATCCAACAAAAGTTGCTTGAGCTCCTGTTTCTCTTGTTCCGAGGCCGACTCTTTAATTAATCCCATTTTTAATAGACCCGCATCTAATTCTTTAGGATTATCAGAATAGAACCCAAGGTAAACGGAATGCAGGCCTTGCCGGAAAGATTCTTTCAGCCGTACTTGCAAATTACTCGGTTGCCAAATCAAATGATCTTCTTGCCACTGAAAATGCTTCTGCCGCAAATCAAGAAATAGTCCTTCGGTCGATTGAATTTGAGAAAAATAAATCTGCAAAATTCTGTGGCCATACTCTTTTTCAGCGTTGGCGGGCACCGATGAATCAGAGACGTCCCCCATTTCCACGCCTTTCGGCAGAAGGGGCTTTACTTTAACCTGTAAGGCTTTGGCCTCTTTCGAATTAAGATAGGACTGTGACAGACCGTAAAGCGCCGAAGAAGCCTCTTTTACACTGATGATTTTAAACGCCGAGGGCCCAATGTGCTTTAAAAAAACTTGAAATTCTTTTGGGACAAGGTTTTTAATTCCAAACATACTTCTGTGTATTCCATATTTTCATAGATATTGAAAGACCTTCTTTGCGAGGGTCGGTCCCTTAGAGCCACAAGCGTGGCTCTGAAGGAAGTTTGTGTAGAAAGTTATACAATATTTTTTTATTGGTCCAACGCATTACTTAAGAGTTCCCAATTTCAAGTCTAAGCAGCTTTTATCAGAAGGCCTTCTGCCATCCAAAAGTACCGATCAATGTGTTCTTCATCTGTGTGCCATGCAGGTTCTGGTAAATAGGGGTGCCGATTTCAAAAGCCAAACGGTGTCCCTTGGCCCATTCTTGGCCAATCCAGTTCACCCCCAAATGAGTGTTCACCCACTGACCATTCTGCATGTCTGGTCGATTGGTCGGAGACATCATAGCATTGATTTTGGCATCGGCATTTTGAATGGGGTCTCGACCGAGGTACTCTAGACGCAAAGATGAGCTAAGACTTTCGCAAAACTTGTAGGCGCCCCATACACTGGCACCGTACTCCGTCCCACGGGTGTAGCCCGCCTTGTTTTCATGGAGAAAATGCTTAAGGTGGGTTTGAATGTTGAGAGAGTAGGAGGACCAATAGTGACTGTAAGTCACCTGAGGTTTAGCGGCGTAGGAGCCAGAGCCAAGTTGCATGGGATATCCCAGTCGGTTGCCATTTTTGTCGGCTTCAACAGACCCTGTGGGTAAGGAGAGTCCTAAGCTGACTAGAAACCGACTGTTGTCATCTTCGTTGATAGAATAAAGACCTGTTAAAGAAATATCCCCAAGGCCATTGGACTCACTGTCGACGCGACCGGAAGTTCGCGTTTTCATGCTCATACTGTTTGATGTATAGGGGATCATTGTTGCAACTGTGAAGCGGTCTGAAACTCCATACATGGCACCAATCATGTGCATCCACATTTCCATGTCTTCGGGCACCATCATAAACATGGAGTTAGAAAAGACCTGTTCAGGGCTGACGCCGCGAGTGCCTTGCTGCAGCCCCTGCATTGTCATGTGCATAAGGCGATAAGAAAACATCACCTCTCCCTTTTTGTGAGTGTGATCGGCCATCACTCCGATGGGGCCATGACCATCAGGACGATGTCCCAAGTGTGCTTGTGTGGTTGATTGAAAAAAAATGATTAAGGTAAAGCAAAAGATTGAAAAGCGCATTGATGCCTCCATTGGCTTTCAAAAAGTCAGTTAATTGAGAGAACAAAAAAATAGGGTGACTTACTGAAGGGGAGGAGCCCGGCTTTTCAGCGCGTTCGGTTTCAAAAGATCATCGATACGGACAAGGACCGTGAAAAAGGTCCGACTGTGGGTCGTGATAAAGGAGAACTCTCGAGCAAAGGAAGGACTTTTGCTTGAAGGAGAGGGAAAATTCGTTCCCACTGACGTGAATAAAATGGAATGAATAGAGGAGCGCGAGGGAATATTTTTGAAACTCGAATTTTGTGCACAAATCTCTTGAATCGTTGTGGATTTAGCTTCGGGAGCTGAATCAAATAACAACCCATGGGCATTGAGCACGATATTCAAAAGGAATACTATGCGAAACAGTCGGTTCTGCCATGCAAAGGTGATGAGGTTCATAAGGGAAGTCTTACTTACGATTCAAATGGGGGTCAATGGCTAAACCTTACAAGCTGCCTTTTAGCCGGTTGTCAGCATGCCACTGGCAACACCGGTGACGGTCTCTCTCACCAGTGGAACTTCTTTTTTCCTGAGAGCTTCGACCTCAAGAATATTAAGAGGGTAAATCATGGTGGATCGAAGTTTAATACTTTCCTCAAGCCACGGGCGAAACCACAGCAAGCTCTTCTGGTCAGAAATTTCCTGTACAAACTTTGTTGTTTTTTTCAATTCTTTTTCGAACTCTTGCAAATAGCGCTCTTTGTCGGTTTCAGAAAGAGTGGATTGGCTGAGGTAAAAGGCCCAAACCGATAAATCCACTTTCGCTAAAGTGTAAGCCAAAACCTCGACAAACGAGCGAAATAAGCTGCTGTCTTTAAAGGCCTGCTTTAAAACTTTCTTTTTTTGCTCGGGAAGTTCGTCAAAAGACGATCCGATGCCCCACCAGACAGGAAAAAGTGTTCGAGTTTGAGTCCAGCAGAGAATCCATGGAATCGCTCTTAAACTTTTTAAACTGAGCTTTGCTTTGCGTTTTGAAGGTCGTGATCCTATACGAAGTTGATCTAAGTAAGGATAGGGGGTGGCCTTTTCAACCATCTCCATGAATTGAGAGTCATTGACTTTCTCAAGGTAGCGAAGTCGCACGAGATCGGCAAATTCTCGGACTTCTTTTAGAACTTTAGAGCTTGGTCGTTCCGACAAGGGCTTGATGGCGTTGTCTCTGATTTTCTGAACTTGGCTGTTGAAAATTTCTGGAGACGAAAAAGTGCGATGAATCATCTCGCCTTGAATCGTTGCCTTAAAACGTTTTTGAGCGGATTTGGGCCACCAACAGATCTGATCTTTCAGAGAGCCTCCACCTCGGGCCACACTTCCACCGGAGCCATGAAAAAAGATCGGAGTGTAGCCCTGTTGTCGAATCAACTGATCCAGTTGGGTTAAGGTTTTCTGGATCATCACCCGGCTATAAAGAGCACCACTTTCTTTAGATGAATCCGAATAGCCCAACATAATTTCTAGTTTTTCCCCCCAGTTTTGCTTTAAAGACTTTTTGAACTGAGGAATCTCTAAAATTTGTTTTGTTAACTGGCTGGAAGAGTCTAAGGCTTGTCGGGTTTCAAAAAGAGGGACAACGGGCACTTCAAGCTTACCGGTGTGGGTCTTTAAAAGCTGCAAAGCGTTTTTAACGTCGCTGGAAGCCTCACACATGCTGATGATAAAACCTCGAGCATACCACGTGCTGTGACCTCCTTTTGAGATGTCTTTCAGAGCTTTTAGCATCCTAGCAATTTCCATGTTTGGTTTTTCCAGCGCTTCAGCAATCAAAGCCGCGTCTTCGCGGAGTTCTAATGGTACGACCAAGCCAGGGAAGACTCGAAGCAGCGACTGCAGTTGATCAAGGTCGGGCGAGTTAAGACCAATCACTTTTTTATACTGTGACGAGATTTGATCAAGACTCTTATAAAACTGAGTCAGCATTTGTCCATCATTGGGACGAACAGTTTTTAGCCCTTTAAGGAGGCGCGAAAGGCTAACCAGTCTAGTTTTTAAAGTGTTCAGACTTTTAGAATTTTCATCAAGTAATTGCAGGCTGGCTCGGCACTTGTCGATGGCTGAGCTGACAAAAGGTAAAATCTTTTGTCGAGACAGACTTAAGGAACTGAGCATGACTTTGTCATTAACTCCAGGGTGACCATCTTTGTCTCCACCAACCCAGGTTCTAATGTAAACGGGTTGTTGGTTCTGCTCATATTGACAGAGTTGTTGAATGGTTTCAGGCTTCAGCACCGTCGAGTAGATATAGTCGGCTTCATCTTGAACCGTGGGAGCCTTCGGTTTTGAAATGGGAATTTTTAATAACATGAGAATTAAGTGAAAAAGAGCTTTTTCGTTGGCCTTCGTGAACTGGGGACTTTCGAGGCGGAGTCTTAGCAAAGAGTATATTTCGTTAATCACAGAGATGGCATTCGCACTGCGCGCCTCGGTGGGATGCGCTGTAAGAACAAAGATAATCGGATCCATCGGCTTTGCTATGGGAGTGGTTTTTTTCTGAGACAAGCGAAAGCTTCGATGGGCATTCTCACAAAGATTAATCAATTCAAGGCTGACGGCAAATGCATGAGCCATTGCGAACTTTTTCTGTGGTGATTTTTTAGAAATTTGTTGCAAAGTTTTTAAATGAACGGCTTGCTTACTGGGGTTGGACTGGCCTCGAACGCCTTTATAGTTTTGACGAACTTTCTCGATTTCTTTGTAAATCTCGTTTCCATATTCTTGGCGGATCGCCTCGCCAAGAAAATTGAGAGATTGATGAACAAGGGCTGTTAATTCGGTTGGCAGTTTTTCGTGTTTAAAATTCATAAAAGGGAGATTAACATATTTTGTAGAAATGAATACCACATTTGATTCTTCTCCAGTTGCGTTGTCATTCCTCAGGGGTCGAGTCGGCGACTGCGAGCGATAGGTGTCTGACAAATGAAACAAATAAGAAGCTAAAGGAGTCGCTCGGATTCTCGCTGTGATTTTTCGTTAAGTTGAAGGAAGCTTGAGTGGCGCTCGAAAACTCGCTCCCGGGCAAAAGGCTTGTTACACTGACAATACATAGTCGAAAGGCTTAGTCCTCTATTTATTGCGCTAAATCCTTTATTTCTAATTGAAAATAATAAACTGTTTTTAACTCATTCGATCTAAGTCAGAAGGCTCTGTCGTTGTCTTAAACAATCAAGAACTCGCTGTCGGTCGAAAAACGGTCGAGGATTTCGAATAGATGATCGGTAAGGCCTAGGTCGCATTATCATA
>CAXRIX010000122.1:0-3611 GCA_964230555.1 Bdellovibrionales bacterium
CGGACTAATATGTGAGGTCTCCCAGAATGTCAGCCACACCTTCCACCAAGGCATATCCCCTCCATGAGGGTCCCGGTGATGATCCGCAAACTGATGGTGCGCTCTATGAATGGCAATCCATGAGATCGGACTACCGAAGCAATTAAAGCACCCTAGAATCATCAATAGGTGATGTCGAATTCGTCCTGTTGTAAAGCTCTGATGGCAAAGATAGCGATGAAAGCCGACCTCTCCGCCTACTTTACCAAACAGGAACCAACCAATCAGAAACCAAATCCAATTGAGACCCACAGGGAAATAAAGGAGTGCCGAGACCGCCACTACGTGATTAAAAAATATTAATGAGTATATTTTAAACCGCACCTTGCCCCTCAGTTTAAAAAAAGTAACATATATAGTATATCTCACAAGGTGAAAAGGAAACACCCATGGCCAAGCCAACAGCCCGCCCCATCCGAGTTCTAACCGGATCGATCAGCGTCGCCTTTGACACATGGCTCCCCTATGCCTCAGGCACTTTGGTTTCCTATGCCAAATCAAAAATAGCCCCTGAAAAAATTGATTTTTTAGAGCCGCTCTATAAAACCTTACCTCGGGCTCAGCTCTTGGAGCGCTTATCGCACACCGACGTCTTGGCTCTAACCTGTTACGTTTGGAATGAGAGTATCAACGAATCCTATACGAAACTTTTCAAATCTTTGAACCCCGAGGGCATTGTGATTTGGGGTGGCCCCAATATCCCCAAGGCCGCCAAGAGTCTTGATCGCTTTGTCAGACAATTTCCTGATGTGGACTGTTTTGTCACCGGACCAGGAGAAGAGGCCTTTGTTTCTCTATTGAATCAGATGATTCACCAACAGCAAAAACATGAGAAACGGAGTGTCCCTAAAACTCTGCAAGCTCAAGCCAAGCTCTTTCCAGAAGGAATTCATACCAATGCCTATTTAGATGGAACTTTTGATTCCATTTTAGCTCGGGACAAAAGCTTAAAAGTCAGTTTTGAAACAAATCGTGGTTGCCCCTATTCTTGTTCTTTTTGTGACTGGGGAGGACAATCCAACTCGCGGATTATTCCTCTTTCTGAAGACCTCACCCACCGTACAATAGATTTTCTTTTTTCCTTTCCCAACATCAAGGAGATTGAAATTCTTGACGCGAACTTTGGAATGTTCAAGCGTGACCTGGTCTGTGTAGAGAAAATGTTTGATGCCAAAAAACGCTACCAAACGGATCCTAATATTAGCTATTCCGGCTTGGCGAAAAACGGGTCTAAGTATCTTCCTCCAATTTTAAACCTACTGCACACAAAGTTTAATATGAACAATTGGCAACTCAAAGTGAGCTTTCAAACTCACAGTCAAAATGTTCTTGATCTCGCACAACGCCAAAACATTAAGAATGAAAAGCTGGTTGAACTTTTGCAGTTTGGTCAACAAAGCGGCTTAAGTGTCTGCTCGGAAATGATCATGGGCTTACCTGGCGAAACTGCTGACAGTTGGGCAAAGACTTTGGCACAAGATATTCAACTTGGGATTGAACGCACTCGTGCCTATATTCTGACAGTATCGGAGAATACCTTGATAGCCGATCCGGCATTCATCAAAGATCAGAGCCTTAAGTTCAAGAATGTTTACTTCCCAGATTTTCGAGATCTTTACCAAAACCAGGATCTTCCCTCTGAAGGCCAACAAAGACACCGCGTGGTGTTTGCCTGCAATTCCTATGATTTGGATGAATTAAAAAAAATGTACTCCTATTGGTGGTTTCATCACACCTTTTACAACGCCAAGCTGATTCCGCTGACCTTAGCGAACTTAATAAAAGGAAATACTTCTTATTCGCAGTTGATCGACAAATTTCTTGCTACGATTCCCTCTGGTAGTCCTTTCAAAAGACTTCATCAACAAATTCTCGATTTTGTAGAGGTTTACTTCAAGGAAGAAGCGGAAACCTTTGTCGACGACTACGAAGTCTACCGGTTTGCAAGTGGTGCCATGAGATTTTCTGATATCATCGAAATTAAAAAATACAAAAAAGAGTGCGGTGATTTTATCACTGAATTCTTCTTAAATGAAGATAATGGTTTTAAGGCCTCTAAGGAATTGTTGTTTAAAGACCTAGGAAGTTGGGACACTTCAATCACTGATAAGAAATTGCGTGGCCTCAGTGCCGACATCAGGAGCCAAAATGTGGAAAGAAATATCTGATAATCTTATTTGGCAAACTGATAATTTTTTTTCTAATGAAACTCTTGATAAGTTAACCACTATTGTTCAGCAAGTGAACTCATCGACGGTAAAGTCGAACCGAGATAAACCGGTTTTTGCAGAATCGGAATTTCACTACCATTTATTAAAATCGGAACTGGAAAAAGATTCTCAGATTCTTGGTGAAGTGACCAAAAAATTAAATACTTTGTTTAAAGAATGTGACGAGCCTTTATGCCCACTACCGCCCTTTAAGATATCACAGGCGATGATCAAGTACTTTTCCCCCGGTTCTAACTATGAACTTCATACCGAGAATCGCAACTCTTTTGGTCCTTGGGTCTATGTGGTTTATTTGTCTACTGAACAAAGCAGTCCAATTCAGTTTTTGTCTAAGGCCTCGGCCTTGTCTCTGCCTTCAAAAAGTGAAGTCAACAACTGGCTCAATATGATTGAAATTTTAGATTCTAAAGGACTGCCTTCATTTTATGTTGAAAAAGATATTTCGATTTATCCAAAAATCAATACCGCCATTGCCTTCCGGACCGGTTTAGCCCACAGAATACCGCCCTATGCCGAAAAGATCAAAGGCCGCTACTGTTTGACGGGATGGCCTTTTGCACACATCTCCTAAGTGAAAATCTAGTAGTAGAACAACCCTAAAGTCCAACGCCCGGAAGTGGCTTCATGGGGTGGCTCTTGAACGGGCTCGACCTTTTCAACATAATGAGGTAGATCCAAGCGAAACAACAGGGAGTCCCCTTTGTCTAAAAGATTACGAGTGTCCCAAGTCTTTCCCGAAATTTCGAAGATTAAACCTGCTGATCGGTGATCGACAGAATCTTGGCTTAATAAAGTTAATAAGTTCCACTTTTGCCCATTCTCTATGCTTCGAAAATGGGTGTGCTTTTCTATAAATCCTGTACCGAGAGGATATTGTGCAAATTCAAAATGCAATTTTTTATCGGAAGATGGGTCTAAAGGAAAGCGCGTCTCTGTTAAACTGCAATAGTCACGGTAGAGCTTTTTTGCAACTCTCTGAAAAGTTGACGTCTCTTTAACAAGCTCAGGATCGTGTAACCACCCAATTCGATAATTATGAACATCCAGGTGCGTGTAAAGTTCGTGAAAATCAGATGCCAACCGAGAGGACTGGTATTCCTCTGGAACATTCGCTTGATGGGAAACTCTCATATGAACATTATGAATACCAGGTGGATACGGTGTCTTTGAATCTTGCAATGGTACCCGACTGGCCCATTTTACTATTTCAACTTTAATTTGATCACAATCTTTACCCTCAATATTTTGCTTGAAGACAAAGGCTGGAGAGCTATTTCTAACCGCCTCGGGAAGACTCTTAAAATCTTGCAAACTTTCGAGAATAGGAATTTTCATTTAAAT
>CAXRIX010000123.1:0-5158 GCA_964230555.1 Bdellovibrionales bacterium
TCCTGTTGCCACATCGGTCCAGGTCGTTCCAGGCACTTGTACAGGACTGTGACTGGGCCCGGCCTGCGCCAATTGTCCGTAATTGTTCATCCCCCAGGTCCATAGTGTATTATCACCCCGAATGCCAGCGGAGTGGTAGAATCCACTGAATGAAATCTTTGTCCAGGCACCAGGCAACTCTGTTGGTGCAAAAACAAACTGCCGTGGCAACCGTCCCCAAGCGTAGAGCGCGCCTGGCTCGCCCGTTCCGCCTGAAGGAGGCGCTGGGGCGTCTTTTTTATTCCAAAAAGAAAAGGGCACAAATTGTCCATGAGCCTTGTTGGGCGCTAAGGCACCAAGAGCCACAAGTTGGGCCGACACGGCTATCAGCTCACGTCGAGTCATCTGAATATTTTTTAAGTGGGAGGTCAGATGCTTTTCATCTGTCGCGAATTGTTTAAAAAGGAATTCAAGCCTCTGCCAAAGACTTTGTCTTTTGAAAGCAAGTTTTTTAATTAAATGCTTTTTATCAGACAAATTAATTCCTTTTCAAAATGAGACAATACGTACAATTCGGCTCTTAAATTATAAGCTTAGACCTATCGATCGTCCAGTGGAGTCGCGGATTTTCTCGAATTGAACCCACTAAGGTATTAATTGAATCAAACATTGATCTTGTTTTGGCTGTTTCTGACTGTAAGCCTTCCATTGGGCCAAGAATCTCTTCTCTTTTAACGACTGCAGGCGCTTTCGAAAGAGCCGCCCCATTGATCTTTTTTTGAAATTTTTAGATTTTTTAGCCTCTTCACTGATTTTGACTTCGGGCTTTGAGAAGTAAGAAAGGGCTTTGCGCTTGATCTTGTCTCGCATTGGTTCACTGAGCTGTGCTTTATCAGGAAAAGCGATCTTTAGCCAAACCTGAGGTTGTATATTTTGTTTACTGGCAAGCCAATTATTAAAATCCTTTTTAGGTATATCTTGGCAATGCTGCAATCGATAGCGCAATGTTGTCTCGAGAAATCTTGGCTTATCTTTTAGCTTTTCAAAAAGAGCCTTCGCCTCCGATGTGGAGCTTTTTAATAAAACAGCAGTACAGTTCTGCACAACGACCGACGATGGTTGTTCCTGCAAAAAGTGATCGGCACAAATTTGGATAAGAGCGTTGCTGTTATGAAAGCGATCGACAAGAAATTTCCAACCAAGACTACCTGGCTGTTGGGAGATTTCCGACTTCGCTGCATCAAAAAACAAGGTCAAAGCCGGTTTTTCTAATGTTGGATTAATCAAGGCCTGCCATATCTTAACAACAAGATAGCGGTCCCCCATAGAGAGATCATTTCCCTTCAACTTGCTGTATTTGTTTTCCCAATCTCTGAGAACCTTTATTGAAGTTTGTTGAAGGACGGCATCTGGAATATCACTGATTTTTCTTGAAAGCTGAGCATCATCTTTAATCGCGAACAAGGCCGTTAAGTCCACTCCAGCTGTTTCTTGGCTTGGCTTTAACCAGTAAAAAACAGCGACTAAGAAAAGGGTAACCACGCCACTAGCAACTATTAAAGAAGACTTTTTCATCTTGCCTCACCTTCCAGAAAAGAATAATGCCAAACATCCAGTCCCCGCGGGTCTTTTCCTAAAAGCTTCATGCCAATTTTCTTGAATTCGCGAATAACCCCCGGCCCCATTAGCTTACGGTTTTCAGTGACGATTACAACCCCAAGTGGTTTGTTGGGCATTTTATAATCGTTGAGACAATAAAGATTTTTCTGAGTCACAAAGGTCATCAGTTTAGGAACACGATCCGCCGGGCGTATGAACATGCGATAAAAAAAATGTGGATCCTGTGGGTTTCTAAAATTCTGAATATAGACCGTGCTCACTCCCACAAGCTCACCTTCACTGTTTCGAATTGTAAAGGACAGTTCATGAGAACGTCTTTCAGCCTCATTGGGGTCGGGTATAATTCTCTCTTGCATCCATAGGCGAACCACATCCTTGCGATCTTTTTCTGAAACACTCTGAAAAACAAAATTTAACTGGTAGGGGCCAAACTGAAACTGATTCATTGCCGTCTATTCTAGACCTGCAAACACCCCATTGACAAGAAGGGTGAAAAAACCGGCTGACGTTTAACACATACGACACAGTGCTGCTTTTTGTCTCAGTTTAAGCTCTACCTTTCTTCCGTTGAAGATTTTCACTATACTCTACAGTTACTATGACAAATGAAAGTTCAAAGAAAAGTTTTCCTGAAATCATGATCGAAAAGCATGGAAGCCTTGAAAATGCGATTTCCTGGTTTAAGGACAACTTGGCACAGGCTCCAATTGAAAACAGAATTAATTACGCCTTTCTGTTAAATGTTTTGGGAAAAGAGGAAGAATCCTTTGCTGTCTCTGACGAACTTATGGCGATTGCTCCCAATGACCCGCGTATTCTTTTTAATCGAGGCTGGCATCTTATTAAGCGGAAAAAATTTAAAGAAGGCCATATGCTTTTAGAGAACGGACGCAGTTTTGGGTCCTATGGTGATAAAAGCCCCGTTTCTCAAGGGCCTTTCTTTGACCTCTCACGTATCGACCGCTCTCGGCACACCATGATGGTTTTAGAAGGCGGATTGGGTGATCAGATTATTCAAGCTCGGTTTGCTAACGTGTTTTTCAAAAAAACTGGTCACAAGATTAATATCGCCGCTCAGTTTCAGTTGATCCCCGTTCTTTCGCGATTAGAGGGTGCTGGTGCTTTGGTGGCTCGCAAAGCCGTTGAAGGCTTGTATCATGAACAATGGATCCCGGGGATGTCGGCCGCAAGATTATTGGTGGATTCGTTCGACGAAGTTTCTGGAGCCCCTTACCTTTCTGCCAACCCTCACTTTCAGCAAAAATGGCAACAGATCATCAGCCAACTGCAGAAACCAGGGAAAGTTAAAATCGGTATCCGTTGGGCTGGTTCTCCCAATTTTGAACATCAACAGCTGCGAAAGTTTCCGCCCGAAATTTTGACAGACTTAAAAAACCACCCGAATGTGCAACTTTACTCTTTGCAAAGAGACAATGACCTTATCGACTTGCCAGCCGAAGTGGTAAACCTTGGCCCTTTTTTAAAAACTTGGGACGATACCACAGCGGCTTTAGATCAGATGGACCTGGTTATCAGCTCGTGCACCAGCGTCGCTCACATGAGTGGTGCGATCGGAAAGAAAACCTGGGTCGTTGTTCCCGTTCTCCCCTATTTCGTTTGGGCCGTTCCCGGAGACACAACGCCTTGGTATGATTCGGTCACACTGTTTCGGCAAACACAGTTTGGAGAATGGGGTGATGTTCATGAACGTTTAGCCGAGGCCCTGAAACGTGAGTTTTAACGGCCACGTTCTATGGCTGACAGGATTGTCAGGTTCTGGAAAATCCACTTTAGCCAAAGAGTTGCAGTCCCGACTTCAAGACCATGGTTGGCGAACCCTGATTGTCGATGGTGATGAGGTTCGAAAGAAATTTCCAAACAGAGGCTTTAGCCCCGAGGATCGTTTTTCCCATAACGAATCCATCGTTAATGATCTAATGCAAAAAGAAAACTTCGATATCATCCTGGTTGCCACTATTGCTCCTTTTAAAAAAATTCGGCAACATTCACGACAGCGGATTCCCAACTATCATGAGATCTATATCTCAACACCTTTAGAAATTTGCAAGGAAAGGGACCCCAAAGGGCTTTATGAAAAAGTCGCGCAAGGAGAGATTAAAAACTTTACCGGAATCGATCAGCCCTACGAGCGCCCCACCCAACCTGAACTTGAGCTGGACACCAGCGATGAGACGGTCGACCAGTCGACAACAAAGTTACTTAAATACATCGAACCTTTTTTAAAGAAAGGGGCTCATGTTTAAAAGCACCCCTTTAATTCAGAACCTTGAAACTGAAGCGCGCGCGGTGATTGAAGCCAGTTTTCGCCGCTGGGACAACCTGGCCCTTCTGTTTTCAGGTGGTAAAGACTCGACCCTCCTTTTTTATTTGGTTTCAGATGTGGCTAAAAAGTTAAACCGAAGTTTTCAACTGATTCATATCGACACTGGATTTAATTTTCCAGAGATTCTGCAATTTCGCGATCAGTTGGTGGAATCACACCAGGCTTCGATCATCGTTAAGCCGGTGACAGAGACCGATCCCAATAAGGTCAACCGGGCGCAAAGTCTTCATTTAAACCAAGTGATTGCCGACAACGGCTTTGACATTGTCTTTGGCGGCGGCCGACGGGATGAAGACAAAGCGAGACAAAAAGAACTCTTCTTCTCTCGTCGAAAAAATGGCGAGGGCTGGAAGCCTGAGACCCCGGAAGTTGAAATTGGAACGCTGGGTGGACTGTTTAAAAATTCGGACGAGCATTTTCGAGTTTTTCCTTTCAACAATTGGACTGAGTTCGACATCTGGACGGCCATCGGCTTAAAGAACCTCCCGGTTTGCTCTTTGTATTTCAGCCACGAACGGCAAGGCCAAGCCTGTCGATTTCGTACCATTGGCGATCAGACCAACTCAGCACCCATTGCCTCAACGGCAAAAACCCCCTTTGAAGTCGCTATGGAGAATAAAAAATTACAGACACTCGAACGTGACCGACGCAAGGATGATCAGTTTTCGGAGTACGCTATGGAAATACGCAAGAAAGAGGGGTACTTTTGACTCAGCCCTCGTCTTTAGTGTCCATTGCCAATATTGGGGCTGTCGACAGTGGTAAAAGCACCTTGATGGGACGCCTGCTGTTTTCACTAAAGCCCGAATTACAGAAGTTGCAATCCTGGCACCAATACACCGACGCCCTGAAGGCTGAGCGCGACACCCATCGCACCCTTTCGGTGGGTCACCAGTTCTGCGATTGGAACTCTTTGCGTCTGCATTTTCGCGATGATCCAGGCCACGATGCCTATGCTGGGCAAACTGTCAGTGGACTTGTTGATGCAGACATTGTGTTTTACGTGATCAATGGCAAAGGCTGGGATGACAAGACCTTTCACTGGCATCAAGAGCTGTTACGTTGGTTTGCGCCCGAAAAAGTTATCTACCTAGTGAATCAATGCGATCAATTCGAATGGCAACAAAAGACAAAAGAAGAGTTTGAAAACAAAGTAATGAAAACCGGCGTCTCTCCCACCCCCCTATTCTTTGTATCCGGCACCACGGGTGAAGG
>CAXRIX010000124.1:0-9505 GCA_964230555.1 Bdellovibrionales bacterium
CGTTGTACTTCTTTAAAAAGTGTTCAGCGAGAAGGGAGATGTCATCCTTTCGCTCACGCAAGGGTGGCGTTTTTATCTGAATAACATTCAATCGATAAAACAAATCCTGACGAAAACTACCATCGCCAACCATTTGCTCCAAATCGCGATTGGTGGCCGCAATCAAACGGACGGTAACATGGGTGTCCTCTGTCGAACCCACCCGACGCACCACACGTTCTTGGATAGCCCTCAACATCTTGACCTGAATGGTTAACGGCAGCTCGCCCACCTCATCCAGAAACAGGGTTCCACCGTCAGCCACTTCAAAAAGACCAGCCTTGTCAGCCACGGCCCCGGTAAAAGAGCCTTTTTTATGTCCGAACATTTCCGATTCCATCAAAGATTCAGGAATCGCTCCACAGTTGACAGTGATAAAGGGCTTGTCTTTCAGAGGTCCATTGTAGTGAATGGCCTTGGCGACCATCTCTTTACCGGTTCCACTCTCACCAGTGACTAAAATATTAGTCGGTGTCGCCGAGACCCGCTTAACCATCTCGTAGATGTTGTGCATCGGCTGCGAGTTTCCGACAAGACTTTGAAAACTGTATTCTTTGTTCAGTTCTTTTTTAAGGGTTCTATTCTCTACTTCTAAATGCTGACTGCGCAAAGCATTGGCGATGTTAATTCGAACTTCATCCAACTTGAAAGGTTTGGTAACGTAGTCGTACGCCCCCATTTTCATAGCATCAACAGCAGTTTCAGTGGTTCCAAACGCGGTGATCATCATGAAAAGTAAGTCAGGGTAATTATCTTTACAGTGCTTTAACAGCTCAATCCCTGTGACATTTGGCATCTGCAAATCAGAGATGACCAAATCAAAAGTCTTCTTTTTGAGAATATCGATAGCTTTCTGCCCATCCTCAACACAGGTGACTTCATAACCCTCTTTTTTCAACATGATCTCGAGAAATTCACGAATGGATTCTTCATCATCGACAACAAGAATTCTTGGTTTCATCCAAAGCCTCCAATCTCCATTGTCGGTTGAATAGTCAATTTGGGCAAGTCTTAAGCCAGGACCATTCAAAGGTACGAAAGCGCTGCGTCTAAGATGGATTGAGCGCTGTAAAGTTCATCAAAAATTCGGTGCCGACACCAAGCTCGCTGTTCACCTGTATATCACCTTTATGCGCTTCAATGATGGAGTGAGTGATCGCTAAGCCAAGACCCGTGCCCTTGTGTTTGGTGGTGTGAAAAGGCTCAAAAATTCTCTCTTTAAGCTCGTCACTCATACCAACACCATTGTCTTTTATGCTGACCGTGATCCACTTGCCATTTTTTCTTACATCGATCGCAATCACCGGCTGCTCTCCCTCTTCCATGGCTTGAGCGGCATTGACTAAAATATTCAACAAGGCCTGTTTCAGCTTGTCTCGGTTGCCAAGGATCTTGAACTCGCCTTGAATAGAAGCATCCACTTTTAAATTGGCTGTCTGGACGTCGTTTTGCATAAACTGCACAACCTCGCCAATCAGCTTTCCTAAGTCAATTTTGTCTTCCATCGGAGCTTCGGGCTTGGCGAAATCAAGAAACTCGGTAATCAGGTTGTTGAGTCGATCGATCTCTTTGCTGACTATCGACATCAGCTTTGTGGTTTGTGCGACATCGCTATCGCCAGCCTTCAACAATTCGATACTGCCACTGATACCAGCAAGAGGATTACGAATCTCATGGGCGATCCCCGCGGCCAACTGCCCAATGGCTGCCATTTTTTCAGACTGTCGGACTCTCTTTTCTAAAGCTTTCATGTGGGTATGATCCTGGAAGGCAACAATGCGCCCCTGAGGCAGACCGCTTTCATCCCTTAGCTCGCTGACACTCAAACTCAGGATTCTTTTCTCCCCTTGCCGATCGAACTTAATGTCAAACTCTTGCTCTAAACTGGCCGTAGCCAACTCCAACTGAGGTAAACATGCAGAAAAGGGTTTGTTAAGAACCTCACCGGGTTTGAGCCCGAGAATGGAGTGAGCGGCTGGATTGGCCTGCAGAATACGCATCTGCTGATCGACAGTGATTAAACCGGAATTAATATTAGAGAGAATGAGTTCATTCAGGTTTTTTAGCGTCACGACATCGCGCACTCTTTCTTTGAGCTCGGCTCCCATAACATTCAACTGCTCACTGAGATAGCCAGCAAGGTATGCGACCGTAAAAAAAGCGAGATTATTAACACCGACTGCTAGGTACGCCGTATTTCCAGAAAGGCTGGTATCCAAAGATACAATGAAGGAAAACAAAACAGACGTCCACAGCGCTAACATCAAAGCACCCTTACGCTGAAAGATTACCCCACATAAAATCAAATTCACCAGATACAGGAAAATCAACAGCGACTGCTGAACGCCAATAAAATATATCAACCCGGTTATATAAAAGGCTTCAAAGAAAAATAAAAAGCCCGTGGTCCACGGGTTGTTATGAAGGTTGCGAAAAAACAGAAAGAAACTAAATTGCAAGAGGAGTGAGAAACCAATTAAAAAGTAAAGAGGATAGAAAACCTGAGTCGCATCAATCCTCGATTCGAAGAATTGAAACGACAGAGTGAAAATTAAAACAACAAGAAGAAACCCACAGCGGATACTATGAACAGTGAACGACTGGTTTTCAGTCTTTGAAAAATCAAAGCGTTGCGCCAGGCCACGACTGGCTACCATTACATACCACCTGCCATATTGAAGATTGGCAGATACATCGCAATAACGAAGAAGGCGACAATTCCACCCAATACGACAATCATCATCGGCTCCATAAGGCTGGTGATACTGTTTACAGCGACGTCCACTTCATCTTCATAAAAATCAGCGACTTTGTTTAACATCTCATCCAAGGCACCGGTTTGCTCTCCAACGGCGATCATCTGAGTCACCATATGGGGAATAAAAACCTCTTGCGCCAAAGGTACAGATAACAGCTTTCCTTTAGCAATCGACTGTCGAGACTTCATAAGAGCTTTTTCGATCACTGAATTTCCACAGGTGTTGGCAGCGATTTGCAGGGCATCCATAATCGAAACACCGGCTGCTAAAAGAGTAGAAAGAGTTCTGGAAAATCGGGCCATAGCCGATTTGATGATAAAATCACCAAACACAGGCAGGCGAATCAGAATATTATCCAACTGAATTTGGCCAGCCTTTGTACTTTGCCAGGCTTTGAACGAAGCGACGACGGCACCTATCACCACAAAAATCATGTACCAACGGTCAATGACAAAATCACTCATGTTCATGCATATTCTTGTCATCTGCGGAATTTCCATCCCCGAACTATCAAAAATCTCCACGAACTTCGGTATCACAAAAATTAAAAGTCCAAAAACCACAGCCAAGGCAATAAACAAAACAATCACCGGATACGACATGGCGCCTTTAATTTTTCCGTTCAATTTCACTGACTTTTCAATATATTCGGCCAGTCGATTGAGGACCTGATCGAGAACACCACCCTCTTCCCCGGCGATTAACATATTGATATAAAATTTGCTAAAGACATTGGGATGAGCTTTAAAAGCGTCGCCTAATTTTTTACCTTCAGAAATATCCGAGACAATTTTATTTAAAGCCGTATCCAAACCTTTCCCGCGGGGCGATTGCGAGAGAACCTCGAGAGCCTGAACCAACGGCACCCCGGATTGAATCAAAACCGACAGCTGACGCGTGAAAACCTGCAGATCCTTCGGCTTCACTTTGCCGCCAAAACGACTGGCCATTTTAGGGCCGGTCCCGGCCGCCGATAAGGCTCCCGTCGCCACCTTGATAGGGATTAATTTTTTTGCACGCAATTTGATACGAGCTTCAGCTTCATTATTGGCCTCAATTGATCCTTGAACCACCTTGCCGTTGAATGCTTTTGCTTGGTATCCAAATGTTGGCATTAAAACCCTGCTTTCTTAAAGAGATTCATCATCTGCTCAACATCCAAACTGTTTTGTAAGGCTTGTTCTTTGGTGATGTGTCCCGCTTTGAAAAGGCGAAAAAGATTTTGATTCAAAGTGGTCATACCACTTTTCTTTTGCCCGACTTGCATCATTGTTTCGAGCTGGTGCAATTTGTTTTCACGAATGAGGTTTCGAACGCCCGGATTCATCAGAAGAAGTTCGTAAGCCAGAACACGGCCCGATTTTTTGCTAGGAAGTAACTTCTGACTGATAACACCCTGAAGAGTGAAGCTCAACATCACTCGGATTCGATCTTGCTGATCGGATGGAAAAACGCTAACGATTCGATTGATGGTCTGTACTGCAGAGTTGGTGTGCAGAGTTGAAAAAACCAAATGTCCGGTTTCGGCCAGTTGAAGAGCGGTTTCAATCGCTTCCAAATCACGCAACTCACCAATCAAACAGTAATCAGGATCTTGTCGCACCACCGATTTCAGAGCCCGAGTATAGGAATTTGAATCCGTTCCGATCTCTCGTTGGCTGACCATACATTTGGCGTGATCGTGCATGTACTCAATGGGGTCTTCAAGGGTGACAATGTGACCATATTTAGTCTTATTAATTTCCCCCAACAACGAGGCAATGGTTGTGGTTTTTCCAGACCCCGTTGGTCCAGTGACTAAAATCAATCCATTGGGGATATTGGTGAGAGCCCGCAAATAATCAGGCAACCCTAGATCCCTAAAGTCAGGCACCACAACTGGGACCTGGCGAAAAGCTCCGGCAACAGCATTCTTTGAAAAATAATAATTGGCTCGAAACCGGGCAACCCCTTTGACTTCAAAACTAAAATCCAACTCTTTAGCCTGTTCAAACATGGCTTTCTGATGGTCTTTCAAAACCGAATAGCAAATGCGTCGAGAGTCTTCGCTGGATAATTTATCCATTTTAACGCGCACAATTTTCCCATCAATACGGAGTCCGGGCGCCGCACCGGGTGTGATATGCACATCGGAGGCTCCACGATCTTTTGCAAATTTCAACAGCTGGATCAAATTCATTAGAACTCAGGGTCCTCCATAGTTTTCGAAAGCACTTCCTGCACCGAGGCGAGTCCCTTTTTCATTTTTGTAATTCCCGATTGGCGTAGAGAAATCATTCCACCACGTAAAGCGGCTCGTCGTAATTCAAGAGGGGTGGCTCCTGTCAGAACCGCATCGCGAATTTGATCGGTCATCGGCATCACCTCATAAACAGCGACTCGACCGGTTTTTCCGGTGCCGTCGCAACTGGCACAGCCTTCGCCTTTTTTGGGTTCCACCGATGCTATATCCTCTTGTTTTACTCCCATACCAAGGAGAACTTCGGGGGTCACACTGTCTGGAACCAAGCAATTTTGACAGTTTTTCTTTAACAGTCGCTGGGCCAGAATCAGTTCGATTGTGGATGTCACCAAAAATGGTGGAATTCCCATATTGAGCAAGCGATCGATGGTTTTGGTGGCATCATTGGTGTGCAGTGTACTTAAAACCAAATGCCCCGTCGAGGCGGCTTCAAAAGCGATCTCTCCGGTGATATGATCTCGAATCTCTCCCACCAGGATCACATCCGGATCCTGACGAAGAAACGATCGTAGAGCTCCTGCAAAAGTAAAATCAATATCCGGTTTGACCTGGACCTGGTTGATGCCCTCGATGTTAAATTCCACTGGATCTTCCGCCGTACTAATGTTTTTGGTGACGTCATGGAGTTCGTAAAGAGCTGAGTAAAGTGTTGTTGTCTTACCGGAACCGGTTGGACCGGTAACCAGAATCAGCCCCTGAGGTCGGTGCAGTCTTTCTAAAAATTTCTGCAGTTCTTCTTCTTCAAACCCTAAGTCTCTCAGGTCGAGCTTTAAATTGGACTTATCGAGGATACGAAGCACCACTTTTTCACCGGTCACACACGGCAAAACACTCATTCGAAAATCCACTGGATCACGTCCGGGAATGCGAATTCGGATTCGCCCATCTTGAGGTTTTCTCTTTTCAGTAATATCCAGTCGCGACATAACCTTCAGTCGACTGGCCACCGATACCGCCATCGCCACTGGTGGTCGATACTTTTCAATCAATGTTCCATCTTTGCGGAAACGAACGCGTAAGTATCTTTCGTAAGGTTCAATATGGATATCCGATGTACCCGAATTGATGGCTTCAATCAGCATCGTATTAACAAATCGAATCACCGGATCGTTGCTCTCTTCAATTTCATACTCAGCCGCTGGCGACAGCTCGGATTCTTCAGCCGCATCGGCTTCCATTTCAGTGAGAATATCACCAGCAGACTCACCTTTGGCGCCGTAGTATTTTTCAAGAGCGGCTTCAATTTCATTGTCGAGAGCAACAACAGGTTGAATCTTACAACGAGTTAAAAACGCAATATCATCTTTGACAAAAATATTAGTCGGATCTGCAAACGCAACAACCAAACTGTTTCCGGCCTTGGAAACTGGAATCACTGTGTGTTTCCGACACTGCTCAACGTTGAGCATACCAAGAGCCTCTTGATCGATTTCAAAGGTACTCAAATCAATCGCTGGAAAACCATACAAATCAGAAAATTTTTCGCGCAAGGTCTGCGGGTCGATGGCTCCCTGCTGCAACAAAATAGAAGTGAGGTTTTCACCGCTTTTTCGTTGCTCATCTTTGGCTTTTTCAAGTTGAGAAGCAGAAATCAGTTGTCCCTCAACAAGTGTACTAACTAGAGCCTTATTCGACACTCGAATCCTCCAAAAATAATGTCCTTATAGTAGTTTACAGAAACTCGATGAAAAGTGTACAGGACCCAAGTCTAGAGGAGAGGTCGGCTCGCATTTTATTTTGTGGCCGAAGCCATTTTGCTCAATTTAGAGGCTAATTCATCAACCCGACGGGCAAGGATTTCAGCCCAGATCTCACGAATCGAGGCAAACGGCATGATGTCCACACCCAGTGCCGCCACCTCTTTG
This sequence comes from Bdellovibrionales bacterium, assembly GCA_964230555.1. Taxonomy (GTDB): domain Bacteria; phylum Bdellovibrionota; class Bdellovibrionia; order Bdellovibrionales; family JAGQZY01; genus JAGQZY01. The sequence goes on from CAXRIX010000124.1 coordinate 6,906, forward strand.
AACAAAAAGTTCGAATCACCGACCAGATCAAAAACCAAGGAGTTCGAAGACAGAAAATGAAAATAACTCATGTCTTCCAAGATCTGCTGCGGGTACTTCTCTTCCATCACGAAACAAAAGGAGTACTCTTTTTCACTTTGGATGAAATCTGCTGAGTCGACCTGGGAAATTTCAACACCAAGAAGGCCTGACTGTTTTTTATCGATTGTAAGTGCTTCGGCGCCGCTCCCTTGCATTTCTAAAAAGACGAAGTCCACAAACCCAAACCGGGCCAGAACATCAATGACTGGTAGCGATAATGGCGAATGTCCCAAAAATATGACAGCCCCTTTGTAATCTTGATTTTGAATCGATTTTAGCAACACCTCGCGAAACACTTCACTGAAGATGGAGTGTCCCCATAACGTTCCCTGTTGATTAGAAACCAGATCAATGTATTTTAAGAAATGACTACCCACAGCCCGGTACTTCACCACTTCATAGGCATTGAAACAATTTTCATCGGCAAGGATAGAAAGATCATAGTCGGCAATTTTTTGTTTCAACTGTTTTCCTGTGAGCCCCGAGTCTTTCACTGCCTGCCATTCGACCTGCTGACCCATCTCAGGATGATTTTCTAAGAAAGAATAGAACGAGTGACTTTGCGAATAGAGAATCAGTCCTTTAAGTAAGTTTTTCACAAGCGAGATTGTCCTTTAAGTTTTGAATATCTTTTTCGATCTGCTCCTTCAGTCTATCAAGGTTTTCAAACTTTTTCTCGTCTCTTATCTTGCGAAAAAACAAAAGATCAACGGACTGACCATATAGGTCTCCTGAAAAATCAAGAATGTGAGCCTCAACGGTGATCTTGTCCCCGGCCACCGTTGGTCGCTCGCCAATATTGACCACAGACCAAAGGCTTTTTTCGCCCCAATTTATCCGACAGTGATAAACTCCCCGTCCGGGAATCAGAGTTTGTATTTGACCTAAATTCGCGGTTGGAAATCCAAGGGTGCGGCCAAGCCTCTTACCCTCTTCAACAATGCCAGACAATTGGTAAGGACGTCCCAGGACCTGACAGGCCTGACGAGCCTGACCGGATTTTAACAATTCGCGAACCCAGGTGCTCGACAGCGTGTGGCCATTTTCAACAAGAGGCTCTCCCTGCAGGACACTTATATTGGATTTCGAAAAAAATTGTTTGGCCATGGCAAAGTCACCTTCACCTTGATGCCCAAACCGAAAATCGTAACCAAAAAACAAAAGGGACAGGTTAAAAAAACTCTGTAGATATTGACGCAAAAAGTCTTCGGCGCTGACTTGAGCAAAGTCGGCATTGAAATTCTGAAAAATAAGGTGGTCAACACCCAAGGCTTGCAGGTGTTCAATCTTGGCTGACTGATTCATCAAGAGCTCAAAACCCGGTGTTGCAAACACAATGTCAGGATGGGGCTCGAAACACAGAACCGCCGATTGCAATTGTTGCTTCTGGGCCATATCGACTAAGCTTCGGATCATGTCCTGGTGGCCCCGATGAACACCATCAAAATTACCGATTGTAAGGGCCACTGGCGCCGACAAACGCTTCATGGTGGCTAAATTTCCGTGATGGACTTCCATTCTTAGGATATAGCAGCCTTTATTGGCATGGTTAAGTAAAATTTACCCTGCCAATATTGGGCTCAAGTGACTACAATGAGACCATGGCTCAACCTTTAAATTTCAAAGACCTGTTCCTGCGGATGCTTGTTATTTTTTTAACTTCTCTGGTGGTCCTGTTTCTGACTCGAGAGAATAGCTTTGATTTACAGTTCAAAATTCGCAAAAAACAAGAAACCTTCAATCAACTTCTGATTATCGAAGTCGCCAACAATGATTCTATTGAAGACGTCTTAAAAACTCTCAAAAGCAAAGGCGTGGAAAATATTTATCTTAGCCACTTTTTAGAAGACGATAGTGCTGAGGCGATAACGCCCTACATTGTTTCTGAGAAAGTCTCAAACTATTTAAGTATCGACCTACCTCCCGATGGCGATGGTTTAACCCGACGGGTTAAGTTTCTTAACGACAATCATCCCAAAGCCGGCCAAAAGCCTTTAACCATCAACTACCGAGGGCCTGAAAATTCTTTCTCAACAATTAACTATTATGACTTAGCCGCCAGTGGAATGGATTTAAAAGACAAAGTTGTCGTGGTCAAAAGCACAAAGCCGATAAACTACTACACAACACCGGTGGGTTTACTTTCCGAAGCTGAGATCGTCGCCACCCTTCTTGACAATCAGTTTGCCAATCGATTCATTCCTCCGAAAAGCTTTATCGCACCGATCATCATTCTTTTTGCGTTGATGCTCATTACAACACTGTTTCTCATTTATCTACCGTCGACACTGGCCTTGATTTCAACTGTGGTTCTGGGAATTACTTATCTTAGTTTGTCTCTTTGGACTTTTGACACCTTTTCATTTTGGACGCCCCTACTAGCACCTATCATTCAGTTCACACTGACGTTTCTTTTAATTTCAAACTACAAATTCGTCCTTAATGAGAAGACCCGCTGGAGCCTTGAAAGAGAGTCGGTTTTCTTTAATCAGGTAGAAGAGATGAAGACTAACTTTTTA
>CAXRIX010000125.1:0-12402 GCA_964230555.1 Bdellovibrionales bacterium
AAGATCCTCTAGTTAAAAAAATATTTGATAAAGCTTCTGCGATCTTACACACAGTCTTTTTGATGAAAGATTTCCGAATTCAAATCTAATCAGAGGTTGTTGCCGTAGGGTTTGCAACTCAACTTCTCAATTTAATTTCGTGTTGTAATATACAGTCAGAAGATTTTGCAACATGTATGGCTATTGAAGCCTGCAAAGAATCTAGGTTTACAAATTCAGTGCAACAATCACTGTCAATTTGGATTCTGATATCAGATATCTGATATCCGATATCTGATGTCTGCGGCCTCCTTGGCCGTAAGTGGGCGGGGACTGGCTTTGGTCGAGTCGAAGGGGGCTTTCAGGACTCTGGTCTCGTCAAAAGATAGACGAATTTGGAGGTATTCAAAGCCTGAGTTGATCAGACCGAAGAATAGGAATGCAGAAACAATTACTTCTCTTTCCTATTTTGATCTTTTTGATGGCCTGTTCGCAACCACAGCAAGATGGATTTTTCACTAAGCAATCCACCAACACCGGTTTGACCTGTCAAAACACTGACGAAAGCGCAGCGTCGAAAGTGACTATTAAAGCCATCTATGGTGAAGACAATCGTTTGGATTGGTTCGAGTCTCCAGGATTGACCAAAGAGTATTGGGCCAAGGCCACTCTGGCGTTGATTCCCTATGGCAATATGACCTTAAAAAGAGATGAGTACGTGATCAACGCAGCTTCTTATAAAAACACAGTGAACCTTTGTGATGGGCAGCCCTTTGAATTTCAGCCGTCCGCGGCTTACTGTTCGGGCTTTTTAGTGAGCGAAGATTTAGTAGTCACCGCCGGACACTGTGTTCGCGATCAGTTGGACTGCAGCAACACCAATTTTGTGTTCGATTTTGCAAAAACCGAAGCGAATCAAGAAGAGTATCACATCCCTGTTTCTAGTGTTTACAGTTGTAAAGAAATCGTGGTTTCCGAAACAGGTGCCAAAGACTTCGCTGTGGTTCGATTGGACCGGCCAGTGATGGACCGAACACCACTGAATCTACGGAGACAAGGTCGTGTGAACCGCGGCGATCAAGTGATGTTGATTGGTCATCCTATGGGACTGCCGTCTAAAATTGCTGATGGTGGCTTTGTTCAGTCTGTTGGCGATAAAATCGAAGCCAGTGTTGATGCCTTCGCGGCCAACTCTGGATCGGTGATTCTAAATTCCGCCACCGGATTGGTCGAAGGAATTTTGGTCGCTGGAGAGGTTGATTTTGTTTATAAAGATGGCTGCCGCGTCGAGGCTCGATGTGGTAGCAACTGTGATGGCGAAGTCATTACACCTATTGAGCAAGTGTTGTCGTATATTCCGGACGTGGTTTACGATAATCCAATTTGTGAGAGGCAATAGGCGAAACAGACTCGATCCTTTCGCAAGAGGGAGTCGGTAATTCGCTGCTTCAACCCCGTCGAGTTATTCACCAGAAATAAATATTGATAGATTTTTTAGCCAACGTTTTTCTTATCGTCGCTCATCTGATCTTTAACTCTCTCAGCATCACGTTTTACGCGTTTGACTTGATTGGTTGTTCTTTCAACATCGTAAAGCGACTTCGCGATATCGTTGAAAGCGGAAACACGGGTTAAACTGTACAAAGAACGAAAAAGGCTTGCTAGGGCTCTCATGGTTGACTCCTCAGAGATAGATTCCAGTGGCCCCAGTCTAACAAAAGAAAACTTTCAATAAAAGGCGAGGCAGTCTATTGTCCTATATCCAAACATCAACTTAGAACAGTCATTCTGAAAACCTTTACCGACCTTCGCCCGCATCGATCTGTTTTAAAGATTCAGATCACAAAAACGTTCGGTACCAGAGAACGATCCACCGGGGGTTTGACTCATTATAACGTTACAGGAGTCGTATCCGACCGATTCAATAAAGTCGCGCATGGACTTCAATCGAGCACTCGGTAGGGTTGGTGTTCGCGACAGGATATAAAGTCCAGACAGTTCGGGGTGACCGACCAAAGACCACTGGTAGTCCGGGTCAAGATCGATAACCCAATAATCTCCCGATAAACTCCAAAGCCAATTTCCAAAAAGATTTACAAATGTTACTTCAAGCTTCGAATTCTTTTGAAAATCAGAGTTCACGCGAGCGCGGCCCTCGGCCACACTGACGTCTCCGTCCTCTTCCTCGCAGGAATTTAAAACTTTAATCGTGCTGTCTTCTAAAATTGAATATTCAGCTGTGGTGTTGCGGACGCAGTCTTCAGCGAAGTCTTGGGGAATGGCGCCCAATTGATGCCAGAGTCCCGAGTAGCGATCGACTTGCAGGTCGTCGACAGTATCGATGGCGTAAGTGTGAGTCGTAAAAAGTAAGCTGGTAAGTAAAGCTAAAAAAATCCTCATAGAGTTCTCTCCCCGTAAAACGGTATCTTAAAACAACTGCTGAATTTTTTCTTTTCGAAACTCAAAAATATTTTTCACATCTCCTAAAACTTTCCAACTGGAGGCCAGATAGCCAACGGCGCCTAAAGGTATTTTGAAGTCCACTTGGTCGGTCATCAAAGTCCCACCGGCTAAGTCTTCAAACTTATGAATGTGGTACCATTTTTTATAGGGGCCTTTTTCTTGATTGTCAGAAAACAAGTGCGGCGGGTCCCAGTCTTTGATGATGGTCTTCCAGTTCACTGGAATTCCATCGATTTTCAATTTGTAGTTGATCTCGGTTCCCACTTCCATGGGGCCTGAGGAGACCGATGTGATTCGAAAGTTCAAAGAGGGCGGAGTGATCTCTTCTAAGTTTTTTGCTTCAGCAAAAAACGGAAAAACCTCTTCTTTGGTTTTAGGAATCCACTGTTCGAAGATAAATCGTTTTTCAGTGCCATTGAGTTTTGGCACTCGAGCCTCTATGGATTCTTCAATTTTTTTGTATTTGAATTGAAACCCTTTGCTTTGGATTTTTGCAGACCCAATTCGCTGGCTTTCTACAAGGTGGGGGGCGACTTCACCAACGGCGATCCGTAAGGCAAAATAAGGGACGTTCGGGCCCAAGCGCACATCCAAGCGGTCGGCAATGGTTTGGCTGAGCTCTTTGTTGCTCACAGGGTTGGGAGCCGTGGCATTGAATACTCCTGAAATGGGGTTTTCAATGGCAAACACATAAAGATCGCTAAGATCATCAATATCAATCCAACTCATGCACTGTTGGCCACCCGCCAAAGTGCCACCAATTCCATTTTGAATCGGTGGAACCATTTCGGCCAAGGCTCCACCTTTTTCAGAAAGCACAATGCCAACTCGAAAAATCACGGATCGAACTTTTTCAAGTTCAGCGACTGGGGCTTCCCAGTCTTGGCAAACTTTTCCGAGAAATCCGTAAGACTTACTGTAGTCTTCGTCGGCCTTTTCATCATCAGCTTCTCCGTAAATTCCGATGGCCGAAGTGGAGACAAAGCTTTGCAACTTTTTACCTTTTTTATTCGCAAGGTCCACCAACTGCTGGGTGCCTTTAACGCGAGAGTCGTAGATCTCTTGTTTGTAAGACTTGTTCCAGCGTCGACCGTTGACACTGGCCCCGGCCAGATTGATGATCCCCTCAAGCTCAGAAAATATTTCGGATTCATTGATTTCATCCCAAGTGATGGGAGTTTGCGGGTAAGGGCAGTCCAATTTGGCTTTGTGGCGATTGCGGGTCAAAACGAAAAGTTCGTGACCTTTAGCCGCCAGTTTTTTGCCAATCTCTTTACCAATCATGCCGGTTCCACCGGTAATCAATATCTTCATCAGTTCACATCCTTGTGAACAATTTCATTGATTTTCTATCAAAAGTCAATATAAGTGGGGTTGCAACAAGGGGTCGTCAGTTTTGTCAAAACACTATGGAATACACTGGTTTAGAAGAGACTTACGGGTGGCAGGGAATCTCGCCTTGCAAGAAAATTGGCGCATCAATGAAGGCCGTGTCGTCGGGGTTTTTTGTTTCGATAAAGAGTTCCTAAGTCGTGACGATTTTTCAGTAAACCGGTTTCAGTTTTTTATAAACACTTTGGCCGAATTGAAAAAAGAATTGCAAGAATTGGGATCCGACCTTCTTTTCATGGACATCGGTCCCCAGAAAGCTTTTCCAAAACTTTTAAAACAATTGAAAAAAGAAGAGCGAGGACTGCCGAAGCTGATGACATGGGGAGTGGATTACGAACCATTTGCGGTAAAGCGCGACGCCGAAATGGAAACTGTCTTTGCAGATTTTGGAGTTCAACATCTAAGCCTGCGCGATCACCTGTTAATTCAACCTCACGAGTTGAGTAAAAAGACGGGCGATGGTCACTACCAAGTGTACACTCCGTTCTCGCGCCGATGGCTGCAGATCTACCAAGAGGACGAGATTCAAGATCGAGTGAAGCGCCAGAAAGTCGCCTTAAAGTATCTTGAAAAAAGATTAAAGGGTTCGGTGGATAAGAATTTTTCTCTAACCTGGAAGGATTTACTCAGCGATTTGTCAGCTTACGATTCAAACCTCGACGAGTACCAGAAAAAAAACTCTGAGAAAGTGACAATCGATATCCCCAAAGGTGGATCTCTGGAAGCCTACAAGCAATTAAAAGACTTCGCGAAGCGGATTTCTCATTACGGAGATCGACGGGACAACCCCTCTGTCGATGGAACTTCCAAGCTTTCCATGTTTTTAAAAAATGGTTCAATTACGGTGCCTCAGATTATCGCTTATTTTGATTTCGAACCTTATCAGAAGAAGAAGAGTAACAAAGACACCTTTTTCAGTGAACTGATTTGGCGAGAGTTTTACTATCATATTCTGCGACACCATCCACGGGTTGAGAAAGAGGCTTTTCTTGAGCAGTACAAAAGTATCCGCTGGAGCAACAGTAAAAAGCGCTTTCAAGCTTGGAAAGACGGGAAGACCGGTTTTCCCATTGTCGATGCAGGTATGCGCCAGTTAAAAACCACAGGCTGGATGCACAATCGGGTTCGAATGATCGTCGCTTCTTTTCTTACTAAAGATCTATTGATCGATTGGCGTTGGGGTGAGCAGTATTTTATGGAAGAACTTCTTGATGGAGATTTGGCAGCCAACAACGGCGGCTGGCAATGGGCGGCCTCAACGGGTTGCGACCCTCAACCTTATTTTCGAATTTTTAATCCTTGGTCGCAAAGTAAAAAATTTGATCCCGATGGCGATTATATAAAAGAATTTATTCCGGAGCTGAAAGACTATCCCGTTAAAAAACTCCATGAGCCTATTTTAGGTCATGATAAGTACCCTGAACCCATTGTCGATCACTCCGAACAAAGAGAAAAAGCCCTGGAGATGTACAAGCGAGTACGCGGTTAGTAGCCAGGGCTTTTATATTATTATATGCGACGGGTCTTAACTCTTAATCCGTTCAAGGGACTGTCACCTTTTGTGTTTAAAAGGATGATTTCAACATCGTTTGAATAGTACCCCGTCTCAGCGGCTTCAATTTTAGAAACCTTACTGAAATCAAAGGCGACGGTTAAAGTATCGTGTCGGTAAACGATTTGCTCGTCACTACGTTGCTCAACAAAGTTAGTGTAAACATGATAATTGTCTTCCGAGTCCGACGGGAAAGATTGAGCTATCTCACGTTTAAAGTGGTGTGGCATAGTGACGCGAATACGGTTTCCACCATCCAGCGAGTAACAATTAAAACCCACACGAACCCAGATCGACGGTCCGCCACCCGTGGTTTTGCCGTCCAAAGCTTTTTGGTAATTCGCAAAATCTTTTTGAGCCAGTTCAATGTAATAATCAGTGCCGAACAGCTCAATGGGGTCCACTTGCATGTGCTCTGCAACCTCGCGCGCGGTGATCTTAAACTGACGTTCTAGTCTACAATCGTTGCCGTGGTTGATGCCCCCGGCTAACCCTGCAAAGCTGAAACTGCTTGATAAAACTGTTAGTAAAAAAATAATGGACTTCATATCTCCTCCTCCAAATGAATTTCCAGGTGCAGAACTAACAAACCCGAAGGAGGAGTAAAAATTGATTAACGCAATGAAGGTATGCCTTAAAGGAATAGGGCGCTTAGGCGGAAGCTCTTCTGATCCATCATTGTGGCACTGGCTACTAACGATGGCTTGCGGGTCATGGATTGATTGAGATCAGACCAAGGGATACTGTGGGCTTTTATTGGCCTGGGACCGTCCGATCGGGCCCCGTTCCCCTTTATTCGGAGACTGACATGACTTGATCAAAACTAGCGAAATCAACGGTGTTACAGCCAGTCATGCCATTTAAAAGCATTTGAGCGGTGGTGACCATATTAGTCAGCTCAGCAAGGCGGGTTGAAGAGATCTGACCACTGTTGGCTTTAGAAGAGCGCTCTTTCAGCTTTTTGCAGTCTTGATGAATCTCTTGCAACATGGTCAATTCGCGAGAGCGAACAATATCCAAAATGACTTGGGTGATATCGGAATTGATCTTGTATTTTTGCGTGCCCGGTTTTTCTTTTTCGACCTCAAGGATCACATTGTAGTGAAGAAGGTCCTTTAAAGACATACTGGTCAGGGCTTTTGAGATGCCGAGGGTTTGTTTTAGAAAATTGGCGTCAACCGGCTCAGGAGAAAGAAAAATCAAAGTCCAAATTTTTCCGTGAACCTGCTTGAAGCCCCAGTATTCAATGAAGGAACCGATATTGTTGGCCAAGCTCAAGTATTGCGGCGATTCGATAATAGAAGTTGCGCTCATGGGGCCCTCTTGAAGATTCCGTTAAGTTTAGGTTTGTTTAGTATAATTTGAACAAATAGAAGCTTTTTGTCAATCTTTAAGACTGATCCGATTCATATGGAGACCCGCAAAATACATCCCAAAAGAGCCCACCACGTGCCAAATCACGTGACCATGCAGGACAAGATTATTGGGTTCGCACCAAATCCTTTTAATATCAAGGATTGCAAAGGCCTGGGCCACACCCAAACAAAGAACGCAAAGGGCAAAATAAGAGTACTGTTTTAGTTTTCCCTCACGAAACCCGGCTGTTAGGTCTAAAACTATAATGGGAGCCGCATTAATTAACATCATGGGCTGGGCCGGCCAGTCGACAATATCGAAAATCATAAAGCCTGCCGTGTTAACAAAAACCAAGAACCAGTAAATACCAAAAAAGCTTAGATCTGTTTTCCACAGCCTTTTAATATTGAAGGTGAGTAAAAAGGCCATCATCAGAAACATTCCCACAAAGTCTAAAAACTGAGTGAGATAATTGTTTGTGGCGTGATAAATAAACGATAACAAGCCCATTATAAAAACAACGTAGGCAAAGTTTCGAAGTGGACTTGTTTTTATTTTTAAAAGAAGGGCCAAGCCCAAAATCATATAGGGCAGGTTGCTCCAAGTGTTCGCCGGTTCGTTGATAACAGAGCAAACCGTGGGCTCACACCAATTCACATTCGGAGCACCATAGGATTGTTGAGCCTCGTACCAGGGGCATCCAGGATCGATAGTAAACTCTTTTACTTGGTTGCTATAAGGGCTGTCCATAGGCCCCTTTTAGTAAGAAAAATTGCAAAAAGGAAGGTTAAAGTTTTTTAAGTTCCGCAAAGCGTGGATCGCTGGCGAGGTCGAAGTCTTTGTTTTCAGTATACTTTCTACGAATGTCTTTTAAAACTTCAATGGTTTTGTTGAGAACTTCCTCTGGTAAAGACCCCTGTTTACGACACAAAGTCTCCATATGCTGGCACAGTTCCGTCACCTCGGGGACTCCGTAGGTGGATCCCGTTCCTTTGAGCTTGTGCATTTCAAGTTCTAAAGAGTACCAGTCCTGGCCTTCTAAAAAACCTTTCATTAAATTGAACTTTTCATCAAAACTGGCCAAGTACTCCTCTCGAAGTTCAGCCATCATCGTATTATAGTTTGCTGAGTTCACTTTTTATGCTGCCTTTTTTGTATTGTCCTGTTCAATAGTATCAGCCTTTTGCCAGTCGGGTAGTGTAAAAAAGAATGTGGCTCCCTGCCCCTCTGCGGAACGCACACCGATACTGCCGCCATGCTCTTCTATCAAGGCTTTCGAGATCGCCAATCCTAGCCCTGTTCCTTTAACCAAATGATGAGTTGAGTCAGTGGCCTGGCGAAATTTCTCGAAAATCAGATTTTGGTTTTCTTCTGAAATCCCTTGTCCCTGATCTGTGATCGCAATTTCAAGATGATTTTGCGAATTTAAGAACGACTGGACGCGAACGACGCCGTGGTCCGGGCTGTATTTGATGGCGTTCGAGATCAAGTTGGTGAGCACCTGCTGAATGCGATCGGCGTCAATTTTCACCTCGCACGGAAAGTCTGTTTTTTCAGAAGCGTGAATTTTAACATGCGCCGCAGAGGCAAATCCTTTTAAGCCGAGTTTTGTTTTTTTCAAAAGGCCCGCCAAAGGTGTCCACTCTGTTTTAAGAGTCAGGGATCGGGATTCGATCTTTGCCAAATCAAGCATATCATTAATCAGGCGAACCAAGCGGTCAGTTTCTTGTTCGGCAACCATAACCATCTCTTTAGAATCTGGGTCCAACTCGCCAACGATTTCATTACTCAGTAGCCCCAATGAACCTTTGATCGAAGTTAAGGGGGTTCGCAATTCGTGGCTCGCAATGCTAACGAACTCGGACTTGGCACGGTCCAGTGCGTGCAATTCATCCATGTTGTTTAAAACTTTTTGCGCCAAAGAATTGAAAGTTCTTTCTAGGTTTCCAATTTCGTTATTGGGTGGGCTTGAAAATCGAAAGGTGTACTGATCAATAAGAAATTCCATCATGCGATTACTGAGGTTTTGAAGGGGCGACAGCACCCCGTAGTTGAAGTAGTAAATAAGACCACAAAGACCTAGAAGGGGTAGGATGGTCGCTAGAATAAGAAAGAACCGCACTTCTTTTTTATGTTTTACAATGTTCCACTGCGCGAACTTGAAAAAGCGGCGTTCGACTTTTTCGAATTCACTGAGACGAGTTGTGTAAAGTTTGGCATTATTCGCGTTATAAGCCTGGATCAAATTACTGACGGCTTCGTAGCGTTCTGTCTGTTGAACTTCTTGCTTTAACTTTTTTAACGGTTCAAGATCTTTGCGATCTTTTTCTTTTAAATTAATTTCTTGAACATGGTCTCGCACCATCAGGCTAAAAGACACCTGGTCTTGCCACAATTCGAGCTTCTCGTTGTTTTTATAGGCTATGGTACCAAAGCCTATGGCGGCCCCTAGCATTAAAAACATTGTTAAATTGAGTTTCGCTCTTATTGACTTCACTAGGCAGCCTTTTTCAAGATGTCGTCAATCATGTTGCAAAGGCTTTGTGGCTCAAAGGGCTTTTGAATATATCCCTCGCCAAGGCTTAAAAATTCGTTGATGTCTTTTTGCGAAGATTTCGCGCTTAAAAATATAATTTTTGCTCGTTGTTGTGGGTTCTTCTCACAGTATTGTTTGCAAACCTCAACTCCTGGTAAAACCGGCATCATTCCATCAAGGATGATAAGGTCGTAGTCACCGGCCAGGGCCATCTCAAGGGCTTCGCCTCCGTCTTTGGCATGGTCGACCTGATGTTTTCCGACCCTTTCCAAAACCATGACGGCTATCTTTGTGATGTTCAAATCGTCTTCCGCGAGTAGTATTTTCATTACATCCTTCCTAGGCGGCTGACTTGCCAAACCACTTTTTCGCGGCCTGAGCCAGCATGTGCTGTTCTTTTTCACTGAGGTCGAGAAGTATAAATTCGGTGATCACTTTGTTACCGTTAGCCGAGTCCGAATTGAAAATCGCTTTGAAGCGATTTTGCAGTAAACCGGCTTCTTTCAGTTCATCCAAATTCATGGTGACAATTGTGCCCTTTTCTAAGGGAAACGGGCTTTCGATACTCACTCCGATATCAGTGAGTCTGACAACTTGGATTGGTACTGTCATCTCGCCGTTGTATTTCGACTTAACAGGCTTTTGATCTTTCTTTTTACGGTGTTTTTCAGCAAGCCTTTCCATTTTTTCGATGAACAGTTCAGGATCAATCGGTTTGACAATGTAATCTTGCACACCCAGCTCAAGAGCTTGTTCGATGTCACTTTTTTCGCTGCGACCTGTGAGCATTGCAATGGTTAAATAGGAGAGTTCGGGGCGCTTGCGTATCGAGCGAATCAAATCAAATCCACTGTGGGCCGGCATCGTTGCATCGGTGATTAGAATATCAAATGTGAGATCGGCCAATGTTTGAATGGCGTCCAAAGCATTTTCAACGCAAACCACATCGTGACCTTGAAGACCAAGCAGTTTGCCAGCAATTTTTAGAATTGCGGGATCATCATCCACGACTAAAAACTTCATACCTTACCTCTGATAACTTATCGGAAAGATTGTGAATTTCTTTGAGTTGTTAGCACCGTTTTTTGTGCCAAATTGAACCCTTCAGGGTTTAATAGGATGCAAGCAAAGACAGACTTGAAGGTGTGATTGTAAAGCGGCTGGAAATGTCCAATCATTCGACAAAAAAAACAAATTAGCAAACGCTTAGACTATCTAAAGGTCGAGGCCGCGCCGGGCTTAAACTGAGCGGTTCCCTAGGTAGTAGTAGAAAGGGCAGAATCGAAAAGACCCTGTTAACATGAGGTAGAGCCCCGCTATGTTCCAAGAGGGACCACCGATAATAAAGAAATAAAACATCAAAGAGCCGAAGCCTAGGCGAAACAAGGCTTCGATTCGTGAAAGGTTTTTTCTCATGCGTTCAGGATGTCTTTAAGTTCACCGGTTTCAAACATTTCCATCATGATGTCGCTTCCGCCCACCAATTCTTTTTTCACATAAAGCTGGGGAATGGTTGGCCACTGTCCGTAGTCTTTAATACCTTGGCGAATCTCTGGATCCTGTAAAACATCGACAGTTGTGAAGGTTGCGCCAAGCTCATTGAGGATAGCGGTGGCACGGGCCGAGAAACCACACTGTGGCATTTCGGGGCTGCCTTTCATGAAGAGAACGATATCGTTTTCAGAAAGTAATTTTTCAATTTGGTCTTTTGCGCTCATAATAAAGCTCCTTATTTCTCATCGGTTCGGATCGTCAGGGCGTGAACTTCTCCAGACTTCAGTTCACTGTCAAAAGCGGCCATGACATGTTTGTGGCGTTGAATGCGGCTCATTCCCTTAAAAACGGCAGAAGCAATATAAACCGAGTAGTGGTCATGAGTTCCAGTCAAATCAGTCACATCGACGTGGCCTTTCGGGTAAGTCTCTTCTAGTCGTTTTTTTACCTGCTCGGGGGTCATATTTCCTGCCTTTAAGTTACAGAAGGGTTTTAGTCGATGCCCGTGGGTGAGTAAACTAGCGGCTCTTTGAATAAGGTTATTGCGCACTTAGTCAAGAGCTGATAGGGTCCTTTTCATGATTGTTCACGGCTTTGTTGATGAGAAACACGTCAAAAAAGAAAAGGCAAAAGCAAGGGAGCTTCGGCGCAGCCAATGGTGGAAGCAAAAGCTGGCTCAAGGTATCTGCCATTATTGCCAAAACACCTTTGCTAAAGAGTATTTAACTATGGATCACAAAGTTCCTTTGGCGCGTGGTGGAACCACCTCAAAAGGCAATGTTGTGGTCTGTTGTAAGCCCTGCAATAGTGAAAAAAAATACTACACTCCCGCTGAAATGTTGCTCAATCAAGAGGATGCTTAAAAAGCCAACATCGGTTTTGGTCGCTCGACCGGCTAGACTTACTGAAATTCCTGCTGTTACAATGGCCAAGTTATTGAAATTAGGAGCACGACGTTGGCCAAATCGAAAATTACATCCAGTAGTACAGCTGAGTATTTTGCTAAAAACCTGCAGCAGGTGGGCTTTTCATCGCCCACAAAAGCCGTGTTAACCACCCTAAAAGAAGCCATCGATAACTCACTTGATGCTTGTGAGGATGCTGGGATCGCACCCACACTTGATGTCTTTGTAAAAAAGGTGGGTAAGGGGTCAGGGAAAAACACCGATCTTATTGAGGTCGTGGTTGAAGACAACGGACCTGGGCTTGAGCAGGGTGATCTGACCAAGGTTTTTGGTGAGTATCTGGCGTCCTCAAAATTTGGACGGGGACGCGCCTCACGCGGACAGCAGGGGATTGGAATCAGTGCGGCCACCACTTGGGCTCAGTTGACGAACGCGGCCGGTGTGACCGTTAAAAGTAAGACCAAGAAGATGCGCAAGGCTATCGAAGGACAAGTCGACGTTGATATCAAAGGCAACAAAGGTTTGTTTAAAAACAAAAAAACCGTGGATTGGAAAAAGCCCCATGGAACTCGCGTCGCGTTTCGAATTGATGGCCGCATTCAGCTTAACGGCGATGGCGGTTTGTTGACCTATCTTGAAGGAACAACACTTCTTAATCCCCATTTGGAATTGAACTATGAACTGCTCGATAATGAACCTGTTCATATCGAAAGGGTGTCCGAAGA
>CAXRIX010000126.1:0-12822 GCA_964230555.1 Bdellovibrionales bacterium
TCCTTGGGAAAATTGTAATACAAGAAAAAATATCATCAAAGCAACGATGACAAAAAAAGACGGACGACTAAAAATGGAGCTCTCATCAATGCCACCGTCTTCCTGAGCGATTTCTTCATCTCCTTGAAATGCCACGACCGAGCCCTGCCTATTGACCCGACGACTTAAAACAATAATTAACAAACTAAGACTTACCAGAAGACAGGCAACCAAAGACAGATTAAAAAACGAAAACACAGTTTGATCAAAGTGAATTAGATCACCCAACCACTTTTCGGAAAAGTTGCCCGCGGTTCCCACGGTCAGGGGAATGGAGCCGGAAAGACCGCCATGCCAAAAAATAAATCCCATGTAACTGGTCGCGACCAACAAAGGAAAATGGGCCTGAGGGTTTTGCCTGGCCACTTCTTTCGCAAAAAAGGCGCCCACCACCAACCCTAACCCCCAATTGATCCAACAGGCCACCGCTGAAACTCCGAAGGTGCAAAGATAAACCTGCAATGCCGACTGGGGAATTTTAGCGAGAGATTGCAAACAGCGCCCAACCGGTCGCGAAGTCGCAACCACAAAGCCTCCTAAAAGAATGAGGCACATTTGAGTCATGAAAGTTAAAAGGGACCAAAATCCTTGCCCCCAAAAAGACAGATTTTCAGTGACACTGCTATTGGTAAATAGTGTTGCTAGAAGCAAAACAAAAAGCGTCAACAGGATGGCGATTTCAAATGGTGTGGGCACAATCGCCCGTGACGCAACTTTCATTTTGCCTCTCTCGTTTCCCTTTTACAAGATACTTAAAGGCGTCGGCTTCTTTCAATTGACATATACTCTGTCACAGAGGCCAACCAGTCAGCCGTCCACAAAGTGTCGTCGCCCTCAAAAGCTTCTAGGTAAAAAGCAAACTCTTTACCAAATGTTGTTTTCTTAATGATAGCCATCTCGGAAGCGACCTCTTGCAAAACTCGTTCGGCACGATCACAGGCATACACCAATGACGGGGATCGTTGAATCTCAAAAAGAGAGTTGCGATAAAACTGACATCGCTGCTCCACCAAAGCATACTGGCGTCGCAAGATATCAAAGCGGTCCATCAGCTGACTGCTGGCCTGATCCACGTAGTCCCAAATCATCGCTTCATTGTAGTTTAATAATGAGTTCTCCGATGTTTCAAACTGCAAGTCGGCGCGAAAAAGATCGTGAAAGGCGACTGCCAAAGAAGAGTTCAAATCACGATAATTCATTTCGGGGTCTGGAATCGGACGATATGAATACATTTGCGAAACGATCTGTCGACCAAGTCCCTGTAATCGTGAAAAATCACGATCCAACTTTTTACGATGATATTTTATATAGTCAGGGGCGACATCCCGAAACAGAACATCCTCAATTTGATTCTGTCGATCGACAATAGGCTTGCGGAGCTCATCGGAGGCCCCTAACTCTTCACCTTCCATTAACTTCTGGCGTTCCGTCTCGGCCCAGGCCTTTGTTAAAAGGGCCGTGACTGTGGCCTGTTGATCGGAACTTTTAGCCTCAGAAAGAAGTTCTTCCTCTTGCTCTGAAACCATGCCCGCCTCGTCCATGATACGATAGTCGACGACGAAGTAGCGATCGACCAATTCAGAGGGACGAAGATCTTCAGCGTAAAGATTGACAGTGCTAGAGTTGGAAACGCCTCGCCGAACGACAAAGGGTTCTTCTTTATAAAAACGTTCCTCAAAATCCATCATCGCAATTTCGCAATCAGGACAGGTTTTAGCCAATACTTCCAACAAATCGGCAGCCTCGTTACGAGCCTGTCGAAGGCGTCGATCATAATGCAAAGTCTTTGTGACTTTGTCGAAGTCTGTTTTAAAGTCATAATAGGCGCACATCGTATTCAAATAATTAACTCGATCGGCTTCGACATCAGGATCGTAACTGGTTCGCGCTGTTACGATGGTATTGATACTTTTTAACAATCCCGATACCACGCTTCCAGCCAGGCTGATTTTTGCACCAAAGGGGCCTGCCAAGGCTCCCACAGCCCCCGAGATCTCACCAATCACAGCCGACAAAGTACCCAGGGTTGAAAACTTAGCAGGTTCATCAAAACAGGCTTTGTTGTTAAGAAAACCTGTGATCACGCTGGCTTTTTTCACAACCTGATCGATGTAGTTTTCTAAATCTTTGACTTCGGTAGAAGTGAGTTGCCCACCAGCGGTGGTTCCCTTTTTAACGAGATCGATAAACGCTTTTCGCTTTCCGGTAACCAGAGACTGTAGATCCGAAACGCCGTCTTCAATGGCCTCAATTTCACCACTATTCTGACAGGCTTCCGATTTAATGCGATTGCGGATTTCATCAAGCTGAGCCAACATATCGACAAACTTCTTGTCGGGCCGAGGACACTGAACGATGGGCGCCTCAGGGTAGCCATCACTCATAAGTTCGAGTCCCTCGGGCAGGTTCAATTCCGACGCATCGGGCGGCAGCTCGGCCTGCACCTGAATGCTAAAAATAGTCACGATTATTAAAGAAATTAAAGACTTCACAACTCCCCCTATGTGCCTTTTTGGGCGGCACAGGCGGATTGTATTCAAAACCACACAATTGAGGAGGACGATTGAAAATTTAACAAAACACAGGACTCAAACGCTATGTAGACTCTTCAAAACCGATACTGCTCCACCACCTCTTCGCCCTCAGGCCCAACCAGGGTCAGCTGAATATAAAGAATATCAGGGGTTGGCATCAAACAAGAGAAGCGGGCATGCTTGGTATTCCCCGAGGCCGACCGATCCTCCGACTCACAGATACCCGAGCGATCAAGTGTGGAATAGGCCATACGATAACTCACCGTTTGATTGGGGTTGGTTGCAAAACTTAAAGCAACATCAAATTCGTAAGCTTTGCGGCCTAAGTTGTCGACCTCCACCCTTACCAACTTCACATCGTAAAAGAATTCAGGCTCAGCAGTATAAGGATAGGGAATGCCATCGTCAGCAGCCTTGAACTCACCACAGTTTTGAAATGCAAAGACAAATAATGACAGCAGACCTAAACGTACAAACACTCAAGGTCCCCCACGATCCTGCGCCTCGCGAAAGGCGGAATCAAATTCATCTCTCGGGGCTCGTTGCACAGCAATCGACAAACCTCCCAATTCAAGTTGGGACTCCAGACCATCTTCATCGACAACAACAATCTCTAAATCGATACTACCTGGTTGTTTGCAGAACACGTGAAACATGTTGCTAAAATAAGGATCGATCATTGTCGGGCAATACCCGGCGGGTATAACTTCGACCCGCACCACTCTTAAACCGATGTCACCTGTCACCACAAATGGTAAAAGCCGATCGACCACATAGGCGCTGGCCGGATAATGGGAAACAACATCAAGGCTTTGCGAAAAGCAAACTCTTCCCATTAAAAGAAATGAAAATATTAATACAATTTTCTTCATAGCAGTATCCAAGTTCTTATCGGCAGAACACTCAGGATCGATGACTCGACAATCGGCTAGCGATCGTTGTCAGCTAACTCCTTTTTCTTCTGAGTTTAAAAATTAATGATGCCCAGACTATTGGACCGGTGAATCACAAAGCCTGAAGCCATCACATGCTCGGAAACCTTTTGTAAATAAGGGTTATGCCCAGGACAATGCCTGGGCATAAAGAGGGGGCAAGATTGAGATCTCGAATGAGTTCTCAGGAATCTTTTTTCGACTGAAGCAGTCCATTAAGAAAGCCACCCGTTTTGGCTTTCACTTCAACTTTTTTGGCGGGCGCAAGCTCTTTCTTAGGTAATAAGATTTTAAGAACTCCATTTGTATAGTCTGCTTCGATTTTGTCTTGGTCGACAGTTTTAGGAAGACCAAAACTTTGTTTAAAACTTCCATAAGAACGTCCTTTAAACTTTCTTGTGGATTCGGAACTGGTTTCTTCTTTTCGCTCTCCACTGATCGCTAAAACATTCTCTTTGACTTCAATATTTATGTCTTTCTCATTCAATCCTGGAAGGTCGAATGTGAACAGAATAAACTTTTCAGACTCCTCCACGTCACAAGCAAGGTTCATTGTGCGATTGAGTTTGTGATCAAAAAACTCTTCGAAAAGTTGATCAAACTCATTGAACCAATTTTGTGAAATAGAGTTTGTTTTCCATGCAGGGACTAGGGCTTTCATAGTAAACTCCTTGGTTAATGGTTCATCCTCTACCTTTCAAACATGGGGTCGTTTTTTCCCCCGTCAAGGCCGTCAAAATTTTTGACAGTGAAATTTTGCAGGCCAGTTCTGGACCTTGACATATTTTGAATCGAACCCATATTCAATTGAGCCATCGGTGTATCAATCTAGGTCACTGGGTCCCTTTTTTCTGAGAGGTGAAAAAGCATCTGTTATTCTGATTATCTAAAGATAGATACGGTCTGTCTGTAAACCTTTAGGAGTACGTATGAAGAATATTTTGATCGACTGGCGAGGGATTATTCCTTCGGCTGACACCAAAGAACAAACCGAGCAAATTCTGGCGACGTTAAAATACATTTTACCGCCCGATAGTGATATTCGGATTTGCCTGGAAAAGTTTAGCCGAAGCTTCGAGGGACATATTGTTGTTCGATCCCCACTGGGTGATTTCGCAGCCCATTCAGAAAATAAAGACCTCTTTGGCTTGTGTAAAAGTTTACGAAAAAACTTAAAACAACAAATATTTAAACACCGCGAGTCCAGCAATAAATGGTCTCGGGCCTCCTAAGGGACACTTAGGTTCAATCACGAAAGCCTTGTTTTTCAGCAAGGCTTTTTTTTTATTTATCTGGTAATTTCAATAGCTTAAACAATCACCTGAACACTATCTAACGCTTTGCATTAATAGCCAAATCGTCCACACTCCTTAAAAACTGTGATAATCCTTGCCCATTTAGAATAATGAGGAGGCCTGTGTGTCATCTGAAAAAATGTACGGCGACATCGCCATTGAAAACGCGCAACTTGAGCGATTTGAAAATAGGACCAAACATCGTGACTACCAAATCCAATTCACTTGTCCAGAATTTACATGCTTGTGTCCGCGCAGTGGTTTTCCGGACTTTGCAACCATCCACATAACCTACAGTCCCGACCAGTGGTGTGTCGAACTTAAGTCTTTAAAGCTATACATCAACAAGTTTCGATCAGAACGAGTTTTTCATGAGGATGTCACCAACAGAATTTTGGATGATATGGTCGAACTTTTAAATCCAAAACAAATGACGGTCACAGCCGACTTCAATGTGCGCGGCAATATTAATACTGTGATCACAGCCGAGCACCTGAAGTCCGAAAGTCGACAAGAGGTATAGAAAATAATGCTCCTAGAGTTTACCTATCGGTTCGAAGCCGCTCACCGCTTTTTGAAATCCAAGTCAGTTCCTTGTATGACTCCTCATGGGCACACTTGGTTCGCGACTATGACCGTAGCATTTAAAGGAAGCGCTCTTGATTCTTCACAGATGACCGTCGAGTTCGGTGAAGTCAAAAAACAATGGAAAACTCTGATCCAAGACACCTTTGATCATTCTTATATGCACAACATTAATGATCCGATTGTGGAAGTTTTAAAAAACGAGGACATCGAGCCCCGTCTTTTACCCTTTCCTGGAGACCCGACCACTGAGATCATCAGTCTTTTTATGTTTAATAAAATGGAGAGTTTGATTTCAACCTCTGAATTTAAGGACAAGATCGTTTTAAAATCTATTAAGCTGCAAGAAACCCCCACCAATGCGATCATTTGCGACCGTGACTTTTTTGTGGATCAGATGCCTCAGTTTTCAGATCAATCTGGTTGGTGGCAAAGCCCCAACCCCTTAGACCGGTCTTATCGTGGAAACTCCTGAACTGCATATCAATGATTTGTTTTGGACTTTGCAAGGAGAGGGCACCCACACCGGGCGACGTGCTCTGTTTGTCCGACTCCCGTTCTGCAACTACGATTGTCCCTGGTGTGACACTGAGTTTGATAGCTTCAAAAAATGGCCTATTGAAGATTTTAAGTCCTTCGCACAACAAGAGACTGCCCGCTTCGCGGTGATTACAGGTGGTGAGCCAATGGCTCACAAGCATCTGCCTCTTGTAGTAAAAATTCTCAAGGAGCTGAATTTCACAATCGCCTGTGAGACCAATGGCAGTTTTCCTATTCCCGAAGACATTGATTTTGTGACCACCTCACCCAAAGCTTTCACCAAAGACAAACACCCACCTTATTTTGTCGATCCTAGGGCCTGGAACCGCACTTCAGAATGGAAGTATGTGGTGGACAAAGACTTTGACTTTGAACTACTCAAACGCCACGACAACGACCCCGAGGGCGTGAGTCACTGCCTTTCCCCTGAGTACAATCAAATGTCTCAGCAAGTGAGTCGCATATTAGACTTTATCAAAGAGAATCCACAGTGGAAGTTAAGCTTGCAGACCCACAAGTGGATCAATATTCCCTAAGAAATTGTTGAGAGCACGGCCCCAACAAGTGTGACGATCGCTCCCAGCAAGCGAAGCTTGGTGAGCTTAGCATCGCTGACATAGGCGTCCCAAGCAATCGATGCAAAGACTTGAGCGGCAATAGAAAAGACAATGGTTTGCACAGCACCGATTCGTCCAACAGACACCGCCAATCCCATAACCAGTGCAAACCCCATAAAGCCCGGCAACAACCACCACCACTTAAAGGCTTCAAAAGACCAATTAATAGCAAATTCAGAGGGAACTGATTTGGGTTTTGCGTAGACATAAATAAAAAAAACAAGGTTAAACGCTAAAAAGAAAACACCGTTAAATAACAGTGAGGCTGTAAACCCAAGAGAGTCAGCTATCACTTTATTAAGGCCCGCCTGCCAAACACCAAACGCACCAGCCATAATTGATAATAAAACCGCAAGTAACATGACTCTAGCCTACCCTGGATCTCATAAAGAGAGAAGCGTAAGAATTTTTAGAGTTTGGCACTTCGCGCACCGCAAAAACTCAAAACTCAAAACTCAAAACTCAGATTAAAAATTAAAAAGATTTTTTGCGCAGATTTTTCGAAGCCTTACCGAAGATCAAATTTTATTTCAGACCCAGCTTATGAGTATAAAGACCAAAAATGAGGGATTCTAAGTTCGCATTTATAAAAATCTATGGAAAGAACCTAATCTTGCAGTCTGCTTGTAAATTCGCTGAATTAAACTGAATAGAGCCCGATGATAAAAGAGGGTTTTCAGAAAATAAAAAAGGCACCCGAAGGTGCCTTTTTTTATTCCGTCGAAATGAGTCGACTGTTGGAATAAATTAGAAACGATACATCAAAGACGCTGTGATCGTGTTGAACGAATCAGTCGCCGTTGTACCATCGCTGTCAGTGAACGTTCCGTTGTCGTCAGCAGAGTCCATGCGGTACTCAAGCATAACTAGGGCGTTTTGATCAATCTCAGCTTTAGCTGCAACAGTGATAGAAGAAAGACTGTTGTCAGTACCAGCAGGAGCAGCAAGGGCTGCAGCTGTGTTAAGTCCGTTATACAGAAGAACACCACTGTCATAATCCAACATTTCGTAACGAAGACCTAAACCGAACATTCCAAAATTGGCGTTGGCATAAGCTGCGATACTTGTTGCTTTGTTCTCAGTTGAACCGGCAGCCGAAGCTTTTTGACCGTGATCAATATAGTTCAAAGCCACATCAAACATTTCGTTAACCATGAAGGCCGCTGAAACGTCTAAGATGTTGACCTGATGAGTGGCTAGAGCCGTAGGAGTACTTGTGCTGTCACCTTCAGTTCCAGTCACGTAGTTAAGGTCAACGTGAAGGTTTTCCATTGGGTCTACGTCAACAACCAAAGCCATTGTTTTGTTGTTGTCACGACCATCAACTGAGCGTCCTGATCCGTTAGAAAAGATCAGACCAGCAGACCACATATCCATGGCGTAGCTAATTTGAGCACCTGTGTTGAAAAATGGAGCCAACATGAAACCGTAGCTTCGAGTGTACTGGCTGTTGTCCATATGATTGTAAGATTCGTGTCCAACTGGAGACTCGAATTTACCAAAAGTGAACCCAAGACCATAAGACGTATTCATATGATAATAAGCGTTCATAAGGTTAACTGTGCTAGCTAACGGCGAAAGAGCAATGTTATTAACACCGGCAGCTCCATTGGCAGTAAATCCGTAACCAATAGATAGATGCAATTTGGATTTGCTCCAGTTTTTCTCAAGATTGATTTCGACTAAATCAATATTGAAGTCGTCGTGATTGTTGTTAGGGTTTTGAACCCCACCAGAAGTGTTCTCGCTATCGTAAAAACTTAACGATCCTGCGAAATCTCCGTAAATTGAAAAAGGTTTTTTCTCACCACTCATTTCTTGAGCAAACGCTGAAACTGTAAAACTCAAGCTGGCAAGAATCACTATTAGTTTATTGATTCCCATAAGATGCCTCCTATATAAAAATGCTTTGTTGCTTACCAATACGTTTGCGTCTTTAACTTTAAATATCAACAAAAAAAAATAGCGGGTTTTTAAGTCCTATAGCAAAAACCACGAACACTGTGACGAAAAATACACAACCCTTTTTTTAAGGGGTTTCGTTTGAAGCCCCGACATCTTGGCTTTAAAAACTTTTTTCAGTTTTTATAAAAAAACACAACCCGCCAAAAACCGCTAGGGCTGCCGGTTCTGCGCAACCAAAATTTATGCTGATAGGAGGTTACCACTTCAACCCATGAGTTTTGGCTTCTTAGCTATCTGAAAATGACAAAAATAGGCCTTACCTATGTGACTATTAAAACGACAGTTGACGCCGTGCGCCTGCCAAAATTTTATTCGACTTTTGTCGCGCTGAATCTGTAAACAACCAAGGACCAAGGTCTAATATGCACAGCAGTTCAGCAAAAATAAAACCCGTACGGCCATTTAATTGGAGTTCTCCCCATCCACCTGACCCTAAGTTTGAGTCATGGAAAAGGGGGTACGAAAGCCTCTCTATTGAAATTGGGTGTGGTGTCGGTCTGCACCCGATCCAGTGGTGCCAAAACCACCCTGACAAGACGTTGCTGGCATTGGAAAGAACTAAAAATAAGTTTCAAAGCTTTCAAAGCCGCATAAATAGTCATGAACTGACAAACTTATTCCCGGTTTTCGGAGACGCCCAAGACTGGCTCCCCGCCAATGTGAAAGAAAATTCCGTGGATCATATTTTTTTACTGTATCCCAACCCTTATCCAAAAGAAAAACAGGCGAACAAACGCTGGTACCGCTCTCCCTTCGCCCACTACCTGATCAAAATATTAAAAAGGCACGGACAAATTCATTTCGCCACCAACGAAAAGTTTCTACGAGACGAGTGCGTGAGGTACGCCAAAGAGTTCTGGCAATTGAATCTCGCTGAAGAAAGAGTCAGCTCTTCCGCCCCATGGAGCCCGCGCACTCATTTTGAGAAAAAATATTTAGGACGAGGACTCACTTGCTATGACCTTATTTTTCACAAAACTCCTGAATCGGAAAAATTAAATCCATAACTTTGGATCGGTCACAATGCTCAGAGCCTGGTTCAAAAATTGTGATAAAAATCTTTTCACTATCATAGTTTACATTATCTAAAGCACAGACCTGCAGGACACCGTTACGGAATCGCGAGTTCGGAGCCGCAATATTTCTTGAAAACTGATCCGGATAATGATCACGAATAATTTTTGCGACATCCATCACTTTAAATCCTCTTTCATTTTTACATTGGATATAAGTGTGCAAGCGAAAAGGGAAGATCGCGGGTTCGCCAACAAATGAGCTAACCACTTTGACCTTAATACCATTCGGCTGATTGAGGTTACCCACGACAATGCTCTTTGTGTTGTTCAAACTCTCAGTCCCAAGAGTTTGAGCTTGCAGCTGAGCCATCGCCTGAATTGAAAATAGGACTCCAATAAATATCAAAACGAATTTCATTTTTTTCTCCTTAACCTTATTAAGTACAATTGACGCTGTATTGGTTTCTTACTGTCTGCAGTGGAGGCAATGACATGTGCATATGGTCCCAATGGGCCCGGTTGTCCTCAAATCCTAGGCAACCACTACCACAAGCGCCAGCGATTCCGCGCGCTTGCATATCATCGACCACACCCTCCCAACAATCGTACATTTGGGAGTAAAATTGACGGTGTCCTCGTCGATCCATGTAAGCTCCGTGCATAGTGACAGTATTGTGGGCAGCTCCGTTGTAAAGCTCGACATGAAAAATATCGATGGCCCGTCCGATGGCGTGAGTCGATAGATTCCCATTGCGGGAGTATCGGTCCCAGCTGATCTGTCCTTCACCAGTTCTAAACTTTACTCTTGAGGGCGTGAAGCCAAAGGCATCACGAGCTGCTGTTTGCGCGCAAGCCAAGCCTTCTGTTTGCAGAACCTGTAAAAAATCTGCGTCGTATTCAATTTCACGACATCGTCCATTGCCATCAGTAATTTCTAATGGACCACCACAAATTTGTTGAGCCGCCTCTCCTCCACGCCCGGTAATGGCTCGGGTCCTTGGCCCCGAAGTGGGTCCACGATAGTAAGTCTCTCTCACCTGTGCGACGACCTCATCGTCCTCTTCAATCACCTCCACAACTTCATTTTGTGGATTGTCTCGCCTCTGGTAGGTGTAAACCCATTGCCCGTTGGCATCCTGGTAAACCTGCAACTGCCCGTTGTTTGTCGTCTCAGCCTGAACGATGGGAAAAATAAAAATCAAAGCAATAATATTGCCAAACACTAACCGCCTCCTCTGTCGATTTCTTAAACAGTCATTGTTCAAGAAGTTCCCACCATGAGTTCATTGCAAAGTGGCGTCCAAAACTAAAACAGCGGTATTTTTAAGCTCAGAGGTCAAAAATGTGCATCTCACCCCCAAACTGTAAAACAAAGTTCGCAGATTAAAAGGTTTGAACATTCATGAAATCTTTTCAATACTCATATCTATGCTTCGATTTTTGTCTGGATTACTATTATTTGCTGCCGCTGGAGGCCTGTTATACAGCCAATTCCCAGTGAACTACTATCTTCAGCCCAAACAAGAAAGACTTTATAAAGTTTGGAAAAAAGATATCGACAAGCTGTCTGAAAACAAAAAGTTTGCCGATGTCTTTAAGCAAGTCGGAAAAGTTGAGGTGCACTTTACAGATCCCCAGGTGGCGACCGAGTTCGAAGAGTTTCACACGCCCTTTACACCCCACCAAGGCCAAACTTATATTTTAAAAATAAGCGTCACTCGCTGGATAGAAAAAAGAGAGTATGGATTTGTTGTACAACATGAGTTGTTCGATGAGACCGAGGATAAAATCTATGAGTTCGGGCGTACATATAAGATTGGGCTTATTCTATAGTTTAAGTCTCAGGCCACTTTACGGTTAAGAATTTTCCTGAGACCCTCTCGCGAAATATTTAACGACTTGGCGGCTTGAGTTTTATTGCCTTGAAAATGCTCAATCACTTTGCGAGCATAGTTTTTCTGAAACCTTTTCGTGACAAGATTCATATCAATTATTTCAGCGAGTGAGTTGTCTACCGATTCAACGTTGGTGGTTTCCTCTGGCACCCGATCATTTGGAAGTAAAATAACATCCTCATCAATTTGATCCATTTGTTGTGACAACACACAGGCACGCTCTAACACGTTTTTCAATTCGCGGATGTTGCCAGGCCAAGAATAACCTCGCAACTTAAGAAGTGCCTTATCAGTGATTTTTTTCACAACTGTATTTTGATCTTTTGCGAAAAGCTTTAATAAATCTTGGGCTAACAAGTCAATATCTTCGATTCTGTCCCGCAGTGGCGGCAACTTATACTGGAAAACATTTATTCTAAAGAACAAGTCCTCTCTAAACTTTGCATTTGCTTTAATATCATTTTCAAGATCACGATTGGTAGCAGAAATTAAGCGTATATCGACAAACTTTTCTTCCGTCTCACCCACTTTTGAAACTTTCTTCTCTTGCAAGACGCGCAGGAGTTTGGACTGCATTTCAAAAGGGAGCTCGCCAATTTCGTCGAGAAACAGTGTTCCTCCATTGGCTTTTTGAAAAACTCCATCACGAGCCTTGACGTCGGTTGCAACACCTTCAGCAATTCCAAAAAGTTCAGCTTCAACCAAAGATGGAGAAATAGCTGCACAGTTAATGACCACGAAGGGGCCGTCATTACGCTTACTCTTGTTGTGGATGTGCCGAGCCATAACCTCTTTGCCCGTACCACTTTCACCCAAAAGCAGCACAGAACTGGAACTGTTGGCCACGACTTCTACATTTTTGTAGATATCACGCAATTCTTTATGAAAAGTCTTGAACGATAAATGCTCAAGACTGGTTCGATGAACCTCGTTCAAACGCTCTCGCATTTGTTTTATTTTTAGGCGGTCTTGAATGCGAGTTAAAGCCGATACAGCTAGCAGTGAAAGTAATTTAACTTTTCGGATATCACTGTCGTCAAATTTTCCGTCTTTCTTATTTAGAACTTGTATCACCCCATAAGGTTGGCCATTGCTTTCGATCAACGGCACGGAAATAATAGAGCGTGTTTGAAAATTGGTTTGTTCATCGATTCTTGAGTTGAAGTATTGATTCTGATGAACATCATTCACCACTTGCACATGGCCAGTTTTAAAAGTGTAACCCACAATTCCTATTTTTGATGACACCGTAATCTCTTTGAGCTGCCCACCAATCTCAGTCGCCATAAAAGAACGTAAAACTTCTTCTTCGGATTTATAATCCATCTCTTTTATGAAAAGAGTGGATCGCTCGGCCTCACAGATTTCTTTAGAGTGATTCAAGATAAGTTCAAGCACTTGTTT
>CAXRIX010000127.1:0-28989 GCA_964230555.1 Bdellovibrionales bacterium
TCCTGCCTTGCCTTAATTTTGCCCTTTGGGCAAAAACGCGTCCGCTTTAAGGAGGTCCCTATTTTAGGGTTCCCCCTCAAGACTCCCGAAGCGAGGTCCCTTTCAAATCAATTTTTGAAAATCATTTTGCTTCGTGCACGCAGATTCTTCACAGGATTGGGGCTTGCGCGGCTCCTGCCTTGCCTTAATTTTGCCCTTTGGGCAAAAACGTGTCCGCTTTAAGGAGGTCCCTTTCAAATTATTTTACTTAAAAGCCCAAGTAGCGCTTTGTCTGTCTTGGGCTTAGGAAAAGTTTTGTTATTTGAAGTCTGTTTTCAGACTTTGATAAGGGTTATCAGTGGATTAGAAACCCACACCCACTAGAGCTTTAGCATAGACTCCGCTGAGGTCCACTTCCGAACCGCCGTTGCCTTCTAGGTCGGCCATCATATATCCCAGCTCTCCGCCGATCATGATTAAGCCCAAAGAGACTCCGGCCTCAGCACCCACAGAGTAAGTCAAGCTGGCGTCAAATTCATTGGTGGATCCTGGAATTTCAATTTTGTAGTCGTTAACAAAACCAATGGTTCCAATCACTCCCGCGTAGGCAAAAAGATCGATAAATCGATAATTGATTAGAAGTGACGTTCTTTCAAAAGAGGCATCAGCGGTTCCTACTAAAGGAATGTTTTCCACTTCTGAAGCCATGTTTTCGTAACGAAGACCAAATCCAAAAGGCACTAACGGTAATTCAACAATTCCGTCTAAGTTAAATCCAGCCAACGATTTTAGGTTGGCCGAACCCACTTCGTCATCAGCTGGGGTTTGGACACCGTAACCGGCGCGCAGTTCAAAAAGGGCGTGAGCGTTGGAAGCCACAAAAAAGAAGGTCACAAGAACCAGCAATTGTTTTTTCATAGAATACTCCTGTTTTAATAAGTTAATGCAAACCTAAGTATTGAAAAACGAAAAGCCTAAATATTCAAGTCTGGGGGAGTTTAATCCTATAAGTAGGAGAGTGCTTTTTCGGCAACAGGAGCGGTGCTGAGCTGTTCCATGCAAAAATACTGGGGGCATTCCTGCTTGAGGCATTCAAATTGGGCCGGGCATTGAACTTTTGGAGTAAAGGTGCTGACTTCTTTGCCTTTGGGGCCCCAGCGCTCGGCCTGATGAACTTTAATCGGTGAGTAAATACCAATAGAGGCTGCCCCCAGCGAAGCGCTCAAATGAAGCACTCCGGTGCTGGGGGCAATGTTGGCTTTGGCATTTTTTAGAAGTTTCAACAACTGATAACCATTCAGTTGTTTATCCAACCAAACAACTTTGTGGTTATCTTTTAAAGACTGTTTCAGTGGGGACAAATAGCTTTCATCTGCTTTTGTCCCAGTAATGACCACGGTCGCTTGGGTGGTCAATTGATCGATCAGTTTGGCATAAGAGGATGTTGGCCAATTCAAGGCCGAGCCTCCCATACCAGGGTGAACAACAAAGTAATCTTGTGACACATCAAACTGCAATTCCACATCATGGGGAACGTCCAACTCTGCTGGTAGCCATTGTTCACGGTTTCTTTTAAGGTCAAAAACATGTTCTACAAGTTGAAAGTTGTATTCCATTTCGTGGGCTTCAACGCGACTGCGCTTTTGGCGAAGACCCTTGTTTAAGAACAAGTAGGAATGCCATTGTGATAAGACTCCGCCCCGAACTTTCACACCGCAGCTCCAAAGGGCCAAGTTGACCCACCAAGGAACATGAAAGCTGATCGAAACATCAGGACAAATTTGTTTGATTCTTTTTCGTAATTCCCAAAAGGAGTCCCAGGGCTTTGACTTGTCGAGGGAGAAGTAGGGCTTTTTCGAGCGTTCACTTTTTGCTACAAAATCCAATCCCTGGGGAATCAGCCAATGGCATTCATAATCCTTAGCGACCAATCGGTCGCAAGGAAGTGTTAAAACTAAGTCGCCCATTCGGTCCAGGCGAATAAAAAGAGCTTTTTTCATCAGTACTTTCGAATTAATCCTACAACAATCCCACGAATGTCGACCTCTTCAGGGCGATACCAAAAAGACTCCATGGTCGAATTGGCGGGGCGGAGTTCGATTTTACCGTCTCTTTTTTTGCGTTGGTATATTCTTTTTACGGTTGCCTCATGATTGACCACGGCCACCACAATTTCACCATCCATTGCGTATTCTTGGCGTTGGACTAAAATTGTATCACCATCGTGAATGCCATCTTCAATCATGGAGTCTCCCTGGACCTGTAAGGCATAGGTCTGTTCCGGCTTTTTGAGAAGCGAGACAGGGATGTCTATAAATTCATCATGTTTCAAGTGTTCAATAGGAGCACCGGCTGCAACATTTCCAAGCAACGGGATGGTTACGTTGGGAGTTAGGCGGGTCTGAATTTCACGGAGGTTATCGGGAAGGGCTTGGGCTGAATGTAAAACTCGAATGGCACGTTTTTGGTTGCCGCCCGGGTTGTGAATATAATTTTTTTGCTCGAGTTGGCGGAGATAGTTTTGTACGGAGTTGTTGGATGCAAATCCGAAGTGTTCTTTGATTTCCAAGAAACTTGGAGAGTAACCATTGCTGGATATATAAGACTCGATAAACTCCAACACGTTTTTTTCTTTGGGTGTTAAAGGTTGAAAGTCATTCCCGACGATATTCATTAATAAACCTCCCTGTTATGTAAGTAATATGTAAATTATGTGTATATTATAGGAAAGTCAACGATCCCAAGGTCCTGAACGCGCTAAATTATTCGGCTTTTTTATCGGTCAGTGAGCAATAAAGAGCGGAGCTTTCGGGGCTCCAGACTTTGGCGACAATCGGATGCGCCAGGTAGATTCTTTGTAATCTTAAATCGTTAGGCAATTGCGAAGCGCGCGGGTCTGATTTCTGCTCTCGGCAAAGGTCGGGGCGAGGAAACTGCTTATTGTATGAGCTGGTCGCAAAAACTTCGGCGGCAAACCAATCCGCAAAGGCCTCGTTCAATTGATCTTTTTGAAGTTCGGAGGGCGGGTATTGGTCGGTGTTGCAGGTGGGATTTTGTTGCAGGGACTGGGCTAACTCTTTACTGATCATCTGCCCTTTTAAAGCCTTTTTTAAAGAACGATCGTCACGCTTTTTGGCGGCCGCGCCTTGGGGATCTCGTAAGCAGTTTTTCAGATGAGAAAACGGATTGGCGCCTTTAATAAAAAGGCCCCAGTGACAGGGGTCAAAGGCATGGCTAATTTCATGGGCCAAAGCGGTGTAGATGTTGGCATCACTGGCAAGACTGCGACTTTCAACACCTACATAAATTTGATGTTTATTGGCATTGTATTCAAGGCCTTGGCTTAAAAAACTCATCGGGTTTGTTTTAAAGGGACTTGTCTCAAGGGATGAAAACCAAGACAGTTGAACGGTGTCGATGCGGTGAATGATGCTTTGTTTATCTTTCTGAGCCATCTCCCAGGTTAAGACCAGTCTTTTGGCATCTTTTTTTACCTTTTCTAAAACCGTTCCTAGACGGGTTTTAAAATCTTGATCCAGAGCAAGGTCATGAGCTTGGGCAAACAAAGCGTTAACACTGCGATTGATGGCGGCATTGTCCGTCGGATAACGATCGAGAACAAACTTGTGGAGATAATAAAGGCGCCAGGCTTTGGCTATTTTTAATTCATCGGCGGACATCAGCTGGCGGTCTTTAAGCCAGGTCATCAGGATTGGGCTTTTTGCCGCAATCAGCTTTGAAAGAACCTGGTCGGCCTCTTCGGCAATAGTCGCCAGGTTTCCAGCGGTGGCGAACTTGTCGTCGATTTTGTTTTGAATATCTTGATACTCAGGGGCAATCGCCGTTACCGAATCACAAGGCGTTGCGGCCAATGCTACTGAAAACAGCAATGAAACAATCAATTTTGTGGAGGTCCTGTTGGATCACTGGATAAAACCAAGAGATTGGATTTGTCGTTCTTAAATTTTAAATCTTTTTTATGTTCACCAATTTCGGAGACCGAAAGAATCGAGTAGATGGAAAGATGCAACGTTTTAACGTGTTCAAACTCAAGTTTTTTGGCTTCTTCATCAGGGTTCACCAAAATTGAGTTTTCCTCAAAAACAAAGTCGGTAATAGCTACAAAACTAAGCCCCAATGACGAGTCTTTGATTTTCTTGGCCTTGATGGACTGGTAGGAGCCGTCGCGAGGATCTCGATAATGAATAAGGTAAAAGGTGTTTTCTGACTTTTTGGCCATGACGTAATTTTAAATCATTTTAATGTAAGTACAAGCTTCCATGTTTTGAGAGCAGGTTTATTTTTTCGTTGCGGGCTTTGGGATTCATGGCATCTTCGACTTCAACAAAATACTCAAGTAGTCCCTCTTTGGCGTTGCGAATGGCATCATAAAGGTCGACGTGAAATCCAATGGTTTGTACTTCACCAGCCTCTTCATAGGCTGTCAGTTCGACTTCAAAGCCACCGTCTTTTTTTACCAGCTTAATTTGCAAAGCCGCTTCGTCAGACAGGTGGGGCGCAAGGTCCACCATTTGTTGTTGGATAAAAGCCGAAATGGCTTTCTCATCAATTTGGGGGTCTTTAGCATCGATTTTAATCATTATTACCTCACTCTTCTAATTTGAGGCCGATCCTGAAATTGTCAATACATCGGTTAAAAGACAGTGATAATAATACCTTAAAGGTTAGGCAGGGGCGTCGTGAGGCCTTCACGATTGACCACTGGGCATTGACCCAGGCGCCAACTGTTTTTAATTTGTCTAAAAAAGAGGGATTATGAATCAGTCGACCATACAGCTTGAAGCCTCCTGGAAAAAACAATTAGCCGATGAGTTCGACAAAGATTACATGCAAAATCTCCGGCGTTTTTTACGCACCCAATATCAGAGTGGTAAAACTATTTTTCCCAATAAAAAAGAGTATTTTTCAGCTTTCGAGAAAACCCCCTATGACGATGTCAAAGTGGTGATTTTGGGGCAAGACCCCTATCACGGCCCGGGGCAGGCCCACGGCCTGTGTTTTTCTGTGCGACCGGGGATCAAGCCACCGCCGTCCCTGGTCAACATCTTTAAAGAGTTGAAACAAGATTTAGGTGTACCGATTCCTCAACATGGATCTTTGGAGAGTTGGGCGCAGCAAGGAGTTTTATTACTGAATTCTGTTATGACGGTCGAAAAGGGTCAGGCGGCCTCTCATCGCAATCAAGGCTGGGAAACCTTTACCGATCGTGTGATCGAGGTCCTGAACCAAAGACAGAAACCCATGGTTTTTATTCTTTGGGGGAGCTACGCGCAAAAAAAAGGAGCGATTGTCGATCGCAAACGGCATCTGGTGTTATCGGGGCCCCATCCCTCACCACTGTCGGCTCATCGCGGCTTCTTTGGATGTCGACATTTTTCCACAGCCAACGAATTTTTGATAAAAAATAATCAGGCGCCCATTGATTGGGAGCTGCCAGAGATCTCGCACTAGGATGGCTTGTGAATCGTTTAGACCTATTTCGTAGTCAGGTTGTGGTCACTCAAGACTATCCTGATGAGCGCATTGATCGCCGTCAAAGTCTGCTTGTTTTTGACGAGGCCGTACAAGCCTTGAATGATCAGAAACTGACTCAGTTTATAGAGAGCTTTCCTTATCGAGTCTCTTTAAAAGCAGGAGAGCCACTTAAAGATTTCAAACAATTTTCCAAAAACCTCGATCTGATCTTAAAGGCTTGGCCGCAACCCATGAGCCGCGATCAATCTTTAGTCGTCCTTGGTGGTGGCAGTCTGGGGGATTTTGCTGGTTTTGTGGCTTCGATTTTAAAGAGAGGAGTTAAACTGATTCAAGTTCCCAGCACCTGGTTGGCGGCAATGGATTCGGCTCACGGCGGGAAAAACGGTTTGAATTATGATGGTGTAAAAAATCAATTGGGCACCTTTTATCCGGCGGAAAGTGTTTTTATAGTCCGTGATCTTCTCAATGCCAATCCTCCGGAACTTCGCGATCAGTCTTATGGAGAGTTGATTAAAATGGGTTTGGTGGGGGATTCTAAATTCTTCAAAGATTTGATGATGGAAAAGCGTGAGGCGAGTGAATTCATCTGGCGATTTTTAACTAAATGTATTGAGGATAAATACACTGTTATTTTACAGGACCCTTACGAAACAAAAGCCATACGGCAAGTCCTTAACTTTGGTCATACCTTCGGACATGCTTTAGAGGCGCAGTTTTCCTGGCCCCATGGAGATGCGGTGTTGCAGGGTATTTTCTTTGCCTTAGAGTGGAGCCGCAAGCGGGCCGAGCTTTCTCAGCCTTTGTTTGATCAGATTCATGAGACCATTGCCAGCAAGTTCGATCGAGTCGTGGCCACTGAACTTAAATGGTATCGTCCGCCGAGTGCCAAAGCGATGTTGAAATGGTTACAGGCCGATAAGAAAATCAATGAGAAAGGTGAAATTCTTTTTGTTTTTTTGAGAAACATCGGTAAACCCGTCTTGCAACAGGTTACAGTTGATGAATTGTTGCAAGAGGCAAAGAGACAAAATTGGGTGAAATAAAAGAGTTTAATTTTAAAGGTAAGATTGCGGCTTCAAAATCTTTGTTCAACAGAGCTTTGATTGCGCAGTCTTTTTTTCCTGATCTGCAGATTCAAGGACAAACCTTGGCGCAGGACGTGATGGTTTTACGAAAAGCCCTGCATGATTTAACCGATAAAAAAACACAGTTTGATTGCGCTGACGGTGGAACCAGTTTGCGATTTCTACTGGCTCGCCTGTCTCGGGCCTGCGGAACCTTTTCAATTACCGGAAGCCGTCGCCTTTTGCAGCGACCTCACCAAGAACTGATTAAAGTTTTGCAAGACTTGGGCGTGCAAGTTGTGACGTCCACGGATTCGATTCAGATAACCTCAAAAGGCTGGACACTTCCTAGGGAGATCCATTTGGGGTTGGCAACTTCCAGTCAGTTCATCAGTGCTCTATTGTTATCTTCATGGAAATTGCCACAGGATCTGCACCTTAACTTTGGCGAAGCTACGGGTAGCTTTTCCTATCTTAAAATGACCGTTGATTTTTTGAAAAGCTTGGGTATGGAAATTTCTTTTGATGGATCATCACTTTATGTTCCTAAAAATCAAATTTTAAAACAGACGGATTACAAAGTGGAGCCCGATATGAGTTCGGCTTTTACTGTCGCAGCCTTGGGGGTCGCCGGTGGTCAGGCCATCCTGGAGGAGTTTCCCTCTGAATCTCTTCAGCCCGATGCGAACTTTATCGATATCTTGAAAAATATTGGTGGCCGTATCCAACGCCACCACCGCGAATTGCATATAAAAATGGGACCGCTACGAGCTGTGACTTTGGATTTAAAAAACAACCCCGACATGTTCCCGGTGCTCGCCATTCTCCTTTTAAAGGCCAAGGGGGTATCAAAAATCCGTGGCTTAGAAAGTTTGGTCCACAAAGAGTCAAACCGTATACAAAAGACTCTACAATTGATCGACAAGCTAAAAGGAAAGGCGACTTGGGATGGTCAGTGTTTTGTTATCAGCGGCGATCCTCAATTCAATTTTCAGCATTCTTTTATTTTCGATGCGGATCAAGATCATCGAATGGCCATGGCGGCCTCGGTGGCCATGATTCAGGGTGCTTCGATACAGGTGACCGACCCAAGTGTTGTAGATAAAAGCTTTCCTGGCTATTGGCAGGTTATCGGTCTATGACGTCGTGGGCTTTGATCGGACATCGAGGTGTAGGGAAAAGTCAGCTGCTGACCCATTTGGCCCGTGAATTTCCCGATCGCCATTGTCTGAGTCTCGACCGGGAAATCGAAAAACGGCAGAAGCGTTCCATACAAACCATCTTCGAATCTGATGGCGAAGTCGCTTTCCGAGCCATCGAAGAGGAAACCCTGAACACCTGCCTCAAGGACTATGGGGAAGAAGATCTCGTGATAGACATTGGTGCCGGCTATAGTGGTGTTATCCCGCAATCTTTAAAGTGCCTGTGGTTGCGACGAAAGGGTTTGACAGAAAATTCGGTTTTTCTTGATCGCCCAGCCCTTGATGGACAGCTTAAAATGAAAGCCTCACGTTTTAAAGAGCGAACGGAACGCTACCAGCAACGGGCTGACTTACAATTGGAGTTACGAGAGGGGCCGGACAATTTTCAAAACGGTGAGCGCCTGTTTTTTAGAGCATTGTTTGCAGGGGAGGCGTCACAAGCATTGAATTCCTATTTCTTCACTTTGACGGACGCAACAACTAAAGAGGAAAAGGCAGTGTTGCGCACCTTGGGAGTGGCGGGCTTTGAATGGCGAGATGATCTGCTAAAAACCACACCGGAATGCTGTGACCGCCTGTTGTATAGCTTTCGTAAAAACAAAGTGCAAAATGAAATTGATGGTCCATGGGACTGGCCCTTAGAGTGGGGACACAATCCCAAGGCGCCGATTGTTTCCTGCCACACCCGCCGAAATAATTTACAAGACACTCTTCAGAATCTTCCATTAACGGAGCAAATTCTTAAACTGGCAATACCGATTAATGATTTTTCTGAACTCATTCAAGGTCATCGATGGATGCAGCAGGATCCCTTGAAACGGGTTTTTCTGCCGCATTCCAAAAATGGTCGGTGGTCGTGGTATCGTCAGTGGATGGCAAACTCCTCGGCCTTGCAGTTTGTGCGTTTAGCTGAAGGCTCGGCGCTCGATCAACCTTCGGTGCTTGAAGTTCTCAATCAAAATCCAAAAGCCACTCACTTTGCAGCCCTATTGGGCTCGCCGGTGAGCCACAGTTGGACGCCCACTTATCATCAGGTTTTTTTTCAAAAACGGAAGGCTGACATTTTCGCCATTGAGGTGACCGAAGCGGAGTGGGATCAGGCGCTGCCGGTTCTTGAAGAATTGGGTTTGCGATGGGCGGCGGTGACCTCGCCATTAAAACATAAAGCGGCAAAGACCACGGGAGCTGATACGCCCATTAATACTTTATGCCTTAGTCCTGACGGCTGGGTTGGTACTAACACCGATAAAATTGGATTTGCTTCTCTCATAAATCCCTTACGAGGCCGTCCGGTTGCAGTTTGGGGTGGAGGCGGAACTCTAAAGTCTATTCTGAACTCGATTCCTGACGCCAGCCTCTATTCTTCGCGCACTGGAGAGCTTAAAGACGGCCTTGCGGCGGAGGCGCCTGAGGTCTTGGTTTGGTCGGTCGGAGCCGCCCCCTTTTCTCAACGGGGTGTGTTCCCACCCTCGGACTGGCCTCTGCAGATTGTGGTCGATCTCAACTATACAAATGATTCTCCGGGGATAGAGTGTGCCTTCAAGTTTGGTTGCCAATACCAATCCGGTGCGGTTATGTTTGTGACCCAAGCCCAAAAACAACAGGAGTTTTGGAATGAGCGCCGGATCAAATAAATTTGGAAACCTGTTTCAGTGGACGACTTTTGGTGAAAGTCATGGTTCCGCCATGGGCGTTGTGATCGATGGCTGTCCGGCCGGTTTGGAGTTTGACGAATCGCTGCTACATTCGAATTTACAAAAGCGTCGGCCCGGACAAGCGGGCACCACTTCACGCCAAGAAACCGATCAGGCCGAGGTTTTAAGTGGGGTCTTTCAAGGGAAGACTTTAGGAACTCCGATTGCTGTCGTGGTTCGAAACACCAATCAAAAAAGTCAGGACTATGATGAGATACAAAAACAGCCCCGTACCGGTCATGCCGATGATATGTGGCAGGGCAAATTTCAACATTGGGATCATCGTGGAGGGGCACGCGCCTCGGCTAGAGAGACTTTAAATTGGGTGATCGCCGGTTCGGTGGCTCAAATGTACTGTCTCAGTCAGTGTTTTGATTTACAGGTGGCGGCCCGCTTAAAATCAGTGGGCGGACAAAGTGTATCAGCTATGAAGCAAGGTGAGCTTATTGAAATGCTGGAGATGGCGCGATCACAAGGCGAGAGTTTTGGCGCTGTTGTTGAAGTGCAGATTGATCAGGCTCCAAAGTTTTTAGGCGAGCCGATTTTTTTAAAAGCCAAAAGTGAATGGGCTAAAGCGTTTATGATGATCAACGCCTGTGTCGGGGTGGAGTTGGGTGACGGCTTTCAAATGGCGACCTCACAGGGAACTCAAGTTCATACCGAGAGTGATTCGAAAGTTTACGGAGGTATTCGAGGTGGGATGACAACTGGAGAGAGAATTTCTTTTCAGCTCACCTTCAAACCGACGTCGAGTATTCAGGATGTCGCAAAAAAGGGTCGCCACGATCCTTGCGTGGCTTTGCGAGCTATACCGATTGTAGAGGCGATGGCTTGGAATGTGTTAGCGGACTTGATGTTGGCTCAACGATTGAACCGAATCTCTTGAATGGCAACAACCGTATTGTCTCGATAAACAAAGTGGACATCAAGGTCTGCAATAAATGTTTTAAAAGGTCCGGCATTGTTAAGTCGTTTGTCGTCTTGGCTGCGAACATCCCGGCACAGAGACTCCTCAATCAGCTGAACCAAATTTTTTGAAAGTTGGGTGTTGGTTGTTTCCCATTCCACTTTCAAAACGGAATCGCTTGTTTTTTCGAGCCAACCTTTTCTTGAACTGGCCACAGTGTCGTACTCGGCAATGTAAGGCTTGATATCAAGGATGGGTGTTCCATCGATCAGATCAAAATTTGAAATGTGAAGCCGTCCATTTTCGGGATCGACAGCATCGAGTTGAACCAAGCTGAGGCCTAATGGATTGGGGCGGTGAGGGGTGCGGCTGGCGAACAAACCAACCTTGTCGCCGTTAAGCCGAGGTGGGTGAACTTTTCCATTGGTATTGCCTTTTCTATTCTGATGAAAGTGAAAAACAAGCCAGAGGTGACTGAATTCAGCCAGGTCATCAAGACAACCTTGTGGGCAGAGTTCAGCATCCAACTGTAAAACACCTTGCGATGAAGGCGCCATGCCGGTTTGTCGAGGGGTGCCAAACTTTTGTTTGAACGGGCTTTGGATTTTACCTATGGGGCGTAGAATGAGTTCTTTGTCCATTGATGAAGTTCCTAGCATCCCGTTGCCGTTTATGCTAGTCTCAACTTCTATGAAAACAGACCATGTGACCGGCCTTGTGAAACGACATCCCGATGGCTTCGGATTTTTAATTCCCGACTTACCTGACCACCCTGACCTCTTCCTCTCGCGCCGAGAAATGAACGGTGTTATGACCAATGACCGCGTTCGTGCCGAAATTAAAAAAGAAAAAGGTGGCGATCGCTTCTACGGTACCGACGTCGAAATCCTAGAACGAGGAATCTCTAGAGTTGTAGGCAAAGTTCGCAAAGGTCCTAAAGGGGACTTTGAACTTATGGACGGCGTTCAAAAATGGGGCGCGGTTTTAAAAATTCCCTATAAAAGTTCGCGGGGCGCTGTCGAAGGTGATTTGGTAGCGGTCGAAATTGTCGAGTACCCCGATAAGGGAGCCACTTTCACCGGCCGAGTCGTCGAGATCATTGGCGATAGCGAAGATCCTAATAATGACCTTAAGCGCGTTTTGCATCTGCACCAAGTTCCCATGGAGTTTCCTTTCAATGTGACCAATGAAGTGGATGCGATACCCGATGCCGTCAGTGACAAAGACCGTGAGGGTCGCGTTGATTTGCGAGACAAGGCCTTGATTACCATCGACGGAGTGACCGCAAAAGACTTCGATGATGCCATCTATGTAGAATCAACAGAATCAGGCTTTCGTCTTTGGGTGGCAATTGCCGATGTCAGCCACTATGTACGACCGGGCAAGTATTTAGATGACGCGGCCTTTGAGCGAGGCACTTCGGTTTATCTTCCCAACTATGTAGTTCCCATGTTGCCGGAAAAAATATCCAATGGAATCTGCTCCCTTAAACCAGAGGTGGATCGTTTGGCTTTTGTCTGTGAAATGGCATTAAGTTTTCAAGGCGAGTTGCAGAGTGCCAAAGTGTATGAGGCGGTCATTCATTCCCATGCTCGTGTCACCTATGGTGAAGCTCAAGAAATTATCGATGGTAGTGAAACCCATAAGAAAAAAGAAGTACAAAACAACATCATGCAGGCGGCTGATCTTGCCAAGATATTAATGACCAAGAGATTCCGAGAGGGCTCCCTGGATCTGGAAGTTCCAGAGACGGAAGTTGTGGTCGATGATTTAGGTCAGACCATTGATGTTATAAAAAGTGATCGAGTTTTCGCTCATAAATTGATTGAAGAAATGATGTTAGCCGCCAATGTCGCTGTTGCGAAGTTGATTCAGAAAAAAGAACAACCGGCTTTGTATCGAGTGCATGAAGCACCCAACGCTGAAGACATTGATAAAATTCAGCACTACCTTAGCAGTTTTGGAAGTCAAAAAACCTTACGTGGTGGTCACTTACAGAAAAAACTAACAAAGTCGTTGCAGGAATTTAAAGGCAAACCAGAAGGTGTGGTCCTCAATATTTTAACGTTGCGATCAATGAATCAAGCCTGTTACTCGCCAGATAACATTGGTCACTTTGGACTTGGTTTTGATGACTATGCCCATTTTACTTCGCCGATCCGTCGCTATCCGGACTTGATTGTGCATCGTAT
This sequence comes from Bdellovibrionales bacterium, assembly GCA_964230555.1. Taxonomy (GTDB): domain Bacteria; phylum Bdellovibrionota; class Bdellovibrionia; order Bdellovibrionales; family JAGQZY01; genus JAGQZY01. The sequence goes on from CAXRIX010000127.1 coordinate 12,535, forward strand.
TTTAAAAAAGCTGTTTACAGATTCGAAGTCGGGTTTTCTTTACAATCAAGAGGATCTCACCACCTTTGGATCCGTCTTAAGTGCGGCGGAGCAAAGGGCCGTCAAAGCCGAGAGACAAGTGATCTCGATCAAAAAGGCTCGATTCTTAGCTGATAAAGTCGGTGAAATTTTTCCTGGAGTGATCAGTAGTGTTGCCAAGTTTGGTGTGTTTGTGCTGCTTCGTCAATTCGATATTGATGGTCTGGTTAAAGTCGATAACTTAGGTGATGATTTTTTTGAATTTGACGAAGAGCATATGATTCTTTTCGGTAAAAAAACAGGTAAGAAATTTCGTTTGGGAGATACTGTTCGAGTCTTGGTTTCGGCGGTTGACACTGAAGAAGGGAAAATTGATTTCTTGCTGACCAAAGAGGGCAGTGATGAGCTGGTGACCAGTGGCAACACCCCAAGGCGACGAGATAATAAAAAGCAAGGTAAATCAAAAAAAGACGGGAAACCCAATCGTAAGAAAAGCAGTCAATCCGGTCGCAAGAAAAAGGCTTCATCGGATCGGAAAAAAAGTAGCAGATCCGACAAAAAGAAAAAAACATCACGACGCCGACCAAAGAAAAAAGGTCAGAATAAGAATAAAAAGTAAGCAGACAAAACAGTTAAGCGAGGCTGGCTTGTTAAGCCTTATTGACCCTTATTTTTAATCACTTCAATAATTTTTTTTCGCAGACTCGCATCTTCAATTCCGGCAAATGGCATTCGGTTTCCAGGAATAAACCCCTGTGGAGCCTTTATATAGTTTTCCAAGGATTTTTCGTCCCATTTAATCTTACTGTTCTTCATTGCTGAGGAATAACGAAAGCCTTTTTTTGTGCCGGCGACGCGCCCCCAAGACTTGTAAAGACTGGGGCCCAGGCCGTGAGCACCCTTTTTAAAACTGTGACAGTTAGCGCATTGGGTAAACGGATCTTCGGATTGAGCTTGCAGTGAAACAGTCAACACAATGAATGCAATAAGGTTTTTCACATTAATTCTCCGGTCTTTTTCATGTACTTTTTCTTAAAATTATCGGCAATGTAAAAGGAAAGGGCCCCAAGTGGGCCGGTCGGGTTGTAGCCTGTATTTTGTGGAAAAGCACTGGCTCCAAGCACAAAGAGATTGGGATACTGCCAATTTTGACAGTAGGAATTGACCACACTGGTGTCAGGCGCTGTTCCCATGATGGCCCCTCCGGTATTGTGAGTGCTCTGGTAGGGGACAATTTGATAATGATCTGAAAGTTTTTTGGGGCCCGCAATATGTGTTGGCTTCATGGCCTTCAATAGTTTCTTTGTTTTTGCCGTCAGGTACTGCATCATTTGATGATCGTTTTTCTGAAAGTCAAAAGTCATGCGTAAAAGAGGTGAACCCAGAGAGTTTTTGTAGGTGGGGTCCAAATCAAGATAGTTGTTTTTGTGAGGGTAATTGGCACCGTGGATGATCACCAGTGCATTTTTATTGTACCACTTTGCCACCTCTTGTTTCCACTTTGAGCCATAAGAGGGTGTTCCGGGAGGCACTGGATGGGTCGAGATCGGGCGGGCGCCACTGGATAGATTCGCAATAAAGCCGCCACCTAGAAACCCTAATGATGAGTGGTCAAAATTGTCACTGTTGTAATCATCTAATACCATTCCCAAGGCTCCGGCGCCCATAAAGGTGTTGAGCTCCTCTTTTTCAAAAAAGACGCGAGCTCCAGACATTGTTTGATAGCAATAGTTTTTTCCGACCAGTCCCTTGTTGGTTTTTGGCGAATAGGCCTCGCCAATTCCCGATGTCAGAAGAAGGTGGACGTTGTTCAATGTCCAAGTGCAGATAAAAACTGTTTCTGCGGGTTGAAAAAACTCGTCTCCAGTTTGAGTGTCAACATAGTAGACGCCAGTGACTTTCTTTTTATCTTTACTGCGTGCAATTTCATAAACCCAGGAGTGGGTCTTTAGAGAGAAGTTTTTAGAGGCTAAGGCTCTTTTGTGAACAGTAATATTGGGGCTGGCTTTGGCTCCCGTTTCACAGGCAAAGACTTCACAGTGGCCACAGTATTGGCATTGACCTAGCTGGTCACCGTAACTGTTGGTGTAAGGGCGTGAAGCGTTGGCCGCAGGCATGGAGTAGGGATTGAGCCCCAGGTTTTGCGCGGCTTTTTTAAATATCTGATTGGCGCGGCTGGGTTCAAGAGGCGGATTGGGATAGTTGTTTGAACGTGGAGCTTCGAAGGGATTTCCGCCCGGTACGCGTTTACCTTTAAGGTTGCCAGCTTGCCCGGAAACACCACACATCTCCTCAAATTTATCGTAGTAGGGTTCAAGTGTATCGTAGGCCTGTGGCCAGTCATGAAGTTCCATTTCTTTTGGAATAAGCTTTTTACCATAGCGACTTTCATAGTGAGACTTAAGACGGTGATCGACAAGGGAGTTACGGAAAGTCATTCCATTCCAATGTAGGCCGGCGCCGCCAACACCCTCTCCGGGGAGAAAAGAGCCCAAGTGGCGCATCGGTAAGGCTCGTTGCTCGGGGGTGTTGCGAAAGGTCACTGTTCCCTGTGATAGATTCTGCTGAAGTTCGTTGCGATGTTGAAATTTTAATTCATCGCGCACATAGGGAAGAATGAATTCCTTTTCTGGCTGTCGCATCGATCCTTTTTCCAAAGCGACGATTTTCAGTCCGGTTTTTGATAACTCTTGGGCCATGATCCCACCGGTCCAACCAAACCCTACAATGACGACGTCGACTTCTTTCAGTTTTTTCACAACCTGTCCTTTCAATCCATATCTTCGATACTAAAAATCATTGGCGCTTTATATTTTTTACCTCTGAATTTTTTAATGGCACTCGAATACAGAGCTAAAACTCCAGGAAAGCCGATCATCTTCCAAGAGGCTTTGTCCTTGTTTCCAAGGTAAACGGGATCTGAAAAGAAGCCTTCCATGGAGTTTTTGTAAATCAGCCGAAAAAAGTCGCTATGTAAATCGGAAGGTAACTTTAACTTTCCACGGCCTATTTGTTCGACCACTTTATTTTGCTGTTTTTGAGATATTTGATCGAAGGCAGACTTGTAGCGTCTTTGACAGTGCTCATTAATTTCACGAATAGCTATTCGATAGATTTCACGGGGAGACAATGGCTTTTGATAGCCTTGCGAGACTGTGCCTCGGTGCCAAGGCCCCTGCATGTAAGCTTTAGCTCCATGTCCAAATGCTCCTGCCAGTTGGCGGTCAATAAAGTGTACGACTCCGCATTCACTGGCTGATGGGCTCAAAGAATCACGCGGTATTAGAATATCGGTCCAAGCTGTAACAAAAGCGGCCTCTTCCATAGTGAGGTGAACATATCCGGGAGCATCTTGAGGGTTGCAAGAAGGTTCGACACTGTCCTTGGGAGAAGAATAGACTTTTTTCGGTATAAAAGTACTGAGACCTCCGAGGCCGACCAATTTCAATAATTCTCTACGTTTAAGCACATACCCTCCCCAGATTTCATAGTATACAGATAATCAAAACGAAGGCATAGAGGTGCACCCATTGCCACAACTTCTGCGGGATTTTAGTCGAGTCTTAAGTTCATGATCAAAAAAGACAATCTGTCTCTTTAGGTTTCCCAAGAAAGTGATTGCCAGCAACTTGAGTTATTCAAACAAAGGTCCAAGCCGGCTGAAGATCAATCCATTTACAAAGGAGTCGTTCGACATTGATAGTCTAGTCAAAACCGGAAAATTAGGAGATGATTGCCCTAATTTTTGGCTTTAATGCCAATCGGTTTTACAGACGAAGGAAGGAAGCGATGAATTGGTTACAAACACCAAAGCAAATCGGTGAGACAATTAAAAATGCGGGGCGATTGCGAAAAATCGTCAGTGTGTTTGCTCGTAATGGATTTCATGATGTCGCACAGAAGATAAAACTGAACTCATTTATCAATTCATGGACCACTTCATCAGAGACCAGTCATTTATCGACAGCTCAGCGTGTAAGAATTTCGTTCGAAGAGTTAGGTCCGACATTTATTAAACTGGGTCAATTGTTGGCGACTCGTCCGGATGTGATTCCTGCCGATTATGTGAATGAGTTTCGAAAACTTCAAGACCAGATTCCCCCCATAGACTTTAAAGAAATTGAAAAGATTTTGGACCAACAGTATCCCTCGGGCTACAAGAACATTTTCAAAGAGTTTACTGAAAAACCGCTTGGCTCAGCAAGTATCGCTCAAGTTCATCAAGCGAAATTAATGGACGGGACTTCTGTTGTGGTTAAAATTCAAAAACCAGGGATCTCTGAAATCATTGAGGATGACACTCGTATACTGCATTTGCTGGCGGACTTGTGTGAACACTACATTCCAGAGTCAAAAATTTTCAATCCCACGGGAATGGTTAATGAATTCTCTAGGTCGATCTCTTTAGAAACAAATTTTGTTGTTGAAGCAAATAATATTAAGCGATTCCAAGAAAACTTTGGTGAGAACCCTCAGATTAAAATTCCCAATGTTTATTTGCAGTACTCTGGACCTAAAATTCTAGTTATGGAAGAGCTTATTGGTAAGCCAATGAGCCATGCTAATGCTTTTTCCCATGATGGTTTAGATCGCAACGTTTTGATGAAGGCGGGAATGCGTGCCTATTTCTCTATGGTTTTTCGAGACGGTCTTTTTCACGGGGACTTGCATGCTGGTAATATTTTTGTGTTACCCGAAAATAAAATTGGATTTATTGATTTTGGAATGGTCGGACGGTTGTCTCGAAAAACACAGGCTGCCATTGCTGCTATGTTTATGGCCTTGATGGCCGAAGACTATGATCGGCTGGCTTACGAATATATCGAGATGGCCCCTTTCAACAACGCTACAGACCGGCAAGCTTTAGCTCAGGATTTACGTTCCATCTTATCGCCTTTCTTTGGCCTGACCTTGAAAGACGTCAATATGGGTAAGTTGCTTCTTGAGTCTTCAAAAGTGGCGGCCAAACATCACGTGGTTTTGCCTTCAGAACTAATGATGTTTTTTAAGTCCATGGTTACAATTGAAGGCCTGGCCCGTATGGTTCAAGATGATTTCGACATGCTGCCTTTTGTAAAAGAGTTTGCTAAAGATCTTTTAAAGTCGAAAGTTACGACCACAGAACTATTCTCAGATATGTCATTTCAGATGAAAGAGTGGGGTTCCTTGTTAGACAGTATTCCCAAGGAATTAAAAACCCACTTGCGAAAGATCAATCAACCCAATTATTCAGAATCAGTCGAGATTCGCAATATTCGTGAGCTCCAAGAAACCTTTTATCAGACGGGTCGTCTTATTTTTGTCGGAATCGTCATTTCAGCCTTAACTATCGGCGGAGCTATGACAATTGAGGTCGATAGCAATTACCTTGTTTATGGCGTGCCTATTTTCAGCATGTCGATGTTCGGTTTAGCAACCTTATTGTTTATTCGATTTTTCCTTAAAGGAAAATAGGAGGCTTAATCTCCGCCCTTGGTCGTGGCAAAAATGGTGTATTTGATTCCATCGGCTGTGATCGGCACAATGATTCCCTTTTTATTCGTCAACACCTCGGGATCTTGCGTGATGTCTTTTGTATGAACTTCGTTGTGATTGATAATTCCACATTCCGTTAAAACATGCTTTAAGATGACGTAGCCTAGAGAGCGGCAGATCACATCCAATGATTTTCCGGAGATTTTTTCAGACTTGTCACGGATCGAGGTCAGAGTGTCCTCGCTGCAAAGCACGGAAAAAGTATTAGAAACTTTACCGACATACACTTTGATAATAGCGGCGTAGTCACCTTCAACTTTTTCACCCCTTTGTTTCAGTTTCATTTCGGCCAGTTTAAAATCTTTTCGACCTAAGGCTTCTTCTAAAAAGGCCAAAGAGGAGTCAAGAAGGCTTGAAAAGATACTCGCTGAAATCATTTTCTCGGTGGAACCAAGACTGAAAAGGTTGCGAATAATTTTTGCAAAATCCATGGATTCCACGGGTTTCTTCACAAAGTTAACAAACTCGAAGTTTTTCTCGACTTCTCGTTTATCTTCATTGGAGAGAACAATCAGTGGCGTGGTCTGGTTAAAGGGATTGCTGCGTGTGGACTCAATCAGTTCATCACAAGTGCGATCACCGAGATCCCAATCAGAGATAATTAAGTGAAATGTTTGATTTTTTAGTTTACTGATTCCGGCGGATAGACTTGTCGCTTGAATAATCTTTACGTCTTTTCCAAAGTGAGAGTTTAAGATATCAACGATTGACTGCCGAAAGGCCTGATCGGTATCGACGATTAAAATCCATTTACGCGTTTTAATTCCCATAGTTCATAAGTGTACATTCAGATGGCGGAGGATTCCACTATTTATCAAGCGGGTACAGCACAATAATCATGCAAACACTGTCTAGTTGATGACACAGGCGTTGCCTGTTGTCTCGTCGCCAGTAAAGGTGTCATCAGATTGATTTTCAGGTGCTGAAAAGTAAGCCTCAAGATTCCTCGCCAAAAATCCAAGATGCACGATATTTCCACCGCTGACGTAGGGAGCCAGAGCGGAATTGGTCATGCTACCATCGGACTTGATAAAGTTTTCGATACCAGTGGGTGTGTATTGAACGCCCCGGGTTTTTAGATAACCGACCAACAGAGCCGCGGCTGAGGTCACAATGGGTGTGGCTTGCGAAGTGCCTCGAATTCGCGTCCAACCGCCTCCTAGTGAAGTTGAGAGGAGGCCGCCATTGGTGTTGGCGGAATTTTCAGCACCGGGAGCGGATAGCTCGGCATACGTCGTGCTGTAGTTTGAAAACAGTGAAAGACCAGCATTGATCGTGTCAACAGAGGCCACTGAGATCACTCCTCCCAAACTCGGCCCAATATAAGCGGGTGCATAGAGATTGTTGGACGTTATCTCGGAATTTTGATTGCCAGTCGCAGCCGTCACCACAATGCCAGCAGCGATCGCATCGCTGATCGCATCTTCCATTAAGGGGTTTTGCCCTTGGGCTTCGACGCTTAAGTTGATGATGTCGGCACCATTTCGAATCGCATATTGAATGCCATTAAAAACATTCTGTGATGTTCCTGCACCGTTGCTATCAAGAACTTTGACCGCCATGATTTCGATGTACCCACCAGTCAATCCAGCCACCCCATAGGAGTTATTTTCAATGGCGGCAACAATTCCTGCAACGTGGGTTCCGTGTCCGTCATCGTCAAGTGGTGAGTTGTTCAGAGCAATATAATTGTAGCCATGGTTGCCATTAGCATCGCGCCACATGCGACTGCTTAAGTCCGGGTGGTCGTAATCGACACCACTGTCAACAAAGGCAACGACAACTTTTTCGGTAATCGCACTTTGCAAACTTTGACTTTCATCATGACCAACAAAGTTTAAGTGGGCCTGCTGAGTCGCCTGCGGGTCATTCACCGCGCTGGCTGAAAAGCTTTGGCTCTGTTGGACCTCGGAGTTCTCTGCTATCCCTAGTAAACAAGGGTTTTCATCGAGGCCGGACTCTAAATCTTCAATGGAAGGAGGTGATGGAAAACTCACTGTTACGGCCGCTTTTTTCATGCTGAGTTGAGGGCCGCTAAGAACAATCTCTTGATCTAGAAAAAGTGAAGAGTTGTTAGGATTCTGAAGACAGGCCACATTGACAACCACGGAAAGTGGAGTCGCCTGCTGGCTCAGTTTAGCTTGTGCTGAAAAGAATTTTTTTTGAACTCTAACTTTGCTGGAAACGAAAGGCGATTGCTGACCTGTTTGCAGTTTACAAAACGAAAAGCCGACCGATCCGCCTTTTGATTCAAAGCTACGCCCGCAGTTTTGAAACACCATAAGAAGCGAGGGAATCGAAATTATCAACACCCAAATTTTCCAACTTCGCAAATTTTCCCCCTTAAACAAGCCAAGTAAGTTCCTAAATTATCTCATTTTTCTATTTAAATCTCCATGGGAAACCCGCGTCTGTGCCGCTTTTTGTCCTTTACGTGTGTACAGAATATACACAGAAGAACCCTAGTTGTTTCAATATGAAACGAGGATTGTCGAACTTTTTTACAGGTGCAAACCTAGTTTTTTGTTTATTTTGTTTTCAGTGGATTTGGCACAGTTGGTACTACTGTTGCTCTTAATAAGTATGATTATAGGAGGTTTTATAATGAACACCACTAAGAGCATATTTAAAGGAGTGATTAGATCTGCTGTCTTAGTTTTGATCCTAGTAGGAATTTCAAACTGTAACCAGTTCCATTCTTTCTCAGGTTCAGAGCAAGATGCTCACTTATCTAAAAACCCAGTATTTGACGACCCGTCAACATCCTTTGCAGGACCTGATCAGACTGATCAAGGGCTTGTTACTGATGTCGACAACCCCGACAATCCTCAAGAGCCCGAAGAGCCCGTTGTTGTTGTTGATACACCAACACCTCTTCCTCCGTTCCAGTTTTGTCCTGACGGTCGATTCCAAGTCTTAAGAAGAGATGGAACATACACAAGGTGTCGTCCTTGTTTAGCGCAAGGCACTCGTGAAGTCGACGGTGTCGATGTCCCTGTTTGTGAAGTTCAACGATGTGACCAGGAAAACCAATACATCTTTTTTGGAGATGATGTCGATCGTCCTTCTCGTTCTTGTGAGCGTTGCGATGTATTAAGTGGCGATAACAGCCGATGTGTCGTCGTTGTTGAGCCTCCTGTTGTAGAGCCCCCAAGACCCCCAGTTATTGATACCCCAGATCCAGTCATTAACTGTCAGACACGTCCTTGGATGGCACGTTGTAATAATGACGATGATGATGGCGGCGACGGTGGCGGCGATGGCGGCGGTGACGGCGGCGGCGACGGTGGTGGAGATCCATTGATGATCGACTCCCAAGGTATCCAATACGCCTCTGAGCAAGAGCTTCTTGATTCAGATGCTAGCTACTTCAACAGTGGAGAGTTTAGCCTCACCAATCCAAATCCTGTAGCAGGATCTGAGTTTGATGTGGAAGACATCGCCGAAAGACAAGACTTCGAAGGCTTTAACCTTCTTGGTCAACAGCCACAAACTGTTTTAGACGATGGACGGTTCTTACATATTAATGACCGTGGAAAGAACTTTAAATTTCAAAATATGAGCTGGACGCGAACCGGTCAAAGACGTTACCGCTTCTTAGCCCTTCCTAATGCTCAAGGGTATGTGTTAGGTATTGATCAACTTTTCGGAGACAATACTTTTGGTCCTGACCAACAGCAGCCTTTTGCAAAAGATGGATTCCATGCTCTTAAAAAGTACGACAATAATGATGCGGGTTCCAACGAAGCGATTATGTCTGATGGCTATATCGATGCCAACGACGCAGTTTTCAGTCGCCTAAGACTTTGGCATGATGAGAACGGTGACGGTAACGTTGATACTCCAGAGGAGATTCGTACCGAGTTGGCACCGCTATCAAGCTTTGGAATCACCTATATCCACTTGGTTCCCAACGAAAAGTTTTTCGAGACGGATAAATATGGAAACGACATTGCCTACAAATCAATTGTCGGATTCCAAGCGGAAGATGGTAAGCCAAAATTAGGAACAGCTTTTGACCTTTGGTTTCAGTACGACCCACGCGAGATTCTTAACATCAACGGTGGTTCTATCAGCTGTCCAACCAACTTTCGAATTCTGTCGGAAGAGCAAATTCAGGCTCTACCGAACGAATGTCGAGCGATGATGTAAACAATAATAAGTGAGTGGTGTCTCGGATCGAGGCACCCGTTATATTTCCCGTTTTTTGTGGGCCGAAGTTATCACTCAAACTTCGGCCTTTTTTTATTAAAACGAGACCAAAGAATGATCTGAGCATCAATATCAAAGCATTGAAATGATTAAGCTTATAATTCTTGAAGAGTTTTCTTGATTTAAGTATTCTAAACAAGGTTGTGAAGTTTGCATGTATCAAAGAACGTTAGAAACAGTTAGAAAAACAACGAATCAGTTCAAGATGCAAAATTCAACCACCTGTTGAAGAGAGGTCATTTTGAATCAAAAAGGTTTTTCATTAATAGAACTGATGGTCACGGTGGCGATTATCGGTATTCTATCGATCGTCGCTGTGCCTTCTTACAAAACCTTTCAGGCCAAAGCTCGTCAGAAAGAAGGGTTTAATTTATTGAACAGTTATTACGCCGCTGCCATCGCCACCCGAACCGAGTTTGGTCTGTTCCCAGGAAATTTTGTAGCCACTGGGTTCGCTCCTGTTGGAGAACTTAACTATCGCTTGCGTTCCGATGACAATCCTAACGATTTGCCCGGTACCACGGCCTTCAATAATGACGATACCTGTTGGCGAACATTCAATGACTGCAATTGCGGCGGCAATTGCCCCAACTTTAAAACATGGGAAGAGATGCCTGCCGGATCGTTTGGTAATCTTGGTGTCGGCAGTGTGGCTGGAGGAGGGTGTCCAACACTTCCTGATATTGCCAATAGGGTATCCGACAACGCCTTTGTTGTAGGAGTGGCTGGTTGGATTTCAACAAGCTCGACAACTCTTGATCGTTACTATATGGACGAAACAAAACTGATTGAAATGTGTGTTGATGGTTTAAAGTAGGGGATATGGCAAAAGATGACAAAGGATTCTCTCTCATCGAGCTTATGGTCACAGTGGCCATCATTGGTATTTTGTCGATAGTTGCTGTGCCCTCCTACAAAACCTTTCAAGCCAAAGCTCGTCAGAAAGAGGGTTTCAGTTTGATGAATGGATATTATGCCGCAGCCATCGCCACCCGAACCGAGTTCGGATTGTTTCCGGGGAACTTTGTCGCGACCGGCTTTGCTCCGGTGGGAGAAGTCAATTATCGCTTGCGTTCAAATGATGGCAATAACACCCCCGGAACCACAGCGTTTAACAACGACGACGGCTGTCTCAACACGTTGCAGCCTTGCAACTGTGGGGGGAACTGCCCCAATTTCAAAACTTGGTCTGAAATGCCCGTCGGAGCAGCTGGTAGTTTGGGGGTAGGGTGTGTCGACTGCTCAGCCTGTGGAGCAATGGGAAACGTTATGACCAATGACAATGCATTTGTTGCCGGTGTTTCTGGTTGGATTTCGACTTCGGCGACCAATTTTGATCGATACTTCTTCAATGAACAGAAAACCATTCAGATGTGTGATGATGGGCTCAAGTAGTCAGTCTACGTCGATACCCATTCTCGTGAAAAAATCAGTCTATTTTAACCTAAAAGCTTAAGGGCTAAGTTTTTAACTTGATTGGCTTGCCCCAATACCGAAATACCTGACTGCATCAGGATATTTTGCTTTGCTAACTCAGCTGTTTGTTCAGCGACGTCTGTATCGCGAATTCGGCTGTTAGCGGCAGATAAATTTTCGTGAGCAATGTTCAAGTTATTCATGGTTGAAACTAATCGATTTTGTAGAGCTCCAAAATTGGCTCGCATAGAGTTCACTCTAACCATGGCATCGTCAATGACTGATAAAGTGGCTTGCGCTCCTTGTTTCGACGAAACACTTTCAGCGGCAATGCCCAAAGCGGCGTTCGTCGAATCAGCGGCTGATGAATCAAAACCGATGCGGTCATTAAACGGATCATTGTGAACTCCGACTTGGAATTCAAGAAGTCCGCCGACGCCACTCAAAAGGGGCGTGCCATTGTATTCGGTGACCTCGGCCACCCGTTGTATTTCAAGTTTTAATTGTTGGAATTCGGCGTCGGTGAAGCCTCTTTCGCGGTCACCTACGGTATCAGAAGAGGCTTGGATTGCGAGTTCTCGCATGCGAATCAACATGTTGCTGATTTCAGAAAGACCACCTTCAGCGACTTGCACCATCGAAACTCCATCTTGGGCATTGCGATTGGCTTGTTTGAGTCCACGAATTTGAGCACGAAGATTTTCAGAAATTGCCAAACCAGCGGCGTCATCGGCGGCACGATTGATACGATAACCAGAGCTTAGTCTCTCCATTGCCTTCATCATTGAAAGGTTGGTATTGAACAGTTGTCTTTGTCCATTGATTGAAGCCATGTTCGTAGCAATTCTTAATGACATTTTCTAAATCCTCCAGCAAAAAAACATTTTCATTGTTTTCGCTTTTTTTTCTTTTTTTTACATTTTTTGAAAAAACGAAACTATACCGTCGAAGTTTTAATCGGTTAACGAATCAAAATGATAGAGTCTAGTTTTTTAATTCTTTATAAAGTGGAGAAGACTGAAAGGTCATAGCTAAAATCAGGGACCAAATTCTTTCTGGCCCCCGAACGAGCAGGTGACCAGTGCTCAAGGAGAAACACCGGTCATTGAGGTAAATACCGGTCTGTGCAGGGGCTAAAGGGCGAAGAAGTTTCGCCCCTCAATACCTAAGAGACCGTAAACTTTTTCAATTAAGAAAAAGTACTGTTCAAGAGTTGGAGTGAAGCTTTAGCTGTCTGGTTCGCTTGTGCTAGCACTGAAGTTCCCGCCTGAAGCAAGATGTTTTGCTTCGTTAAGTTGGCTGTCTCTTCAGCAACATCGACGTCACGAATTCGACTGTTGGCTGCGGCCATGTTCTCCAAAGAAATTGCTAAGTTGTTGATGGTTGACATCAATCGGTTTTGCATAGCTCCAAAGTCAGCACGCATTGCTGATGTTGCCACAATGGCTTCATCAATCGCGGCCAATGAATTTTGCGCAGAAGCTTTGTCGGACACTGAGGTAAGGTTCACACCCAGTGCGGCCGAGTTGGCATCGGCTTTTGAAGCATCAAAACTCAATCGGTCAATATTAGGATCGTTACGAGTGCCCACCTGGAAATCAAGGATCGCTCCCGTTCCACTGAGTAGGGGAGTTCCATTAAACTCGGTACTGTCAGCGATCCGGTCGATTTCGTCGACCAGCTGTTGATATTCGACATCAAGAAGTTGTCTTTCGACAGGGCCAATAGTGTCAGAAGCAGCCTGAACTCCCAGCTCTCTTAAACGAATTAAGATGTTTGAGATTTCTTGCATTCCACCTTCAGCGACTTGCAACATTGAAACACCATCTTGTGCATTTCTCCAAGCCACTTTAAGTCCGCGAATTTGACCGCGTAAGTTTTCAGAGATTGCTAAGCCTGCAGCATCATCACCTGCTCTATTGATGCGATACCCAGAACTTAATTTCTCTAAGCTCTTATCTAAGGCGATTTTGTTTCCGTACAAATTTCTTTGTGCGTTTAACGACGCCGTGTTCGTATTAATTCTTAGGCCCATGACTTCCTCCTTGAAAGTATTAGTGCATCAGTTCCGTTGATGCGGGAGTTTCATAACTCCATAGGGCATTTTCCTATCAACTGGCTATTCGGTGTTTCAGTATGGGACTTTAAGGATTTTTCTCATATTTAGGCACTTCTGGACCAAACGCCGGGCTCAGATCGAAGGAAATACGAGATCATGTTTTTAAGTCTCTTAGACCTAGACCCCAGCAAAAACCGAGTGGGATCTATTCTTTATATATAGAGAAGAGTTTTTCTTACTTACCACTCTCATCGAGGATGTCGGACTGTTGATGCAGCCACAAATAAACCTCAGAATGACTGGGAAAGTATGAAGAGCGCAGGACAAGTTCTTGGCGCCCGCCTGGCGTGTTAAGATTTTTATCTAAAGCTCTTTGTAGGGCGGCCTTATCAAGATTATTCTTTTTATTATCAGCAATAGCTTTTTTAATCTTCTTGTCGACAGGACTTTCTTTGATGGCTGCGGCTCCACCACTGGACGAAGCGCCTGGTCCATCGGTTCCTAAAAACCCTGAGTTCATATTTTTAGCCAGGCTATTATAGACACTGGCGCCACCGCCACGTCGACGACCACCGCCACCACGGGCACCGCCGCCTTGATTACCAAGACCACCGGCGCCGGCCACACCGCCACCGCCAGCACCAGCACCACCTCCAGCGGCACCACTACCACCACCATTTTTTGGTTTTCCGCCTGGGGCACCTCGTGTCGGTCGAGCTAAACGAGAAACTCCTGGAATAGCCGTAGAGCTTCCCGGGTTGAATCCGCCACCTTGAGGTCCTAGACCGGCTCCGGAAACATCACCACCACCGGGACCGTTCACGCTCACGCCTGGAACTTGGGTTGTGGCATCTAAACTGGCCTGTTGAAAGTTTCCAGGCATACCACCAAAGGTATCGGCAGCGGCCTGGTCCATGGCAGCAATCAGGTCTTCTTCATCTTCGGAAGTTGGTGTTTCCTCTGGCGCGCTATTGTCGCCTCCGGTGACATCACCCGGACCCGATTCAGGTGCTGGATTGCTGCTGTCATCCGCATCATCGTCGTCATCAGCATCAGCTCCTGCTGTTGTGACAGCGCCTGCCCCAGTACAGTCTCCCATATCGGGAACGGCTCGATCACCGGATGTGAAGCGCTCATTCCAGTTATCAAAAGTACATGAATTTCGAACCGATGTATTGGTAAAGCGAGAATTAAGGTAAGTTAAACAGTTGGATTCTGTTGTATTGCGACCGTCACAGGCATCGGTTTGCATAAAAGAAGAAATTGTATCATCGCAATAAAGTTTTGAAGCCAGTCCGGAGTCACAGTCTGCGACTGTCCCGAAGGCATTACTGCGTGACTCCATCCAAGAGGCGATGGCAGTCATATAAGCCGAACAATGGGGGTGTCCATTGGCCAGTCGATTGCAGAAATTGTTTTCGTACTGACCATCAGGATGCAGTAACGAAAGGTGGCGCATGTGATCGCAGGATGCGCGGGGAACATTAGAGCTAACCGCATGACCGCAGAAATCTGAATTGTAGTAAACCTGTCGAGCGCCTTGGCTGAGAATTTCAAAAGCTTGATCATTGCTATTATTGCGATACTCCCTTTCCAGTGCCGGGATGGCTGCCGCCATCGATGAGGTATCAATGCCCGGAGGTCCAGGGTTGGTGGCTAGAATAGCGGTAATACAACCAAGGTCGGGGCCTAACAAGTTTCCGTTGTTGGCGGCGTCGATAAAACAATCACTGGCTGCTCCACTCTGAGAAACACAAAGGAAACTAAAAGAAATAAACAGTTTACGAAATATTCTTTTCATTCAAACCCACCTTGAAAAGGGTCTACAGCCCATCTGACACTCTTTAGTTTATCATAAGGAGACAAGACGAGTATGGAATTCAATGCAATTTTCTCATATTGAGACGGACTTGGAAAACTAGACCATCTACATATGCGGGCTTGCCCTTTAGGCTGAATTTACGGTTTTGCATTGGCGAAATGGCCACTGTGCTGAAATACTATCAATACGGAGGGCTTATGAACAAGCTTGTCATGTCTATATTAGTGCTATTTGTAATGGGATGGAATTCCCCAGATGCAATGGCTCGTTCGAAAAGAAAAACCACGAGCAACAAAGTTAAGTATTCTAGAATTAAGTATGAAGCCGTGTGGTTCTCTCAACTCAATCAAAAACAGCAATTGCTTTATCTAAAGACCATTGAGCGTTTAACGATGCAAATGGCTCGTCGAGGAGTTGTGCAAAATGATAACCCCTTTTTGCAGTTTCTGATTCCTTATGTTGATGCCGCCAATCGAATCAATAATGGTTTTGTTTTTGATGGGGCGAACGATGATGCCGACTATGACGCCTTTTTAGAGGAACTCAATGTCTTGGGGACACCCATTGATCCCAGTTGTTCTGGGAACAACCAGGTTTGTTCACCGACAATGGGAATGGTCTGTGAAGGATCAAACCCGGGTGTTTTAGCTTGCTCGCCGGACTCAACACCGACCTGTACTTCACGTGGAAATATTGATTGTTTGCATCGATCGTTAACAAGCTGTGGTTTGGATGCCCAGGGCCGCGGAACAGCTCGATCCACTGATTATTGTGAAGCCTTGGACCGTGTTTACCGCCGAGGTACAGAAAATGTCGCGGAACTTTGCGAATCTGGAAGTTTTTCAACAGCTTGTAACGCCGCCAACGAGCGTTTGGCCGCAGCCGGAATTACCGACAGTCCCGAGGAATCCAGTGAGCCTACGGGTGCCGACTGTGAACAGATGGTGCGTGAACTCGAAGAGTCACGTGATACCAATCGTCCTGGAGAAGAAGGAACTGCCAACAATAGCTTTTGGCGCAACATGCGTGGCTTTGCTCAACAGGCTTGTGGCCATAGCAGTCTTAATTCCGTTTCACAATTTATGGGAACTTGTAGCGAACGCAATATGACAGCTCCTGGGGGAGGCCTTCCTAGAGCCGTCACAAACTCATACAATCGCGATGAGGATTCTGCTGGCTTTAATCAATGTCTTGCCAACCGTATCCAGCAAATAGAAGAGCGTCGGGATGCACGCTTAGCTGAAGTTCGCGAAGAGTTGGGTGACGCCGCCGGTGAAAGTATTGGACAAGCTAGGCTTCGCCGCGTTCGCGATGTTTTTACCAGAGACATCGCCAATGCTCGACGAGGAATGACGAGTCGGGGAACCTGTACTATTCAAGAAACCGCACCAGT
>CAXRIX010000128.1:0-37275 GCA_964230555.1 Bdellovibrionales bacterium
CCTCACACTATGAAGCTCGGTGAGTTCATCACCCACTCGGGAATTTACGGCAATATCACTTTCAAAAAGTTTTTAAAAACGGCTTTCTCGCGGGTGACAGATAACAGTATTAAAGAATTCACTAAAAATGGCTTACCCAAAGAGCTTTTAAATAAGTCGATGAATCAGGTCAGTGAGGCCAACCTTAAAAAGACCTTTCAAGCCATTCAAAATACGGCCTTACCCAATCCTTCCACACGCTCGGTGCTAACGGTGGGTGAAGAATCGCTATCCAAATCTATTTTGCGATTGGGGGCTGTCGACTTTTTTAGTGTGGTGACTCGAAAACCTAAAATATGTGACCACAAGCCCGTTGTAATCGAGGTGGCGTTGGCGCGATTTTTGGATCGTGGGCGAGAAGACTCGCAAATTCAATTGTTGCGATTTGCCAATCGCGTGCCGTTACAGTTCGATAAAGGAGCCTGTGCCATTACCAAGGCTATTGAATCTGTGAATTGGCGCTCTTACGGTTTAAGCCAATCGAAAAACAGCTTACCGACAGGTCCTTATGTGTTTGCCGTGTCGGTGGTTTCACCTTTTATTAAATTTAAGAATGCATCAAAAGAAACGATTGATGCCTCTGACGAATTGGTGGAAGAGATTCGCCTTGCCGTGATGCGCGCAGGACAAAAGCTGTCTCGTCACATTAAGCGCGAAAATAAGGCTGCAGACCTTGAGCGAAAGATCAAACATATTGAACAATTTGGTCCGATCCTGGTTGAAACCTTAGCGCGAATCACCAATGCTTCGGATAAACGTAAAAATAAAGCCATCGATGGATTGGAAAAGATCTTGGGTCGTGACTCAAAAGCTGCAAAAGAAGATTTAAACGAAGCCGATCAACGCTTGCAGAAATTAAAAGAGAGAATGCGAGCGCGAGGTATTGGAACTTTCACTGGTAAAGATGCCGAAGAGGTTTCTGAAGAAGAGGCTGAAGCGGCCTTGTCTGAAGAAGGCGCGGCTATGTTGCAAGATGTAGCGGAGGGTAAAACCAGAAAAAAGTCTTCGTCGGCGGCTAATAAGAAGGCCTCCAAAAAGAAAACCAAATCAAAAGCTAAGAAGAAAGTGGCAAAGAAAAAAACCGCTAAAAAGAAAACCACGAAAAAGAAAGCAGCCAAGAAGAAAACCACCAAAAAGAAAGCTGCTAAAAAGACGGCGAAAAAGAAAGCCACCAGCCGGAGCAAAAAGTAGGTAGATTATGTCAAAAATGATTCGCGTTCGAAAACTGACCAAAAACATTCCCAAAGAGGCTCGTTTAATCTGTGACCAGATGCTTAAGGATCTTGAAAACTCCACGCGTCCAAAGTTACAAGCCATCAAGTGCGCTTTGGATAATTCCTATTACAATCCAAAAGTGGGGTTTCTGACACCAGGAGATAAGCGTGTGACCACTGAGCTGAATGTGTCGTCAGTGCAAAAAATGGCGCGGATGACCTTTTTGCTAGAGATCCTTTTGCGAAATATTGATCGCGGTTCGGTCAACACAAAGCGTGAAATTTACTATATGGCCAAAGGTTTGATCAAAAGTGACAAAATCATGAAGCCCTTGGATTTTGATGATCAGTCTGAGAGTGATTCGATCATCGACTTTATCTGTGACCTGATGGAAGTTTACCGAGAAGAGATGAACTGTTTTGCCAACGACCGTGGGGGACAGACCTATTCAAGAGAATTAGTGGTGACCGAAACAATGCCTGATGGCACCACTGCCACCATTGATTTAAGCTTGCTTGGAACCAGTCCTTTTCAACCCAAGAACAGACCGCAATCTTTAGCTTTGAAAGCCAAAAAGAAAATTGATTTCTGTTTGGTGGTCGAATCAGAAGGTACCGCCAACACCTTGGTCGCCAATGGAATGACGAAACGTCATAAGTGTATCGTCATGGGTGCCCAGGGTGTGCCCTCCAACGCGGTTCGAGCTTGGACTAAAAACATTCAAACCCAGTTGAAAGTGCCAATCTACTTTTTTGGAGATTTGGATGCCTACACCTTACAGAACATTTTCCGAACTTTGAAAGCGGGCTCGGCAGCCAGTCTTATCCGTAACTCAGATTTCTCAGCTCCGGATGTAAGGTTTCTTGGGGTTCTTCCAGAGGATGTTAAAAAGTATGATTTGCACTGCTATGATGTGCGCGAAAGTGACGCTAAGGAAGCGCGATCTTTAAAGAAAGCCAAAGATGCTTTGAAAAATGACCCGTTCTTCCAGGACAAAAAGAATAAAAAGTTAGCGCAAACCTTGAACTGGCTGATTAAAGAGAAAAAGCGTTGTGAGCAACAGGCTTTGTACTCGGTTGATCCCAATGATCCACAGATTTGTGAAAAAATCATTGTCGATAAAATAAAAAAGGGTAGTTTCATCTAAGGAAAGACGCCTAAGTCAATAATCCACAAGCCCACTCTATGACATCAATCAAAGGCGTTAAGAGGGGCTTTGCTACTGTCGGCAACTTTTAAATAAGTCAGAAGATCACTCAAAGCTGGAGTTGAGCATCCAACCACGGGTCACTGAGCTGTCGATCCTATTATTAATAGAGTTGCCGGGCGCAATGCGTTTGTCGTGAATGATCCAACTCTGATCCGAATACAGTAAAGGGACTTTGTAGGAGCGACCAATCAAAGCCTTATTTAACGCTTGAGCAAACGGCTTGATGTCATTCAAGTTTTTCTCCAGTGCCATTTTTTCAATAATTTCATCAATGCTCGAGTCTTTCATTCCACTTGTGTCCTCAAATTTGCCGCTGGAATGAAACAAGGCTTTGAACAGAGTCATCACTGGCAGATCTGGGAAATAGTAGTACTCGATTTTGATATCAAAATTCCTATTTTGAATAATATTTTTCAGTGAATTGTGGTCAAAACTTTGCACGCTCAATTCGATGCCGACCCTCTTGAAATTTTCGGCAGCCAGATTTAACAACTTTTCTTGTACCGACCCACTGGCAGCAACAGCGTGAATTTTCATCGGCTGTCCTGTCGTAGGGTCAATCATCTGACCTTGAGAGTCGATTTGAAATCCCTCTTCAGTCAAAAGCTCGATGACTTTATGAAAGACGGCTCGTCGTCCGGATCGATCGGGCAAGGTATTTGAAAACTCATGTGGGGGCTCTTGCAAGCCTATTAGAGTCTCTTCAGATAAACCTTTCTCTGCAAGAAAATCGATGGTTTCATTGTCAATCGTATTGACGTCTCCAAAATACTCACTATTGGGAAACATCGATTGTGAAAGAGAGTAGGTACCGTGGATCGCTTTTGAGGAAGAGAGTTTTTGATAGTCTCTGACCAATAGACCAATCGCTTTTCTTACATTGGGATTGGTCCATTTTTCCAAATTAAAGTCTAACCACAACTGGGTCGGTGTTTCAGCTGGTATCGCAGTGATGGTAAATTGATCGGACCCAATGACTTCCAGGGTGTTTAGAGCTTCAAGATACTCGTCCGACGCGAAAAAAGACAGGTCACCCGCTTGCAATGCCAATGTGTGTGCGAAGCTATCCAAATAGGAGGTGAATCTGATCTTTTCGAACCTGTATTGGTTCTGGTCGGGATCAACTTTCTGACTCCAGTGATTGTTGACTCGATGGTAGGTTATAACATCTCCGGATTCGTCGATATCTCCTGGTTTTACATAGTAAGGACCCACTCCCACCGGAGTCTGAGCAAAACGTGAATTGGCAAAATCAAGGTCTCCGTAAATGCTTTTTGGAACAAGGGCTGTCTGCGCAACGATGTACATCAGCATCTCATTGATTCTGTGAAGAGGAGTCGTTTGTTCAAAACCAAGTACAACCTCATCATTTTCAACGTCTACCGATGAAGATATTAAAATTGCGTAATGAGCGGCATAACCATGAGCTTCCCATAGCTTACGATGCAAACCCAGACTAAATAAAAGGTCGGCAGCCTTGGCTTGGGTGGATTGCAATTCATTCGAATTTTCATCCCACCAGTAAAACTCAACGGCGGGATCCAGTTTAAGTCTCACTTCCTTGGTGGTTTCATTGGTATCAAGAGCTGCCAATAAGTTGGCTTGTAAAACTCCCTTGGCATAGAATTCCCCTAAAGTTTGAAAAATAAGTGAACTAGACGGAATCGTGTAGTTTTGGGGTCGGCTGGCTTCAAGGTTATAGGGAAGAAGGTGCCGAAAACGGGCTGAGTAAAAAGACCTTTTTAGAACGTAACTTGAATAGTCTGCTGTGCCGGGCTCTATGTATTCCATCACAGGCAGTGGCGTCCCTTCATATCGCATGAGAATAGGTTTTTCAGTCGCAGACAGGGCTGGGCCGGTGGCAAAAATTACAGCTAATAAGACATAAAAATTTTTCATGAGGGCAAACTAAGTGGGCTTTCCAATAAGGTAAAGCTCTCTCGTTTTTAATATAAAAATTATAGACTGAGGAGGATTGGGCGTAAGCTTTGCCGCTGCATTCAGGAAGCTGAGGTGACTCTGGGGTCTTGAATGAAGATGTTTATAAGTTTTCAGATTAAAAAAGTAGGATAAGAATTGTAGCCAGAAGCAAGAGTATGACCGTAGCCCAAACCCGGTAATCTTGCCACCTTGCCAGTCCGGCTTTGGGTTGAACATCACTCCACGTAATTTCCATGCTGGAGGCGGCAGTATTCTTTTTCCCGAAGACGAGATAAAAACCAAAACAGATAGTGGTGGTGATTCCAGCGCCAATTGTAAAGTGAACCGATAGCCATTGCAGTTGATTGGCAACAAAAAAAGCCAACCCGAGCAGGTGACCAAAAATAAGAGTCTGAAAAGCCAGCGGACCAGAGCCTCGCTGAGTGAAAATTCCCATCACATAAATAACCACTACGGGTGGCACCAAAATCGCAAAGGCCTGTTGCAAATAAAAATAAAGTCCACCTAAGTTTCCAATAAAGGGTGCCCAGCCAGCAGCGATCAGCATAAATGTGAAGGTGGCCATTTGTCCCATGCGCAAACTTTGTTTTGCGCCAATTTTCTTGTAACGCGGAAAAATAAAATCATGAAGCACGAGGGTTGAAGCCGAGTTCAATGTTGAATCCACACTCGACATAATGGCCGCAATCAATCCGGCGACCACTAAACCACTAAGACCAACCGGTAGAATTTCTTTTATCAATGTGGGGTAAACCATGTCGGGGTTTTCCAGGTTGGGAAATAATTGAATGGCAAAAACTCCGGGGAGGACCATGGTGAAAAGGGGAATCAATTTTAAAAAAGCTCCAAGCAGGGCGCCCCAGCGAGCATTTGTGATATCCTTGGCTCCGAGGATCCGTTGGGTGATGTATTGATTGGTCGACCAATACCAGAAACCTAAGACCGGCAGTCCCCAAAGGGTTCCAAGCCATGGCATGTTGGGGTCATCGATGGGTAAAAACAATGAGAGGTGCTCGGGCTTAACGGAAGCCTGGACCGACTCCCAAGAAAATCCGATTTGCTCAAAAACCAAGTACGTTAAAACAATAGAGCCAACCAGCAAGGTGATGGCTTGGATAAAATCAGTGTAGACAACGGCTTTCAGGCCACCAATAGCGGTGTAGAAGCCGGCGAACAGGGCCAGGCCCACACAGTACTGCCAAATTGCAATACCTGGGAAAAAGATTTGTAAGGCGAGGGCGCCGGCATAAAGCCCACCGGCCGTGTCGACAAGAATGCTTAGAAAAATCGTAATGCCTGAATAATAAAGGCGGGCCTTGCGATCAAAGCGATTCTCTAAAAGTTCGGGAAGAGTTGTGATCCGCGTTTTTAAGAAAACGGGGATACAAAAGAAACTCATAAAAACCAAAACCAGAGCGGCCATCCATTCATAGTTGGCAATGGCAATGCCAGTTGTATAGGCGGCTCCAGCCAAGCCAATCATAGTTGAGCTCGAGATATTGGAGGCAAATAGAGAAAAGCCAATGGCCTTCCAACCTAAAGAACGCCCGGCCAGAAAGAGGTCGTCGCCGCCTTTCATTGACCGATTGATCCATACACCGATAGCAAAGACGATAGAGAAATAAAGGCCAATGGCGCAATGATCAAAAAAGGTCACAAAGACTCCTTCAAGGTCATAACACCATGAGCTCCAGGGTCCATAATCAGAGAGCCATTTTCAAAGGACAGGCCTTCGGAAATGTCCTGCATCACAAGCGCTGCAGGCATGTCGCCGATCTCGATCAATGCATCTGAAAAGGAGGCCACAAACAAAAGTGTTTTTTCAGAAGTGCTGCGAGAAAAAATCACCGCCTGCTCGTCGTCGCGCCAAAACTGAATATTACCAGTGCGAAGACATTCTTCTTGTTTGCGAAAAGTCAAAAGTCGTCGACTGAAATTCAGCACACTGGTGGGATTTTCGTTTTGTGCAATGACGTTTTGTTGATGGTGTTCTTCGGGGATTGGTAGCCAAGGTACAGCAGCGCTAAAGCCAGCTCCTGGCGTTTGGCCGTTCCAAGGCATGGGTGTGCGGCAACCGTCGCGACCCGGGTAATTGCTCTCCATATTTTCACCGAAGGGGTCCTGCCTTTTGTCGGCCGGAAGTAAAGCTTCGGTAAGCCCCAGCTCTTCACCTTGATAAAGGAAAACCAACCCCGGTAGGCCACAAAGAAGAGTCATGTATCCTTTAGCTCGCAATGCAGTAGAAAGACGATCGGGCCAACGCGAGACCACACGGGTCACATCGTGATTACTGAAGGCCCATGCGGTTGTCGGTGATATCGCAAAATATTTTAATACGGGCTCGCGTAAACTTCCTTCCGTCCGATGATTCTGCAGCAACGAGAAATTATAAGCTGAATGCAGGGGGTGACCCTTGCGAGTGTAATTTCGCGTGGTTTCCTCTTCTCGGTCGCAAAAAATTTCGCCCACTAAAAAACGATCATCGTATTGGTCCACCAGTTGGCGCATGGATACTAGAAAATCTTTGTTTTCAGGTTGGCTTTTGTCAAACAGGTGAGCTTGGTTGAAGTAGGGATTGGTTTCGTCCTGAACATGAGTGTGGCCGCCATGGGAAACCGGGTTGTCGGTCAAGTTGGGATTGTGAAAGTAGCAGTTGCAAGCGTCCAGTCGAAAGCCATCAACACCTTTCTTAAGCCAGTAATCAACCACATTAAGAAGTTCTTCACGGACTTTTGAATTGTGAAAGTTTAAATCGGGCTGCTGTTTTAAAAAATTGTGCAGGTAGTACTGCTGTCGTTTTTCAGAAAAACTCCAAGCCGGTCCGCCAAACACCGACAGCCAATTGTTGGGGGCCGAGCCATCAGGCTTTGGATCCGCCCAAACATACCAATCAGCATAGGGTCCATCCGGATTGTTCTCGCTGTCCTGAAACCACTGATGCTCCTGTGAGGTGTGGCTCAATACAAGGTCTAATATCACTTTCAAGTTTTTTGCATGGCAGGTTTCAAGAAGAGTCTCAAAGTCCTGCATGTCGCCAAACGAGGGATCCAATTGGTAATAACTTGAAACATCGTAACCAAAATCCACCATCGGGCTTTCAAAGATTGGACCCAGCCACAGTCCGGTGACACCAAGGCTTTGAATGTAGTCTATATTTTCAATCAGGCCCTTAAGATCACCCACCCCATCACCATTGGCATCTTTAAAACTACGAGGATAGACCTGATAAAGGGTACCGCCCTGCCACCAAGGCAGTGGTTTGGTTGTTTTCATGGGATTGGAGCCTTTCGTTTGCAGAAGCTTTAGCACCCGGACAAGATTTGATTAAGAGCAAATCGCGAAATTGTTGGATTTACTCACTCTTTCTGACTCCTTGCTGCGGCCGTTCTAGTCTTTTGGGGTGGAATGTCATACTGTATGCTGCAAACGAAATGAGAAGGAGTCCCCGGATATGGCTACCATTGAAACCACCACCCAACTTGTTGAAAAAACTTACAAAACCACAAGAGAGCGTCTGAAAATTGTTAAAGAGAGGTTGCAGCGTCCTCTGACTCTGACTGAGAAGGTTTTATATGGTCACTTGGATGACCCCAAGGGGCAAGACTTGGAGCGTGGGAAAAGCTTTCTGATGCTGCGCCCGGATCGAGTGGCGATGCAGGATGCCACAGCTCAAATGGCTCTTTTACAATTTATGCTTGCTGGGAAAGAAGAGGCGGCAGTTCCTTCGACGGTCCACTGCGATCACTTGATCTTGGCTTACAAAGGCGCCAGCGAAGATATGAAAAACTCCATGGTTGAAAACAATGAGGTTTTCCAATTTCTTTCAACCGCCTCGAGCCGTTACGGCATTGGTTTTTGGAAGCCCGGTGCAGGGATCATTCACCAGGTTGTTCTTGAGAATTACGCCTTTCCTGGTGGAATGATGATCGGTACCGATTCGCACACGCCGAATGCCGGTGGTCTGGGTATGGTGGCTGTTGGAGTCGGTGGTGCCGATGCCTCGGATGTGATGGCCGGATTGCCTTGGGAAGTGAAGAACCCCAAAATTGTTGGTGTGCATTTAAAAGGGAAGTTGCAGGGATGGACCTCTCCGAAGGATGTGATTTTAAAACTTTTAGGAATTCTTTCGGTCAAAGGTGGAACCAACCGCATCATTGAGTACTTTGGAGAGGGAACAGAAAGTATCTCTTGTACCGGGAAAGGAACAATCACCAACATGGGTGCGGAACTGGGTGCCACGTGTTCGATTTTCCCCTATGACTCGCGAATGAAGTCTTATCTTGAAGTCACCAGACGCGCAGACATTGCCAAGATTGCCGATGCCAATAAAGATCTATTGCACACGGACGCTGAAGTCGAAGCCAACCCAGAAAAATACTACGATCAAGTTATTGAGATTGATTTGGACAAACTGGAGCCACACTTGGTGGGCCCTCACACTCCGGATCTTGCCCACACTTTAAATGAAATTAAAGAGCATGCACAAGAGAACGGTTGGAACACCAATCTTTCGGCGGCTCTGATCGGATCTTGCACCAACTCGTCGTACGAGGATTTGGGGCGTGCGGCTCATGTGGCTGAGCAAGCCAAAGCCGCTGGAGTCAAAGAGATGCCACAAACCTTTATGGTTTCTCCGGGATCAAACATGATTCAAAATACCATTGAGCGTGATGGACAGATGGAAACCTTCAACGACGTAGGAGCCACCGTTCTAGCCAACGCTTGTGGCCCCTGTATTGGGCAATGGAAACGGGATGACTTTAAAAAAGGTGAGAAGAACACCATTGTCACCAGTTTCAACCGTAACTTCCGTGGCCGAAACGATGCCAATCCGGAAACTCTTGGTTTTATTGGTAGCCCCGAGACAGTGATGGCGCTTGGGCTTGCCGGTCGTCTTGATTTCAATCCAATGACCGATGAGCTAGAAACTCCCAACGGAAAGATAAAATTAAACCCACCAGAAGCCCCTGAGTTTCCTAAAGATGGTTTTATTGCTGACCTTGAAGGTTACCAGGAGCCCAAAGGCAGCGATGTTGATGTTAAAGTGGCTGAAGATTCGCCTCGTCTGCAGCTTCTAGAGCCGTTCAAGCCTTGGGAAGGCGAAGATTTAACAGATATGGTTGTCTTGGCCAAAGCTAAGGGTAAGTGCACCACCGATCACATCAGCCCGGCCGGTAAGTGGTTACGTTATCGTGGGCATTTGGATAATATTTCTGACAACATGTTAATCACCGCTGTGAACGCTTTTAACGATGAGTCGGGGACTGGTAAAAACCAACTGACTGGCGAAACCGGCGTTCCGTTTGCAAAGATTGGTCGCGATTACAAAGCCAAAGGCCAAGATTGGATTATTGTCGGTGATGAGAACTACGGTGAAGGATCGTCGCGCGAGCATGCGGCCATGTCTCCAAGATTTCTTGGTGCACGAGCCGTTGTGGTGCGAAGCTTTGCCCGTATTCACGAAACCAACTTAAAGAAACAAGGTGTGCTTGCGTTGACGTTTGCCAACTCTGATGACTACAGCAAAATCCAAGAGGACGATCGTGTGGCGATCAAAGGTCTGAAAGATTTTGCTCCCGGTAAAAATCTAACTTTGGAAATCACCCACAATGATGGCAAAACCGAATCATTAGAACTTGAACACACTTATAACGAAGAGCAAGTGAAATGGTTTGAAGCCGGATCGGCCTTGAATCTTTTACGGCAGCAAAATAATTAATTTATGATTTTAAAGTGGCTTTTGTTTTTTGTGGCTCTCACAGCTCATATTTGGTTGTGGGGGCAGTGGACGCTCGAAGCTTCGATGCGCACTACGATCATGTTAGTTGTGCCAACGTTGTTTTTGTTGGTGCTCCTTATCGTGCCGCTACGGGCCCTTTTTAAAAGGCACAATCCCACTTCTGTTTTTCAATCCTATTGGATGATTTCTGTTTATTATCTTTACGTCATCTCCGTTATTGTCATGGGCGTTTTTAATTTTTCAGGTCTCATTAAGGTGCTGTTGCCTTTGATAGTCGTGCTTTTGGGCTGTTACTTGTATTTGGCGTATAAATTGAAACCACCAAAGACAAAGCCAACCACACCGGTTACCAACGACTGGGACGCCAATCGAATCGATCGACCGTAAGGGATCTCGTAAAATTTTTTGTTAGCTTAAGCAATTGTCGTTATTTGTATTCAAACAGGTAGCGTGTGTGTAGGGAGTCCGGGCCAGTGGTTTGGTAAAGCTCAATAACTGGGCCTTGTTTTTTATATCCATACTTTTCCAGCCATTCTTCGACATAAGGGTAAACTTTCATGGGACCAATTGAGGGTGAACCTTCAAATTGCGCCACCACATATTCTTTTTTAGCCACCTCATCCAGTTTAAAGTCGCTGTCGCGTAGAGCTTTTTTGATTTCCGGAGTGAGCATTGGGAAAGCGCAACCACCGTGAGACACGAGGCGATCGTGTGGCACCGTCTGCGGGTCATGTAGAAAGCGACCAAAGGCAAAAGGGCATTTTATACCCTTGTTATTAAGCTCCTGTTCCACTCCATCGATGACGGGTGCAATTTTGTGGTAGGGGCCTTCATGGGTTTTGTAAACCAGGTAGAAAGGGCCCTGCGATCCAGAAGCAATTGTCACAGGTTTTAAATAGCCGGTGCGGTAGACAACGAATCCAGCAAAACAGAGAAGAATAAAAATTGTAATGGCAAAGGCTTTCGCCATAGGGCCTCTTTAGGTTACAGGTCCATCCAAGAAATTGTTCCTTGGGCTGTCTGTAAATCACAGCGAGGCGAAACTTTCAAGTACTCTCCATCAGGGAGTCCGCCGTTTAAGGCCTCAAGAAGATCTTCTCGCTCGTCGGCGCCGATTTCATTTTGCATGCCTTTTTCAACCGCGATTAAAAATTGGTTGTAAAGATATTTACAAAACTGTGACCACTCTTGGCGGTACTTCGGGGCAAACTCTTTAAGTGATGAAGTGGGGATATCAATTGCGGGGGCTCCCTCGGCATTCAGGCCCAAGCCGACAAAGATAAGGGACTCACTGCCTTTTTGCTCAACTTCCACCAATAAGCCACTCAGTTTTCCGTCGCCCAAGTACATGTCGTTGGGAGCTTTTAGGCGCAGAGGTAAAGAAGAATCAAAAACAAAAAGGGCTTCATACAAAGCCAAGCCAAGTAAAGGCGTTAGGATGGGTTGCGGGGTGGATTCAGTACGAAAGCACCATGTGCTCAGTAAAACTTCGCCACCGGAAAGATTCTCCCAACCATTGCTGCCACGGCCACGACCGTTTGTTTGATGGTCGGCCAGGTAAAGGGCGAAGTCTTTTCCCGACTTGCCGAATTCGGACTTCGCAACATTGTTGGTGCTTTCGATTTCTGGATAGTAAAATGAAGCCAAATTCTTAGACTGAGCCCATTCGTGGGTGAGTAGGTTTATGGACATTTTAACTCCAATCAAATAGTAGTGAGAAATCAGCGTTTTTTGCCGAGTGGGTCAAAGCCCCTACGCTGATAAAATCAACTCCAAGCTTGGCCACATCGGCGATTCGCTCCAAAGTCATATTTCCGCTGGCTTCTGTCTCGACAGTATCAGGGATTAATCTCAAACATTCCCCCATTCTATCAAGACTCATATTGTCTAACATGATTCGTTGCGCCCCGGCGGAGACAGCTTCCTCAACTTCTTTCAGATTCTTGGTTTCGACCTCAATGGGTCGGTCGGTGTGGCGTGAGATCTGCCGTACGCACTCCTGAATGCTGCCAGCGATAGCAATGTGGTTTTCCTTTATTAAAACTCCATCACTTAAGTTCATCCTGTGATTGACGCCACCACCGTCAATGACGGCCTGTTTGCTCAGTTCTCGCATCAAAGGAATGGTTTTGCGGGTGTCTAAGATTTTCGTGTTAGTTCCCTCACAGGCCTTTACAAACTGTGAGGTCTGAGTGGCAATTCCGCTCAGTAGCCCTAAGAAGTTAAGAGCCACTCGTTCGGCTTGAATCAGTTGAATCAAGTTGCCACTGATTTGGGCGACGGTCTGTTGATTTAAAATTTCGTCGCCGTCTTTAAAGTGCCAAGTGATCTCAAGCTCAGAATCCAAATGGTGCAGGCAATCTGTAAAAACTTTTACGCCCGAAAGAACCAAATCCTGTTTGGCAATCAGTTGGGCGAGTCCATAGGAGTCTTTTTTATCTAAATGGGCTGTGGTGATGTCGAGGTTGGGGCGGTCCTCAAGAAAGGCATTCTCAATAAGTTGTTGGGTGGTCATGTGGCTTGTCCGGCACTTTTCAGAGCCATCTCTTGCTGCATGATCTGTTCAAGCTCTTCGCGTACCACCTTTTCGATGGCACTGGGTAACTGATCTTTAATTACTTTTTGCAGGGCCATTCGAACTTCTTGTCGAATGATGGCTTCCATTTCGTCATTGCTCATTTTCATACTGCCGACCGGCTGAGTTTGGTTGTCGTAATTAGGGACGTGGACGTTATGAATTTCACCGGTGCGAGTTGTTGAAGAGATGGAGTCGTGTTCTGGTTCAGGTTTAGGCTCCGTTTTTTTCGATTGTGTCTCTGGCTTATATAAAAAATCATCCAAATTGAGTTTTTTCTCATTGCCAAGATCCATCGATTGAAAATTATCAAAATCATCCTCTTGGGTTTGATCTTGGGTGGAATCTGATTTCATATTCGTGTTGAGAGGTTTGGCTTCCCAGTTTTCATCGTCGTTTCCGGGGAGCGATTGCTCTTCTGTTTCTTGAGGGGGCGTGGGGGGGACTTCATACATATTAAATTCTTCCGGCTCATCGGCTTGTATATTGAATTCAGAGGTGGCTTCGAGCTCACTGGCACTCGGAGCATCGTCTTCAAGGGTGAGATTGGGAGCGTCTTCTTGATCGTCAACTTCAAAACTAAACGGTTCGGAGTTGTCTTCGATGGGAGTTTGAGGCGTGGATGGGCTGGCCGTCTGACTTTTAGCCGACGGCTGTGGGGGCGCCGGCGAAACACCTGTGTCGGCTTTGACATTCTCTTCTTCCACAAACTCAGAGGTGATGCTTTTAGGAAACGATAGAAAATCAGAGAGTTGTTGTGAGCGAGTGGTTTCAACCAGGCCCTTGATCAAATTGCGCATTTTATCGATGTCGAAGGGTTTTTCGAGCTCAGCCTTAGCACCACAAGATTTATACTTGCCTTGGTCTAGTTCCATAAAGGAACTCCACATTAAGACTACGGGAGTCATTTTTAAATTGGGGTTCTGACCCACTTCTTCGGCCACTTCATAGCCATTCTTTTTCTGCAAAAGAATGTCCACAAAAATGATATCGGGCTCGTAGTTCTGCGCCACTTCAATGACATCCAAGCCATTATGGACGCTTTTCACCTCAGCACCGTAATCTTGAAGCCCCATTTGAAAGACTTTGCGAATGGATGCACTTTCATCCGCAAGTAAGACGCGCAACGACATACTTTAAGTAAAAACTTCTTTGATGTCAGAGTCAAGAACAGAGCCTTACTTGACGCCTTATTTGGCTCCTTTTTACAATGGGGAGTGTTCAACCTTGTCGATCGTTACATTTCGAAAGCCTTTCTTACCTATTTTATTGCCGGATTGGTGGTTTTTCTCACTCTGTTTTTTGTTATCGACTTCATGACACAGATCACGAGGTTCGATGTCACACTGGGCACCTTAGGGCGTTACTATGGTGCCTACTGCTTTGAAATAATTTATCAATTCATTCCTGTGGCGGCGATGGTCGGCGTTGTCTTTACTTTGTCGACTCTTAATAAAAGTCGGGAACTGACAGCCCTGTTTAGTTTGGGAATGAGTCTCACTCGCGTTCTAATGCCGATCTTGTTTTGGGTGGTGATATTGGTCGGCCTGTCGTTTTACATCGGTGATCAAGTGGTGCCCGTCACCAAGAAAAAGCGCGATTACATTTATTACGTTGAGATGAAAAAGCAACCGGGACTTTATTCGACAGTGAAGACGAATAAGATTTGGTACCGGTCTGATAATATCATTTTCAATATTAAACTTTTGGATCCAGAAGATAAAAAAGCCTATGGCGTCACGTTTTACTATTTTTCTCCTGACTGGAAGCTACAACAGGTGATCAGCTCCAAAGAGGCGGTTATCGAGGAGTCCGGATGGAAACTGGGAAGTGGAACCATCACATTGTTTGTCGAGGACCTCAACACGCCGTTGGTTAAAACCTTTGAAAGTAAAACGGTGGCCATGACTGAAGAGTTGGCAGATATTCAGACAACCAGTTCAGCTTCGGACTTCTTAAGCTTTCAGGAGCTGGGGCGCTATATCAGTAAAAACAAGGAGGCTGGTCTGAATATGACCGCCTTTGAAGTCGATTATTGGAACAAGTTAAGCTTCCCTTTTACGATTTTGGTGATGGCTCTTCTAGGAGTGCCCTTTGTGATCACCCATCAGAGATCTGGGGGGATGGCCAAAAACATCGGCTTGATTTTGCTTATGACGTTTTCGTTTTGGGTGCTTCACTCTTCCAGTATGTCGCTCGGGCGACACGGACAGGTGCCGCCACTGGTGGCCACCTGGGGGCCAAACCTGCTAATGATTGTCGCTACTTTTTTTAGCTTTCGCTGGACTCGAATTTAGACTCAAATCAAGCCAATATTGTCCTGCTTATTTGCCTTTTTGGGGATATTTGGTTATCAGTAGTGCATGGCTTTATTAGAAGTTCTTAAATTTCCAGATTCCCGCCTGCGGCACAAAGGAAAAGTCGTCGACAAAGTGACTCCTGAAATGCAGCAGCTTGCCGATGATATGCTTGAGACGATGTATGCTGAAAAAGGCATTGGCTTGGCGGCGATTCAAGTGGGCGTTGAAAAACGACTGTTGGTTATTGATATTCAGCCCCAGGGCGAAAGCGATCGCTACGAGCTTGAGGCCGGGATGACCGACCTTGAAAAGCAAGTGAAATTACCGATTGTTATCTTCAACCCGGAAATTACTAAAAAAGAAGGCAAAACCACCTACGATGAAGGGTGTCTCAGTGTTCCCGGCTTTTACGAGTCGGTGACCCGAGCCAAATACATCGAAGTCAAAGGCCTGGATCGAGACGGTAATCCCGTGGAATACAAGCTTGATGGCCTGCTTTCTATTTGCATGCAGCACGAGATTGATCATTTGGACGGCAAAGTTTTTATCGATCGACTCAGCCCAATCAAATCCAACCGTATTAAGGCCAAAATCAAAAAATTTGGCTATCCCAAGCCTGAGGACGAAGAAAAAGAGGAAGAAAAAGAGCCAGCGACCATCTGAAGGCCGTCTGTAACCGTTTTCAGAGGATTTCCCTTTTAAAAAAATAGAAATTCTGACTCCCTATGGCAAGTTTGAGAAGGCCAGGTCGGACGGGGTATTTTATGCTAAAAGACTGCAATGGCTTACAAAATCGCGTTTTTAGGGACTCCACTCTTCGCTGTTCCTTCACTGGCAGCTTTGCAGGGAAATCCCAATTTTGAAATTTCTAAAGTTTACACCCAACCCGATCGTCCGTCGGGCCGAGGAAAAAAACTAAAACCCAGTCCCATAAAGATCGCGGCTCAGGATTTCTCAATACCGGTGGAAACTCCTGAGACCATCTCCACTGCCGAGGTTATCGACTTTATCAAAAGTGAAAAAATCGATATCGGTGTGGTGGTGGCCTATGGTCAGCTTCTCTCCGAAGATTTTTTAAAAGCGTTTCGCTTTGGCTGTGTCAACGTTCACTCAAGTCTTTTACCTCGCTGGCGGGGCGCGGCTCCTATGCAGCGAGCCTTAATGGCCGGCGATGATGTGACCGGGGTTTCTCTGCAAAAAGTTGTAAAGAAACTCGACGCCGGTGATGTGATTGCCGAATCACATTTGAAAATCACATTGGATTTGGGGGCGACCTCTCTTTATGCCACTCTTAGCCAGCAAGGGGCCAAGCTGTTGGTTGAAAATTTAAAGCCGTACATGGAAGGTCGGTTGGATCCCATTCCGCAGGACAAGTCGGCTGTTACTTATGCAAAAAAAATCTCCAAAGAAGAAGGGCTGGTTGATTGGCGGATGTCAGCCCTTGAGATCCATAACAAAATTCGGGGCCTGGATATGGGCGGCCCATTTGCGTTTAGTCATTTTAAAAATAAAACTTTAAAGCTTCACAAAAGCACCCCTATAGAGGGTGAGCATCAGGCTCAACCCGGAATGATTGTTGATGTGAAAAAAGAATCGTTTCTGGTGGCTTGTGGAAAAGGCGAACTGGAACTGCATGCTGTGCAGCCGGAAAGTAAAGCAAAAATGAAAGCCGCTGATTTTATCCGTGGCTATCATATTAAAGAAGGAGACTGTTTTGAGTTCTGAATTTATACCCGCTCCAAGTATCTTGTCTTCGGACTTTTCAAAATTAGGTGAAGAGGTGGCGGCTCTGATGGACGCCGGCACAACCTGGATCCATGTCGATGTGATGGATGGACACTTTGTCCCCAACTTGACCATTGGTGCTCCGGTGGTCAAATCTTTGCGTAAAATCGACAAGGCCTATTTGGATTGTCATCTTATGATTGAAGAGCCGGAACGCTACATTGATGACTTTATCAAAGCTGGTGCTGATAGTATCACCTTGCATGTGGAATCGGCAGGTAACATGGGTGACATGTTAGAGAAGATTAAACAAGCAGGTGTTGATGCCGGGATCACATTGCGCCCAGCCACGGCCTTAGAAGATATTGAAGCCTATTTACCGATGGTTGATTTGGTGCTTGTGATGACAGTGAACCCAGGGTTTGGTGGTCAGTCCTTTATGGAGGACCAAGTGCCGAAAGTTCGTCAGTTGGCAAAATGGCGCGAAGAAAAACAATTGTCTTACAAAATTCAAGTCGACGGTGGTGTTAGCGATAAAACCAAACATCATCTTGTTGAAGCCGATGTTTTAGTGGCGGGGAGTTTTGTTTTCAAACACCCCGAAGGCTACAAAGTGGCCATTGAGAAATTAAAGGAAAAATCATGATTCAATTAACGGGTGAAAATGTAACGATTCAACAGGTGTGGTCCGTCGCTCATATGGGAGCTTCGGTTGAACTTTCGGCTGTGGCTCGTCAGAAAATGGACCAGTCGAGAACCTATATCGAAAGCCGACTGGAAAGTGGCGAAGCCATTTATGGCGTGAACACAGGCTTTGGACATTTCAGTGATGTGAAAATCTCGCAGCCACAGATTATTGAACTGCAAAAAAATCTTATTCGCTCGCACTGCATGGGTGTTGGTGACCCCTTCACCAAAGAAGAATCGCGTGCCATTATGTTTTTGCGCGCCAATGCGTTGGCACGTGGCCACAGTGGTATTCGCCCCATTGTTGTCGATACGATTTTAAATTATTTAAATAACGATATTATTCCGGTGATCCCGCAAAAGGGAAGTGTCGGGGCCAGTGGTGATTTGGCGCCTCTTTCACACTTAGCCTTGGCCATCATTGGCGAAGGTAAAGCCTGGGGCGACGATGGAAAGCCAACGGCTGTGCCAAAGTTGTTGGAAGCCAAGAACATCAAACCCTTGGAGTTGCGTGCTAAAGAAGGCCTTTCCATGATCAACGGCTGCCAAGTGATGACCGCCGTCGGATTGTTGAACCTGTTTCGAGGACGCCGACTGATGTGGCTGGCGGATCTATCAGGTGCGATGACCCTGGAAGCGTTAAAGGGTTCGCGGGCTGCTTTTGATCCATTGATTTCGGCGACGCGCCCGCACCCGGGTGAGGCTAAAACGGCGCGCAATATTTTGAAACTCATGGGCAGCACTTCGGGAATTGCTGAAAGCCACATCGATTGTGGTCGAGTGCAGGATGCTTACAGTCTGCGCTGTATTCCCGCCGTTCATGGTGCCGCCAAAGATTCGTTTCGACATGTGCAGAAAGTTTTAGAGACTGAGGCCAATTCCAGCACCGACAATCCCTTGGTGTTTGCTGACGACGGCAAGATTTTAAGTTGTGGAAATTTTCACGGCGAACCGGTGGCCTATGTTTTGGATTTTGCCGCCATTGCCATGTCTGGAATTGGCAATATTTCAGAATGTCGGATCGAGAAAATGATCAACCCATCTATGAGCGGACTGCCTGCCTTTTTAGCTCCAGAGGGTGGGCTTAACTCCGGGCACATGATTGTCCAAGTCTCAGCGGCCTCCTTAGTGAGTGAAAATAAAATCCTTTCCCACCCGGCCAGTGTCGACAGTATTCCAACGTCGGCTGATAAAGAAGATCACGTGAGTATGGGAACCATTGCGGCTCGTAAATTTGGATCAATCGTTGGTAACACGGAACATATTATCGCAATGGAGATGCTATCCAGTACTCAAGCTTTGGATATGCTAAAGCCCTTGACGCCAGCCTCGGCTGTTAAAGCCACTTGGGAAGCGATACGTAAAGAGGTTCCGTTTGCCGAAAAGGACCGCGTGTTTTCAGATGACGTGCAAAAAATTCAAGAACTAATTAACAACGATACGATTTACCAAGTCGTAAAAGACACAGTGGGGGAGCTGGAATGGTAAGAAATATTAAAGCACCAACGGGAACTCAGTTAAATTGCAAGGGCTGGTTGCAAGAGGCCGCCTACCGTATGATCCAAAACAATTTAGATGCGGATGTTGCCGAAGTTCCCGACGAACTGATTGTTTACGGTGGTCTTGGTAAAGCGGCACGCAACTGGGAATGTTTCGATAAAATTCTAGAAGCTTTAAAAAATCTTGAGAACGATGAAAGTCTGTTGGTTCAATCGGGAAAACCGATTGGTATTATTAAAACCCACGCCGACGCTCCAAGAGTCATGATTGCCAATTCCAATTTGGTTCCGAAGTGGGCCACCTGGGACCATTTTCATGAATTGGATAAAAAAGGCCTAATGATGTACGGCCAAATGACGGCCGGTTCGTGGATTTATATTGGTTCCCAAGGCATCGTTCAAGGCACCTACGAAACTTTTGTCGAAGCCGGCCGCCAACATTTTGGTGGCAGCCTGAAGGGGCGTGTGATCACCACCGCTGGTTTGGGTGGAATGGGAGGGGCGCAGCCATTAGCCGGAGTTTTTGCTGGTGCCTGTGTTCTTGCTGTCGAGGTCGATGAAGAGAGGGTGAACAAGCGATTGAAAACTCGCTATGTCGATGAAGTTTGCTATGATTTGGATGAGGCTTGGAAAAAAGTGAAGGACTACGCAGCCAAAGGCGAAGCCAAGTCTGTGGCCTTGGTTGGTAATATGGCCGAAGTGGTTCAGCAGATGGTGGCTAAAAAGTATGTGCCCGATTTGTTGACTGATCAAACTTCAGCCCACGATCCCCTGGTCGGGTACATTCCGGCTGGTTACAATTTGCAACAAGCGGCGGAATTGCGAGAAAAGGATCCGTCCCAGTACGTTGAACTGTCTAAGAAATCCATGGGCGATCATGTGCAAGGCATGTTGAAGCTGATGGATATGGGAGCGATCACTTTCGACTACGGTAATAATATCCGCGCCATGGCTGAAGATGTGGGTGTGGAGCGGGCTTTTGATTTTCCTGGCTTTGTTCCGGCCTATATTCGGCCTTTGTTCTGCAAGGGGAGTGGACCGTTTCGATTTGTGGCTCTCAGTGGTGACAAAGAAGATATTTACACATTGGATGCGGCTCTCAAAGAATTGTTCCCGGAAAAAACACATCTCCTCAACTGGTTGGAAATGGCGCGAGAGCGCATCGCTTTTCAAGGCCTGCCTTCAAGAATCTGTTGGCTGGAGTATGGTGAGCGAGTGAAGGCCGGGCTTAAGTTTAACGAATTGGTTCGTGACGGAAAAGTGAAGGCACCGATTGTTATTGGTCGTGATCACCTGGACTGTGGTTCAGTAGCGTCTCCAAATCGAGAAACCGAGAGCATGCTTGATGGCTCGGACGCGGTCGGAGATTGGCCGATTTTAAATGCTTTGTCGAATACGGCTTGTGGCGCCACTTGGGTGAGTTTTCACCATGGGGGTGGGGTTGGAATGGGTTATTCTCTGCATGCCGGGCAAGTGATTGTTGCTGATGGTACTGACGCCGCTCACCAAAGGTTAGAAAGGGTTCTGACTGCCGATCCGGCTATGGGCGTTTTTCGGCACGTTGATGCGGGCTATGATTTGGCGAAACAAACCGCTAAAGAAAGAGGTGTTCACAGCCTGTGGTTGTAGTACCCTATTTTAATAAAGAAAGGACGGGATCATGAAAGCTTTGATTTTTTTATGTATGACTTTGGCGGCAACCATGACTTTGGCTAGCGAAAAACTTGTTAGCAAAGGTGTGGTCTACGACAAAGAGGGTAAGGAAAAGAAATTCACCTATGAGCGCTATCAAAAGATGGATGGCGACAAGACTCTTTCGCGAGCTGTTTACAAAGATATGGATGGTGAGGTTCTGACAGAAGAAACCATGGTCGAAAAAGACGGCAAGCTAGTACGCTATGAAATGCAGCAAAAGCAGCTAAAGCAACGGGCCTGGATTGAAGTCAAGGACGGTAAGATTACTTACAATCTAAAAAAATACCGTAAAAATAATTATCCCATCACGGCCGACATGAAGAAAAACTTTGTTGTGGGGTTGCAGCTTGTTGATTTGATTCGTGACAATTGGGATGCCTTGGTGAAAGGAAAAGATGTGGAGTTTCACTTGGGTGTCTGGCACCGCCAAGAGACCATCGGCTTTGAGTTTTCTCGTGAGGCTATGGACGATAAGACGCTAACGGTCAAAATGAACCCATCCAGTATGTTTATTCGTGCTGTGGTCAGCCCTCTTTACTTTACGCTGGACAAAGACACCAAAACTCTCATTGAATATAAAGGGCGAACCACTCCCAAAGACAAACGAGGGCGCGACTACTATGACTACGATGGTCTAGTGAAATACGATAAGATGGGAAAACAAGACGAACCAAAAACCAAAAAAAATAAAAAAGACAAAGATAAGAAAAAGAAAAAATAAGAAACAAAGGAATCACGGATGAAAATTATTTTAGTTTTTTTAAGTATTAGCGTATTAAGTTTAACAGCTTCGGCCGGCGAAGGTGGCAAGAAGCCTTCCTTGGATGAGCGCAAGGCCAAGGTTTCGTCTCATATTGACCGTCGAATTTCGAGTTTAAATGATTTTAAAAGTTGTGTGAACAAGGCTAGCGAAGGTGAGCAAATCAAAGCGTGTCGTGAAAAGCATCAAGCGGAAATGAAAAAGATGCGCGCCGAAAACCCTGGTCGCAAGCGTGGAAAAGGCCGCCATCGCAGTAAAAACAACTGATTGAAATCTTTTAACTTTATAAACTCTGTGTGAGTTACATTTCTAAAAAATGGGGGACTCGTCTTTCTGTCCAGACACTGCGATAGAGTCCCTCTTCAACAAAACCCACATGCCCTCCCTGTTCGGGCGTTTCAAGATCAACAAACGGATGTCCGCTAACCTCTTCATAGGGATAGCACTTTCCTTTAAGAAAAGGATCGTTTTTAGCATTAATAATGAGGGTCTTAACTTTAATATGAGGTAAAAACTGCAAACTGCTGGCCTGTTGCCAGTAGTCTTGGGCATCTTTAAAGCCGTTCATCGGCGCTGTGATCTGGTCGTCGAAGTCTTTGAAGTCGGAAAGGCGAGCCAATTTAAAAATATCGGGATTGAAATCGGGGAACTGCTGTTTTTTAATTTTCAGTTTGCGAACCATTCGTAAAATAAAGTGCCGAGTGTAAAGAGAACTGATTCCTCTGGAAAGAGACTCTGCACAGTCTTTGAGGGCCGTGGGAGTGGAGATCGCCACAGCTCGATGAATGCGACTGTCGACCTGAGCCCCTTCTTCACCCAAATATTTTAGAGTGATGTTGCCACCCATGCTGAACCCTACCAAATCAATTTTTTTATAAGAATGATTTTGAAAGACATGCTTCAAAACCGTTCGCAGGTCAAACGACGCTCCTGAATGGTACATGCGTAGAAGGCGATTGGATTCACCGCTGCAACCGCGATTGTTCCAAGCCAGAACGTCAAAGCCTTGAGCAAATAGAGCATGAGCCATTCCCATCATATATTTAGACTGCGAGCAGCCTTCAAGGCCATGTGATAGAACGACAAGTCGATCACTTCCTTGTCGGAGCCAATCGAGATCGAGAAAATCACTATCCTCGGTATCAATCCGCTCGCGGCTGAAGGTCGGCACTTCAACCGAGCGCAGAAAGTAGGGCACCACGGTTTCAATGTGGCCGTCAGAAAAAGGATAGGAGGATCGGTATTCAGAAGCGATAAGCACGCCATGGTTATTCCTGATCTTTGTGAAGGACTCAAGACTTTTTCTCTGACAACAACCAATTCATAGCTTTTGAAAGACGGAGTCATTTGACTCGATATTGGGATAACGGTTTGTAACTATTCATAGTTATCGCGGATAAAGAAAATGGCAGACTGAATGCAACAGAATTCTAAAACTTTTGAGGAGATGTTCTGACGATCCAATGCGGTGCTTTTCCCGGAATGAAACAAGAGCCGATTTGCGTCCTCTGATCTATCAGCAGGAACTGGCGTCAGAAACCTTAATGGCGAGTTAAATGAAGGCTTCAAATTGCTAACCAGGTCGGACCTACGTCGGTTAATTATTTATTTTAATTTAGGATGCAATTGTTTACGGATTTTTTCTAAGCGTTTCCGGTTGGCGCCCATGTCGGAGTAACCGACTCTTGATTGTGAACGGATTTCGATGAGGCCCTTTTCGGGAACCAAATGAAATTCAACATCGTCGATAAAACCAAAAATTTTGCTGATGGCCATTATGTGAATATAGTTGGTTTCTTGTTTTAAAATTTTAAAGCGACTTTTGTCTTTCAGCATGTCTTGCAAAAGCATATTAAGGTCATCCCAGGTGCCCTCGATATTCTGATCTTGAATGGGCTCGATGTAAAAATCACTGGCCGGGTCGGCAGAACTTGAAACACAATTGGGTTTTTCACCACAGGCTTGCAGGTGTCCTTCTACCACTCCCAGTTTATTATTCACAACGGAAGAACTTTTTTTACCTAACCAATACATACGAGCTCCCAAACCGATAGCGGCGACAACCACAATTCCAACCACGACGATGACTATTTTTTTTAGCATTACAAACATCCTTGATAAATTTGTCGACTGGTGGCGAGGTCGATGTTTCCTTGCTCTCCAAGGGCGACCATACCTTTCGACTCGAGGCGCTCGACCATGGTGTCGATATCCTGTTCTTTGATACTGTATTGTTTCATGTGGGTTTTTATTCCCATAGCCTCAAAAAAACTTTGAGTTTTATCGATAGCTTCTTCAATCTTTTCGTCATCACTTCCGGATTGAATGTGCCAGACCCGTTCAGCGTACTGCAGAAGCTTTTGCCGCTTTTGATCTTTCATCACTCGCAAAGTGCTTGGTAGAACAATAGCGAGAGTGGTTCCGTGGGCCAAGCCAAATTCGGCGGTGATTTCGTGGCCGATCATATGTGTCGCCCAATCCTGTGGAACCCCGGCTCCCACCAAACCACACAAGGCTTGCGTCGCGCACCACATAATATTGGCGCGGGTTTTGTAATCAGTTGTTAAAGCCATGGCCTTTGGGCCTTCTTCGATTAAAGTGGTCAGCAAACTTTCGGCATAGCGTTCTTGTAACGGGGCTTCCGCCGAATCGGTGAGATATTGTTCGGTGGTGTGGACAAAGGCGTCGACAACCCCGTTGGCTATTTGCTCTTTGGGAAGGGAGTAGGTGTGGGTGGGATCCAAAATTGCAAATTGCGGAAACAGTTCAGGGCGCATGAAGCCGCGTTTTTCTTTATTGGCGGCTTTCGTTATCACCGAGGCTTTGTTCATCTCTGAGCCGGTGGCGGGTAGCGTGAGGACACTGCCCAAAGGAATCGGCTGTCCTTTGATCTCCGCGCCTTCGCTCACAATCTTCCAAGGGTCATCATCGGTGAAGGGAATAGCAACGGAAACAAATTTCGTCCCATCAATCACTGAACCACCGCCAACAGCTAATAGGAAATCGACTTTCTCTTTGCGTCCCAACTCCACGGCCTTCATTAAGGTTTCGTAATGAGGGTTGGGCTCGATGCCCCCAAATTCAATAACTTGGTAATCAGTCAACGCCGCTTTCACTTGATCGTATACGCCATTTTTTTTAATTGAGCCACCGCCATACAAAAGCATCACCTTCTGATTTTTCGAAATTTCTTCACTGAGCCTTGTCACTTGGCCCTCGCCAAAGTGCACGCGTACGGGATTCCAAAAAGTGAAGTTGTTCATGCCGGCCACCTTTTTAAAAAAGAGATTTTAAAATTTATAAGAAGGGTTTGTATTCCACCAGAAAGACAGCGCCAATCAACAGGGCCATCAATATTAAGTATGGCATTTTCGTGGACCCTTTGCGGTAAAAGATCACTGGGTACATGCCTGCGATCAACCAGATGACAATCTTTCCCCAAATCCAAATTGAAGAAAAGTTGTATCCCGCTTTAGCGATCAAACCAAAACCGGCGACAAAGGCGACAAGCAAGGCTGCGCCGTGAAAAGCCATAAAGAATTTTCTATTTTTAAAGTTTTCTTTGGTGCCGCCTTGAAGCTGATGAGAAGCCACGGCTCCTAAGCTTAGAAGCATGACAAAAAGACTTGAAAGGTGGATGAATTTCCAAAAAGTGTAATCCATAAAGGGCTCCTCAACTTGCTAATAAGATTGGCAATTTTCAACCAACCTAGTGCTTTCGGGGAAGCTTGGCAACCGGCCTCTACCACCTTATTTGCTGCCTCGCATTTAAGTGCCGAAATGATGCCTGGAAAACTGACTTCCTCGTTGACAATCGCGTCAATCCCAGCGACACCTAAGTCCTTTAAAATTAAAATAACTTATTGATAAGGAGAATACGTGATGGTTCAGATGATGGACTCCATCGGCTATGTAGCGCCGGTTGCAGGTGGTCTTGGATTGGCGTTTGCCATGTTCCTTTATATGGGAATCATGCGCCTATCCACTGGTGATGAAAAAATGACAGCCATTGGTGAAGAAATCCACACAGGTGCGATGACATTCATGGGAGCTGAATACAAAATTCTTTCCGTGTTCGTGGTTGTCGTTGCTGCGATTCTTTTTCCCGTTAAAGGCTGGGAAACCTCTTTAGCCTTCTTTTTCGGAGCCATTACTTCAGGAAGCGCTGGCTACATTGGAATGAAGGCTGCGACCCGTTCAAACGTTCGTACAGCGACGGCTGCAAAAGACGGCGGTATTGGCCCGGCCCTACTTGTGGCTTTTCGGGGTGGCGCTGTGATGGGTCTTTCGGTGGCTTCATTAGGACTTCTTGGGCTTGGTATTTTTTATCTTCTTTGGGGTCAATTTGTTGAAACAACCGGTGTTATTTCTGGTTTCTCCATGGGAGCCTCATCAATTGCTCTTTTTGCTCGTGTGGGTGGTGGAATTTTCACCAAAGCCGCCGACGTTGGTTCTGACCTTGTTGGAAAAGTCGAAGCTGGTATTCCAGAGGATGACCCACGTAACCCGGGTGTGATCGCTGATAACGTTGGTGACAACGTCGGTGACGTCGCCGGAATGGGTGCTGATATTTTTGAATCCTATGTGGGTGCCATGGTGGCTTCGATCGCCATTGCTTCGACAATGACTTTGGAATCCTTAACGATGGTTCACACCGGTGGTGAGTCGGCTCGTGCGTTGCTCATGGGACTTCCGATCATGTTGGCTGTTCTGGGCTTAGGGTCTTCTTTCCTTGGAATTGTTGGAATGAACATTTTTAAAGCCATGCCTCCGGCCAAAGCTCTCCATATG
Organism: Bdellovibrionales bacterium; assembly: GCA_964230555.1. Classification (GTDB taxonomy): domain Bacteria; phylum Bdellovibrionota; class Bdellovibrionia; order Bdellovibrionales; family JAGQZY01; genus JAGQZY01. The sequence continues at coordinate 26,178 of CAXRIX010000128.1, forward strand.
TCAGAGTACACAGCGGCCATTATTTTTCTTGGGATGGCGGCTCTTTCTATCAGTGTACTTGGTTTTGAGTTCTCAGCATTTTATCCAATTATTGCTGGAACGGTCGCTGGTTTGGCGATCGGTTATGTCACCGAGTACTACACTGCTAAAGGACCGATCCAAAGAATTGCTGAGGCCTCTAAAACGGGTCCAGCCACCAACATTATTACAGGCTTTGCTGTAGGGTTGGAATCTTGTGTGGCTCCTTTGGTTATCCTTTGTGCTTGTATCTACGCTTCATTCGTAGCGGCTGGCCTTTATGGAATCGCTTTGGCTGCCGTAGGAATGTTGGCCACCGTTGGTGTGACCATGACCATCGACGCCTATGGGCCGGTTGCTGATAACGCCGGTGGTGTTTCAGAGATGTCAGGGCTCGGTCCTGATGTTCGCGCCATCACCGATGAGTTGGATGCTATTGGAAATACGACAGCGGCTATGGGTAAAGGTTTTGCCATTGGTTCGGCGGCTCTAACAGCTCTTGCTCTTTTCGTTGCATATGGATCCTCTGTGAATGCCTTCCGTGTTGAAGCCGGAATGTCTCCTCTGACAATGGATATCACTGACCCTATGGTTGTGATTGGTCTATTTTTGGGCGCTGTGGTTCCCCTTTGGGCGGGTGCTATGACAATGACTTCAGTGGGTAAAGCGGCTTCCGACATGGTGACTGAAATTCGTCGCCAGTTTAAGGAAATCCCTGGTCTTCTTGAGGGAACAGGTAAGCCCGATACTAAGCGTTGTGTTGAGATCTCAACAAAAGCAGCCTTACGTGAAATGATTATGCCAGGCTTGTTAGCCGTTGTAGCCCCAGTGATCGTTGGTCTTTTGCTAGGCCCGGCGGCTCTTGGTGGAATGTTGGCTGGAGCGACTCTTTCTGGAGTTCTTTTAGCTCTTCTTATGTCAAACGCTGGTGGTGCTTGGGATAACGCCAAGAAAGCCATCGAGACAGGCGCTATCGAAGGTGAAGCCAAAGGTGGAGAAGCTCATAAAGCCACAGTTGTTGGTGACACCGTGGGTGACCCCTTCAAAGATACTACGGGTCCTGCGATGAACATCCTTATTAAGTTGATGTCTATCGTGGCTCTATTGCTAGCCTCTGTGATTGCTCTGAAGTAATTTCTTCAGAAAATAATTTCATAAAAGTCAAAAAGAGGACCTTGGGTCCTCTTTTTTTATTTTGAGCAAGAGTATCCATTCTTGGTGATTACAATAAGTTCCCCATATCACTTGTAAAAATAGAGGCCTCGATCATAAACGGCTCTCTCATATTTAGAGGTTGTTATTTTAAGAGGGCTGTTTTAACAACAGAGTATGGCTGTGCTGCGTTCCTTACAAATCCCCCATGAGATTAGCTCTGAAGAGGCTTTGCAGTGGTTTCAGCGCTCTATATTCGCCAATATTCCGCCTTATTTTATGACTCACTGGAAAACCGGCAAGCAGTTCTTCTATGCTGGTGATGCCTTGATTGCCTACGAAGAAACCAAACACCATTTGATTGTCGCTGGAGAACCCTTGGTGGCCGCCGGATCGTCAGGTGATGAACTCTATATTGCTTTTACCGAATTTGCTCAGCGTAAAGGAAAGAAAGTTTGTGGTTATTATGTTGGGCGAAAATGGAACTGGTCACGATTTTTTAAAATCCCCTTAGGTACCAGCATCCGAATTCCACTTTTAGACTATGATTTTCAAGCTCCCGAAGCCAAAGAGGTTCGTCGATCTTTACGAAAAGGGCAGTCTCTTAATTATACTGCTATACCCATTTATCGACGACAAAGAGACGACAACACCAAGTTGCAAAAACTATTTAAGCATTGGAAGAAAACCAAACTTCCTTTTCACTTGAAGTTTTTTCTTTCGGCTCCACAGCCAGAAAACCCTGTGGATTCCTACGAAGAATGGTTCTGTGTCGAGAAAGAAGGGCAGGCCTTAGCATTCTGCAGTCTGTTGCCTTATTTGAGAGACGGGGAGTTGGGATTTTACGTCGATCACCTTATTTATCATCCCGAGAAAGACCCCCATGCGTTGTCTTTTCTGATTTCCTTTTTGATTGAGGTTTTGAAAGAAGAGGGCGTCAGTGAATTGAATTTGGGGCTGAACCCTTTTGCTCGTGTCGATCAGTCCAGTTGGATGGGGCGTTTGTTCGGCCTCCTCTATCACATTCCATTTTTGTATCGTCCGAAAGGACTGCATTTTTTTAAACGCAAGTTTTCTGGAATTGAAGAGCGAGAATATTGTTTTTTTCAGAGAAAGAAAAACAAATGGTTGGGGTTGGCCGACATGGCTAAAGTGACATTGTTGAGTGGTCATCCGACTCAATCTAGGGGGCATTGATGTCGACCTATGGAATCCTTGGTGGTGTCGGTGTCATCATTTTTCTTTTAACCATTGGATATTTTTTTCTAATGTTTTTTTATCCAGAGTGGGTGGGGATGTCGGGTGAAGATACGCGAAAGACCCTTGAGACCCATCGAGATGAAAAGTCTGACGACGATACGTCATCTGATTGAATTTGATCCCGACCTCGGTCGATGAATCAGCCTCTGTTTTATTCCTTTGTCTAGGTCCCAAAATTAATTTGCCTCCCCTGATCTGCCGATAATATCAGAGAGGAGAACTCTGATGTCAGTGCCCAAAATAGGTGAAATTGTTGAAAATTTCAAAATCCTAAAAGACCTTGGAAAAGGTGGAATGGGTCAAGTTTATTTAGCGATTGATCAAAAACTTTCGCGCAAGGTCGCACTGAAGTTTTTAGGTCACGGCAATCAAGACACACCCCCAAACATCATGGCGCGTTTTGAAAAAGAAGCGAAAGCACTAGCCACTTTCAGCCATCCCAATATAGTCAACATACACTTTTTTGGAAGCTACAAAGGCACATCCTATTTGGTGATGGAATATGTTGAGGGGGGAACCTTGGCTGACATCATTCAGGTGGGCTCTTTTGGTGTGGAAGAAACCATCCAGGCCATGAAAGAGGTGTTGTTGGGCTTAGGCGAGGCTCACAAAAAGGGAATTCTGCATCGGGATGTGAAGCCTGAAAATTTATTATTAAGCACTGAAGGAAAAGTTAAAATTGTTGATTTTGGTATCTGCAAAGACTTGGATGAAACCGGCGAGCGAATCACTAAAGAGAACCTTTTGATCGGGACAGCCAGCTACATGTCGCCAGAGTCCATTCAACATGGTGACTCGACTCCGGCCTCCGATATTTTTTCTTTGGGCGTGGTGTTCTATGAATTGATCGTCGGTGTGCATCCCTTTATTGGAAACTCTGCGGCGTCTCGGATGATTCGTATTTGTAATGATCCCATTAAATTTCCGCGAGACTTTTACGACATGGTCCCATCTGGCCTGCCTTCGTTGATCGAAAAAATGACGGCTCTGGATGTGCAAGACCGTTATCAAAACACCAATTCCGTTCTGCATGATTTGGAGAATTTGGAAGACGTTGTGATCCCCAGTTTCCAAAGTGTTGAGTTTGAGAAAGACGGTCTTTTTAACGACCTTGACGAAGCTCAAGACTCACTTTTAATGGGAGGCTATGACCTTGAAGAGGCCGAAAAGATTATCGAGGCCGCACAGGTCATAGAAGAAAATGAAGACTCACTAGAGATGGAAAGACAAGTTGCGGCCATTATGGCGGGGACAATCAATACTTCGAGTTATGGAGAAGAGTCTTTTCGCGATCGCACTGAGCCGATTTCAAAAAAGAAAGTGGCTATGGCTCAGGCCGGTTATGAAAAAAGCCGAAAAAAGTTTGTGATGCCGGAATTCCATGGCAAGAAATCCCTTTTGGACAATCTGAAGCAAGGGCTCGGGCCGGTGGGCCAACCAAAGATTCTAGTATTAACTGCGGTTGCAGTTGTTGCGTTAGTGGGCTGGAGTCAGCGAGATCAATTGAAGCCTTTGTATTTAGAAAAGACCGGAGCATTGAGCTCTGTCATGGGAGATATAAAACGTTCCATCGCTTCTGTGCCCGAACCCACTCGAGAGACTTTAGAGAAAGGTCGTCTGATTAAAATTCGGCGAGTGCGAGAGAACCCACAAACAGAAAAAACGTTCTTTGAAGTTGTCGATGAATTGAAGATTGTGAGTGTGAGTGGTGACATAATATTCTCTAAACTCAAAGATGGAGAAACTCAGACAGAAAGTGTCGTGCAGTTTGCGCGAAATCCATTTTTACCACCTCTGCGAAAAGTGGCTAAAGGTCACTTCGATAAAAAAAGTGTTATTGTCCAATCAAGTAAGGATGTCTTGCCGCTTAAAGTGGGTAAAACCTTTGATTTCCTTTACAACACGACCGAAAACGGGCGTGAAACACAGTATTCGCGAAACTGTGAAGTGAAGCTTCGCGAGAGTATTCAGGATACTGAAGTTTTTAAAGTCACCTGTACGACCCGTTCACGGGGACGAGAACAAGTTTCTGATATTTTCTATTCCCCGAAACACAACCTTATTTTGCGAGAGGTTCGCTTAATCCGTGAAAACGGCCAAACCTTCAAAGAAACTCACGAAGTTATCGGTATTTAATGATTTTTGTGTGACCAATCTCTGGTCGACCTTGAAGATTTTATAGGTTTTTTAATCTGTATTGAAGCTGTAGATCAGCTGTCGTGGTATTTAATTTGCTTATAAAGACCCTGGATATGGGATTTTTGGATTGGTCGCGTCTTATCGCGATGCCACTTTTTATTATTATAGTTTGCGGCACTCGAGGCTTGGCGTCGCCATCGCCGCAAAACTTGGTTCTGGTGGTGCCTTTTGAGCTTAAGAAAAAAGCCACCCAGAATTTTAAAACCCTTGTCGGTCAGCCTCCGTCGCAGGTGATTTTAACGAACAGCCTCAAAACACCTGCTGATAGTACAGTTGATATAGTTAAGTTTTTACGCGAACAACAGACTCCGTCTCAACTTGTGTGTTTCGATCGGGCTGCCGCCGATTGTGTGGATGCCCTGTTGCTGTATCCCAAGCTACAAGCCAAAGTTGTTCAACTCGTCTCTTTGCAAGGAAAGGTCTTAGGCGATGAGCGATCCGAAGGCGTGGCTTTGCCCGACGTTCATGATATCGAGGCAGCCGGCAAGCTACCGCTGACAACGGCTATTCCGCTTCTGCTTGGAAAAATAAAAGAGTGGTTGTTCCCCCGTTCCAACGGAACCTATGCAATGAACCCCCAAAAGCGCCGAGCCTACTTAGCACAGGTTGAAAACAGACTAAAAATGATGAGTCAAAGGGTGGATCTTATTTCTGTGGACAGTTCAGCAAAAAAATACGGTGTAATTCCCCATTCGAAGACTCTAAAAGCGTCTCAATTTGAGAAAAAGCCCTCGCACTAGTTTTCACGGTTGTGCATTAAAGATACAATATGACTAGGGTATAACGGTACTGAAGGGGGATTCAATCAGTATGAAGTTATGGGGGAGTCTATCTCTTGTTGGGATAGCGCTACTTTTTTTCTTTAACAATTGTGGTCGGTTTGTTGATCGACCCTATAATGCGTCGTCGGCGTCCGCTTTGGGTGAGTCCTATCCCTGGCCCAATGAATCGACAACTATGCCCACCTCTAACCAAATTGTTTCCAAAGTTTTGTTTGGAGATTTTGATTTAAACACTTTTGATGATGCCGTCTTTGTTTCGGAATCTCCCGATGGAGAGCAAACCATGATTCGAGTGGTTCGCTCAGGCGCCTTCACTGAACAATTCAACATAATGGCCTTGCCGGCTCGGCCGGATCCTAAAACTAAAATGCTATTTGTCGATCTTGACTCCAACGGCGGTGATAAAGAGCTGGTTTATCTTAGTGACGACCGGCAACAGATTGTTTGTCTTGATCTCTCAGGTTCGCCAGGGACCCAACGTTGTCCGGATTCGTTTGTCATTGAAAACATACCTTTAAAAGACGAAATTGATTTTTCAATTTCACGATTGGCGACTGGCAACGCTTTGGAAATTGGCGGCAATCTTCTTAAATACGGTCGCGGGCAGGCGATCACGGTCGAGTCCGGACTGACGGTTGAGCATGGTGACTGGGGTGATTGGGGCGACTGGTTTGTTTATAACAATGGAACCACATGTTCAAAAGTCTGTGGTGATGGAATCGAAATTCGCAATCGTGCCTGCAACGATCCGGCACCTCGAAATGGTGGAGACGATTGCGGAATGGATACAGTGGCGACGGCCTGTGGCAGTGGTGGTGCAACGATCAATGGTGCCAACTGTACCGAAGCCACGATCACCAATCCGCTGGCCACAGATCCAGAGGTGATTGGCGCCGTTCATACCAAGCTTTGTCGAATTCGCGATTGCGCCCCATCCGAGTGTGCTGATAACGAAATTTTTATTAACGGTTCATGCGATCGAGACCCTGATGCCACCGACCCTTACAATGGAGTGGGAGGCACGGGAGGAACCGGTGGCACCGGCGGCACCGGTGGTACTGGAGGTACTGGTGGTACCGGAGGCGGAATTCAGCAACCTGGAGATTGCACGGCAGGACAGGTTTACGATCCTTACTTTTTTCGCTGTTTTAGAGCCTACAATCACAACAATATTTTCCTGACCTACCGACAGAGACTTTACTACGGTCGCGATGACGACGGACCTCCCTATATCGATCACACTTATCGAATTGGACTCAATCATCGCTTGATGGGGTCGATGAACACACAAATGATTGCTCGTGAGTACTGTCGCTTTCAAGGTCACTTCGACGTCGTCTCTTGGACCACAGGAACCTATTCCGCTGGATCCGGTGGCAATAGAAATGCGTTTGTTCTCTGTAACCAAGCCGTCAATGGTCGTTACCAGGGGTGTCCGGTTCGGGGCCAGAACTATGTGAGATGGGACTATCGCGATGTCGAATACAATTCTGGCTCAACCGTTCAATATCTTAAGTCGGTGATCTGTCGCAAGCGCGACAATTGATCGATTAAGATTCAAAGTCCTCTGGAAAAAGTTTTCGCAGAACGCGATTCATCTGTTTTCGAAACTCAGGCAAATGCACCAAGCTGGCTTTAGCCTTCAAGTGTTTTTTGAGTGGCACCAGAGGATAACCGCCGTACTGGCCAGGCTCTCTGACATCATTGGCAATACCAGAAAAACCGGCCACACTGACATTGTCAGTGATCTTGATATGACCATTGATCGCTGAATTGCCACCCACCATAAAGTTATCACCAATGGTTGACGAACCAGCAACCACAACATGCGCTGTAATCAAACCGTTTTTGCCAATCACTGTGTTATGTGCCAAGTGGACGTGATTATCAATTTTGGTTCCTTGGCCAATGTGACTGTCTTCAATAGTGCCGCGATCGATGGCGCTTGATGCGCCGACATGCACATCATCTTCCAGGATCACTCGCCCGGTGTGGGGAATGCGATAATGATTGCCACGCTGATCATGAGCATAGCCGTAGCCTTCGGACCCAATACACGCTTGCGGCATGATTTCGCAGTTGTGACCGATTTCACAAGAGTGACCAATATAGGCTAGCGGATGAATCGTGGTTTGACTTTTAATTGTCACATTTTCTTCGATGACGGCATTGGCGCCAATAAAACATCCTTCACCAATTTTGACATTCTTAGCAATAACGACATGGGGACCAATAGTGACTCCCAATCCGATTTCGACCGTGGGATCAATAACGGCTGTCGGGTGAATACCGCTAAAGGCGGCTCGGTAGGGCGTCGGAAAAACCACCGCTTTTTTAACTTCACGGGCCGCCAAGTCGACATTGGGAGACAAGAGCCATGTTTTTTTAGAATTTAGGCTTTCAATTTTATCTTTAAGTTTTAGAGGAGCAATAATACAGGCGAGTGCACTGTCTTCCGCTGCGGCCAGAGTTTTTGGACTGTTGATAAAGCCAAAACTTGTTGAATTACCACTCGAAAACGACGAAAAATTATCCACCATCACATCGAGAGGGCCGAGGCTCTCAGGCAAAAGGGCTCCGCCCATTTCTTTTAATTCTTTTGCTGACCATTTTTTTGCCAAATCCATATTCTGTTTTTAGGGGATTTGGAGGCAGGTTGAAAGTAAAAAGGGACATGGATTTATGACGCATCGGGGAACGAGAGGGGGTCTGCTCTCGTTTTCGTTAAAAATTTGCCAAGAATCAGGGGAATCTCTTTTAAACGCTGGAAATCAAAGCAGAAATTTCGTAAAAACGGACCTTTGAAGACCACAGGATTAGAGGCTTATGCAGCAAAAGACGCTAGAGAAATTCGTTGTCGAAAAACTTCCCCAAATCAATTGGAAGTCGGCCAAGGCCGTCATTGAATTGACCAACGAAGGAGCCACGGTTCCTTTTATAGCCCGTTACCGGAAAGAAAAAACCGGAAACCTGGATGAAGTCCAAATCCGCGACGTCATCGACGCCGCCCAGGAGTATCAAGAAATCCTCAAACGCAAAGAGTTTGTCCTGAAGGAAGTGGAAGAACAGGGGAATCTGACTGATGAGCTGAAAAAGAGAATTTTAAGTGCCTGGGATTTGGCCGAAGTTGAGGAGCTTTATCGTCCCTATAAAAAGAAAAAGAAAACCAAAGCCACTTTGGCGCGAGACGCTGGATTGGAGCCTTACGCCCAATGGATTTGGGACTTGGGCCGTGGCCAAGGGGATAACTCTCTCACCTTAGAGGTGAAAGCCAAAGAATTTCTTAATCCCAGCGCTAAGTTTGCGACTTATGAAGAAGTGATGCGAGGGGCTCAGCATATCTTGGTGGAAAAAATATCCAACGATCCCGATCTGCGTGAACAGGTGCGCGCCAACTATTTTGAAAAGGGTATGGTGGAATCCAGACCGGGTAAAAAAGTTAAGCCAAAATCAAAGTTTGATACTTATTTTGAGCATTCAGAAAAAGTCACATCTCTTCTTGAAAAAAAGAATTCTCACCGTTACTTGGCGATGCGCCGGGGATGGAAAGAGGGTGAGTTGACAGTGACGATCTCAAGCCCCGATGACGAGGCCTTGCTGACTGACTTTGAAAGAGCGGTCGCGCCGAGTCCTGATGACAAAGTGAAAAGTTTTTTACTGACGGTGGCCAAAACCGCTTTCACAGTGCATGTGGTGCCCTCGATTACGAATGAAGTTCATAAAAAATTAAAAGATCAGGCCGACCTTTTTGCGATCGAAGTTTTTGCTGAAAACGTGCGAAAGCTATTGTTAGCAAGTCCTTTTGGTTCGCGCTGTGTTTTGGGAATTGATCCTGGCTTGCGCACCGGTTGTAAAGTGGCCTTGGTTGATAACAAAGGGCAATTTATCTCGCACACGGTTTTGAAGACCCAAGGGGATAAAGCCGAAGACAATGCCAAGGAGTTGTTTTCACAAGTTCTTAAGCAAATTGAAATTGATGCCGTAGCTGTGGGTAATGGGACCGGTGGTCGCGAAGCTGAAATTTTCATACGTAAAGTTTTAAAGGATCTGGATAAGAATATTCCTGTCGTGCTGATTAACGAATCGGGTGCCAGTATTTATTCGGCCAGCGATGTGGCCCGCGAAGAGTTTCCCGATCTGGATATTACGGTGCGTGGAGCCATCTCGATCGCTCGGCGCTTGCAAGATCCACTCGCCGAATTGGTAAAAATCGAACCGAAAAGTATCGGTGTAGGGCAGTACCAGCATGACGTTTCGCAATCGACTTTGAAGAAAAAACTAGAGTCTGTTGTGGAAGACTGTGTGAACTATGTGGGTGTTGATGTGAACACGGCGTCTGAGCATCTTTTGCAACACGTGGCCGGTATCGGTCCAGGTATTGCCACTAATATTGTAAAATTCCGTCGAGAAAAAGGTTTGTTTAAACGACGAGACGATCTTGCCAATGTTCCGAATTTCAATTCGAAGTCCTATGAGCAAGCCGTCGGCTTTTTGCGTATTCAAGGCGGCGAAGTTCCTCTTGATGCGACGGGAGTGCATCCGGAGCGTTACAGTGCCGTTCGTGACATGGCCAAAGAGCTTGGTGAAAACGTATCCAACCTATTTGGTGAGAACGCGAAAAAAATTGAAGCTTTATCTGATAAGTGGTCTGAGCTGATCGGTGAGTTTACTTTTAAAGATATTGTGGCTGAGCTTAAAAAGCCCGGTCGTGATCCACGTGATCCCTTTAAAGTCTTCCACTTCCGAGACGATATTTTTGAGATCGGTGATTTAAAAGAAGGAATGATCTGCAACGGGATTGTTACCAACGTCACTAACTTCGGAGCCTTTGTTGACATCGGAGTCCATCAAGATGGATTGGTTCATATTTCAGAAATTGCCAATCAGTTTGTCAATGACCCGCAAAAAATGTTGAGTCCTGGAGACCAAGTCCAAGTTCAGGTTAAAGGTGTCGACATTGACAAAAGCCAGGTGTCTTTGACCATGAAGTTTGGCGACAATGCCAAATCACCCGGTAAGCCGAAAAAGCGTGTTTCCTTTAAAGGTGATAAAAACGCAAAAGGCAAAGGCAAAGGGAAGCCAAAGGGTGGAAAAGGACCTCGAAAAGGGGGACAAAAAGGTGGGGGCAAACCGAGACGCCCAGCCCAACCTTTCAACAATCCTTTTGCAGCCTTACAGGATTTGAAAAAAGACTAACCTAGAGCTATCGGCGCTCGATGTGAGCGCGCCCTTTTTTCTTAAATGAGGAAACCTCGATCTGTTGGTAATAATTGCCAATCAGAGTGTTGCCGTCATCAAGACTGTAAAGTTGAAGGTAGCCAGTTTTACCACCCAAATCTAAAAAGAGGACTTTATCGGAAGCTTCAGTTTTCTTGTAGTTTTTCATTTCTCCAGATCCAGAGGAGTGAGAAAAGGCTTTGCCATCGCGAGAGAGTTTAATTTCGTTGTTACCAACAATGGAACCGTTTTCGATATGAGCATCCAGTTCCATCAAGATTTCTGCCGGCCGAGTGTTAGGATCATCGTAGTACAGAGTGCCCGAAAAGGATCCCTGCATTTTCTGAAGCCCTTTCGCATCGGCGCTAGAAGCCTTTGCAATCTCTGAGAAAAAGTTTTTAATCTGAACGGCGTCGAGAAACTCAATGATGTCCTCTTCAGATTTTATTTCGGAGAGTTTTTCTTCTTTG
>CAXRIX010000129.1:0-13131 GCA_964230555.1 Bdellovibrionales bacterium
CGATTGTTAGTCCAAAATTGTCAAACGCAAGTCAGGCGATTGAAAAGGTCGCGGGTCGATATTTAGAGTGTGAGAAGAAATCGCAGTTGAAAAAAGTGAAAGGCGAAGTCAAAAAAGAGGCCGACAAGATTTTAAAGAAAGAAGGCAAGAAGCTAGAAGAAAAGCTAAAAGACAAAATAAAAGACTTCTTCTAAACACCCCGCCCCACCAAAAGGTGCCAGGCACCTTCTCGGTATACCCCGCGTTACCTTAAGGTGCCTGGCACCTTTTGGGTACACGACGCGTTGGAAGTGCATCTTTGATATTTATTTTTTTCTTGCCATCAGTATAAGTTCGGATTTTACAGATAGGCTTTCTGAGTCCAACTCGTAGGTTTTTGTCAATTTCCACATCGTTTGGAGTGTTGTACCATTCGAGACGTTCTATTTTTGATTCAGGCAAAAGTTCATCGTGTCCATGCTTAGGTGCTTCGATCAGTTTTGTAATTTTATTAGAGCGTTCAGAGATGGTCGACCACCGAAAATCTTCAACAGAATTCACTATGCCAGCGTCCACCGGGTTTCTGTAAATGTACTTAAGGCAAAGTGCATAATACTCAGGGGTTTCAACTATAGATTTATGATTTCTTGAACCGTATACATGATTGATTCGATCACTATTTTTACCGATGCCTTTTGCAGTCTTCGTCATAAAAGAGTGTAAGAATTCGCTAATATTTTGATTGGGTGTTGTGACCAACATGTGGAAGTGGTTGCTCATTAACAGGAAGGCATGAAGTTCTATGCGATATCGTTTGATACAGGCCTCTAAAATATTTGCATAGATTCCAAAACAATAAGGCATCGGTAGATTGAACCATTCTTTATTATTAGTCCGGGCAACCACATGATAGGGGTGGTGTCCGGTTGTAACTACGTTAGGTCGTCCCATGGGTAGAATGAGGAGCAAAGTATGAACCCGGATCAATGCGAATGCTGAGTGGGTTCTTGAAAAATAAAGAGAATATACGGAGCCGAACTGCGTAACCAAAAGGTGCCAGGCACCTTTTCGGTACACGGTGTGTAACTGTAGGGTGCCTGGCACCTTTTGGGTATGTGGTGCGTAAATTTTTTGAAGGGGATCTGGACTTGATGATCTGTTGCTAATTTCCGATGGGGAGGGCAATGGGGAGGGTCCATTTTGCGTAAAATAGTCAGTTCCGATGCTTTAAAAAGTCTAGGGCGCCGAGCCGTACCTTTTGCCGGTTCAGTCGGAGTGATCTCTGACGTCGCCACCCCTTTAGCCTCTTTTACCGACTACCTTACCATTCTCGCCGGTCTGGTAGCGGTCATCTTGGGAGTTTATTGGTTCTTTTTCTTTAACAAAGACCAAGACTGGAGTCTTGATAAAGGCTTTATGCCTCGGGCTCTTATTTATGCCGGTCTTTGCACGATGGTGTTCGGATTCTTTTCGCTAGGCCAGACCTTGTCTGGAAACGATGACCGAGGTTTTGTTGCGACAGTCATTCCCGGCATTACCAAAATTCAAGAGTCGGTGTTTCGGTTGGAAAAAACCACCCAAGAGATGAGTCAGAAATTGGATCGCATCGAAGATCAAATCGATAAGAAATACACCGTCAAAGAGCTAAAAATTCTTGCCGATCAAGAGATGTGGGATGAGGCGATGGCGCACTTGGAAGACATTCCGCCCTTGCAGAGAGACCAGCCTTGGAGAGACGTGTTAGAGCAAATCATCGTCGGTTGGTTGTACGATATGGAAATCCATGAGGACATTGACTACGCCTATCAGCAGGTGCGCGATACTTTCCAGCGGTTTAAAGTTTTAAAAAAGTCACCGCAGGCGATGTCTTACCGAAAGAAAATTGGCTTGCGCTACCTTAAAAAATGTTTGCAACAAAATAAGCCTCTTAAAGACTGTCATCCGGCTTCGATGGCTTTTATTCGCTACGATCGTAACAGTGTTGCCGATCTCGGTTTTGAAGTCGGAAAGTTAACCACTTATTATCGTATTCACCGTGGTGCTATTGAGTATTTTCATTTGGCATTAAATGAAGAGAACAAAGATCAGTTTTGCCAGGAAGAGCGCTTGCAACTGGCGATCACCAATGGTTTTTATGGATTTGAAGGGTCGCAAAATATGCAGCAAAGCCAAGATCTTGCGAGTTTGTGCTTTCCTTACATCAAGGATCACTTGGCAGAAACCTTAAATGCTGAAAGAAGTTTATCGAGTTCCGCAGAAAGAATCTGTCAGCTCTTCGTCGACAATGACCAGCCCTTAGAGCATTGCTCGGCCTTGGCGAGCGCCAATCAGGAAAAAGCAGAAAAGCAAAAAGCAAAGCGCGCCGCTCATCAAAATAAAAAGACAAAATGAAAAAAAAAGAGGGGCCTGGGGGGCCCCTCTAGAGAGATAGGAAAAGACCGGATGAGAAAGGGTCTTTAAATGCACTTAAAAACAAACACCCCCCGAAAACTGCTAACGTCCTAAACGACTTACGATCCGTAAAATTCAAAAGTGTGATTTGCTAAGTTGTTATATAAAAGTATATAAGAGTATATATTCAATAGCAAGGCGAATCGATCAGCAACTTCCAGCAGGCGGTTAAACCTAAGGAGGTTGTTTCAGACTGAGATTTAAGGCGTGATTTTTTCTCGTTTCAGTCCATGTCGCCAGCATTTTTAGAAAAATTAAAAATCTTGTGGGATAATAAATCCATAGGGGAATATTAGGGGGAGCATTCAATGCGAAATTGGTTATTTTTGGGATTAGCGACGGTGTCGATTTTGCTCTATCAAAATTGCTCGGCAACGCATGAGTCTATTGATGGTGCTGTGCTTGGTAGTGAAGGCGGCGGAACCACGCTCAACGACGTTGATATGGCTAAATCATTAGCGGCTTATCAAAATACTTTGTATCCAATCACTCAAGAAGAAGGCTCTTGTGTTGATTGTCACGGCGTCGACCAACAACCCTTACATTCGATGCCCGATGTGGCCATTGCCCATGATGTGATGATCAGTTTCGGTTTAGTCAATCTTCGTAACCCTGCCAACTCAGTTATAGTTGAAAAACTCAACGGTGGTCATCAAGGTTTCGATGCGGCCTTTCAACAACGCGTCTTGGATGCGGTGGTGGCTTGGTCTGATGAATTGATCGCCAACGGAGGGTTGATTGGTGTCGGTGATGGTGTGCAACCTATTTACTCGTCTTTGTTTACCAATGTTTTCGAAGCCAAATGTCTATCCTGTCACGCACCTGGCGAGGTGGCCGAGGATATTGACTATTCTGACTACGTGACAACCATCAATACGGGTCAGGTTATACCTGGAAATGCCAGCGGTAGCCCGATTACCAGCTATAACGGAGCCTCTCACGAACCCACGGAAACCGCACCAATGCTCAGTGCTGAGGAGCGTGCGGCGCTCACCCAGTGGATCAATCTTGGGGCCCTTAATAACTAAAAAAGGAATTAAGATTGCCAGCAGCTCGATTTTTCTTTTGGACGGTTCTCTTGCTTTTCTTGACCCAAAACTGCGGTAATCAATCACCTGGTGACCTCGGTGGTCCCTCCGGGTCACAAAGCCAAATTCAAGCCGCCTCCCTAGGAGATGTGGATCTTAGCCGACCTCTGATGTTTGAATTGCAAAGGCGACAGGTTGAAATGGACATAGCATCTGGAGTGATCACGCAAGCTGAGGATCCCAGCTACGAGGGTTTTTGTCTTATTGAACGCAAACGTATTGAGATAGAAAGATTGCTACAACGTTCGGCGATTTGTCGAACCGACCACCAATATTCAGAAAACCAATTGTGCTCGCAAGTTTATAAATTTCCCTACCTAGAGGTTTTTATTGCCGGCGCTCAACAACCCACACTTCTTGGTGAAGCGGCCTCCAGCTGTCCGCCCCAAACCACTCATCTTTGTTCCGGTGATGATAGTTTGCAGAGCCTGTTTCGAACTCTCACCTTCAGAAATGATTTTGAGCCCTGTCAATAAAGATGGCGGATACGACGGACTTCGATGTACGGTGCATTATTGAATAGTCTTCAAGAGCCTTCTAAACTTTAAGGGTGTCCAGTCTTAAAGATCGAATCTGTCCCATCACTTATCGAGGCATTTGTGTCACCGTTGGTAATCAAATAAGACCTTGCTGTGCCTCGAGCCAGTCATTTGGTACTTTTTCTAAATTGGAAGACCTTTTAGTAGCCTTCCAAGGTGAGGAGTTAAAGAGTATCAAGAAGGAATTAAACTCCGGCCAATTTCCTGCCGGTTGTGAACGCTGCGAAAAAGACGAATCTCAGGGGCAAATCAGTCATCGGTTAAGTAATTTTAATCGTCCTTATCTGAGTCCAAAAAACTTAAATACAAGTCAAAACCAATTAGAGGATCTCTTGTCTTTGGAGGTTGTTTTTTCTGAAACCTGTAATTTGGATTGCGCTTTCTGTAACTCCACCTACAGTTCGAAATGGAAAGGGGCCGATGCCGAAATGTTTTCGCTTGGGCTGCGGGACGCCTCCCTCGTAAAGCAGAAGTTGTCGGTTTTGCAAGATATTTCGCAAAATGATTGGCAGCAATTTTTTCTTAAAGTGCCTCGATTGGGTGAAATAACTATTAAAGGGGGCGAGCCTCTATTAGCAAAAGCCTTCCATAGAATGATTGCTGTTGTGCAAGAGCTTGGCAAAAAAGAGTTAATAATTAATGTCATTACCAATGGCACCGAGCTGACACCGGAATTGATAAAAAGTATTGCCGGCCTCAATGTGAATTTTATCATTAGCATTGATGGAATTGATTCAGTCTATGAGTATATTCGTGGATTTCGTTTTCAGCCTTTGTCGAAGATGATTACAAATTACCTAGCTCAGACCAAGCAAAAGAAATATTTTTTCAATTTCACAGTATGTAACTTAAATATTCTGCATTTGCCTGAGTTTTGCTGTTGGTTTAATGAACATCTGAGCGAAAAGTTTCCTGAGAAAAAGTTACTCCTTGGCTTACGGCAGATTGTTTCAACCCCTTCCTATCTGGCGCCCTGGGTTCTGAGTTCGGGATCGTTTCAGAGGGCCATGCTAGGTATCGACGAAGTAAGAAACCGCAATTATCGGTTTGTCGATTCAAGCCACCTGGATGCTGTTGAACAGGCGATGCTGACAAATCAGAAAAACCCAGTCGACGAAGAGTTGTTGCGATTGCAAAAATTTATACCTTTTTTTGATAAACGTAGAAATATTTCTTATCAAGAGGCAGTTTCAGGATTGTAGGTTTACAACTTTAAGGTGAATCGACTCTGGGGTTTTATCGAAAATATTTGTCATGTTTTCTAACTTCTTGAAAACGATGTTTTAAATGGGTTTGGCTCTTAAGGCGAGATAGGAAAGGATGGCGCTGATAAGACTGACCACAAACAAAGGGTAAAGGAGGTCGCCGGCTCTTTGCGTGTTGTCGAGGACATAACCAAATAGGACGGGACTTGCTGCCGTCGAAAAAATCATCAGAGTGGCAAACATACTTTTAATGGCTCCGAGGTGGCGGACGCCATAAAGCTCGGCCCAAATTGCCGATTTAATGGGACCACCACTGCCAACACTCAAGCCAAATAATAAAAAGCAAAGGCCGGGCGTCCACTGCGACTGTAATAATCCCAAGAGGACAAAGCCTAAAGTTAAAGGTAGTTGGTAAAAAGGAAACAGCTTTTTTGCCGAAAAACTATCCACCAGGGGGCCGGTGAGAAAGGTGTTACAAATACGGCCAATGGCAAAGAAAAAAAGTCCCGAAGCCATCAGAGGCAAGCTCCAGCCTTTCATGTCGGCGATCAGGGCTTGATGAAAAAATAGCCCGGTTAAGGCAAAAGGTGGCATTAATACCTGTGGCATCAAGAGGTAGACTTGCCAGTTGGTAAAAACTTTCTTTCGCGTCCAACTTTGCTCACCACCAGCGCCCGGATTGGCGGTTTCGCTTTCAACCCAGTGCACCTTATTAAATTTTGGCAGCGAAGCTGTTAAAAAATAACCGAGTGGTAAATAGATAAAAACCAAGGCCGCCACAAAAACAGCGATGTAAAACTCAAAGGCCACAGTACTCAGCAAGTAGGCCCCAACAGGGGTGATAATGCCTTCGTAAAGGGGAAAACCCATTTGTGACAGGCTGAGGGCTTTGCCGCGGCCGTCCTCGAAGTATCGGGCGACAGTGATTGATGATAAACTTGAACACAAGCCCTGACCAAACAAACGCAGACCAAATAGAGCCACCGCGACAACCAATAAATTATTCATTGGAAGAAGGAGCAGGAGGGCGGCAATAAGCCCAGCTCCAATGGCTACCGAAAAATAGCGGGCATCGTGACGATCAATATAGGGGCCGATAAAGGTGATGGCAAATCCACTGATCAGAGTGAGGAGTGAATAGAGTGAACCATACTCGGTGGCCGACAGGGAAAATGTGGCCATAATCAAAGGCGTATAGAGAGAAATAAAATGAGTTTGGCCGAGACCTGAGAAAAAAGTTTGTAAAAAACCAAATCCGATCGAGCGAGGGTGGCGGCGCAACAGTTCAAAATATCCCATAGGCTCTTTTATTCAACTCTGAGCGGATATGCAAACTATGGTTTTTAATGAGCTTTTCTATGGAACTTAAAAAAAAGGCTAAGAGGGGCGTCAGAGCTTGCCCCATGCTGGCCCTTGGAGGATAAGAAAGCTCTGTCAAATAAGGGGTTTGTATGGAATATCTGACCGGATTTGGGAACCATTTTGAAACCGAAGCGGAGGCCGGAAGTTTACCTCAGGGACGCAATTCACCGAAAATCCCGGTGCGTGGCTTGGTGCCCGAGCAGATTTCTGGAAGCGCCTTTACCAGAGAACGTCACCAGAACCTGCGCAGTTGGATGTACCGAATTCATCCTTCCACCTTTCATGGCGAGTCGACACCTTATGAACAAAAGCTGTGGACTTCAAAGCTGCAATCGGAAGCTCCAACTCCACCCACCCAGTTTCGTTGGCAACCCTTAGAGGTGCCGAAACAGGATTGCGACTTTATTGATGGTGTTCGCACCATGGCAACCACAAACACGCCCACTGGGGCGATGGCGCATCATTACTTTTTAAACAAGGTTATGGGCGATCGCTATTTTTATAACGCCGATGGGGAGTTAATTTTAATACCTGAACAGGGAAAGCTCCAAGTCAGCACGGAGATGGGAATTCTAGAGGTCGAGCCCCAAGAAATTGTCGTGATTCCTCGAGGTATTAAGTTTCAAGTCAATCCTTTGGGATCAGGATGGAGTCGCGGATACTTGGGAGAAAACACCGGTGAACCCCTCAGCTTGCCAAATTTAGGCCCCTTAGGAGCCAATGCTCTGGCCAACCCCCGTGACTTTCATTATCCTGTAGCGCAATTTGAACGCAAAAAAAACTGTCAGATCATCGCTAAGTTCGGGCATCATTTTTGGAGCTACGAACAAGACCATTCGCCATTGGATGTGGTGGCCTGGCACGGCAACTATGCTCCTTACAAGTATGATCTTCGTCGATTTAACACCATGGGTACGGTCTCCTACGATCATCCGGATCCGTCGATATACACTGTGCTCACCTCGGCATCGACGGTGCCTGGTGTTGCCAATCTTGATTTTGTGATTTTTCCACCGCGTTGGCTGGTCGCTGAAAACACTTTTCGTCCCCCCTATTATCATCGCAATATTATGAGCGAGTATATGGGGCTGATTCACGGCGCCTACGATGCAAAACAGGGAGGGTTTGTGCCCGGAGGCGCTAGTTTGCACAATTGTATGAGTGCGCACGGACCGGACACGGCCACTTTCGAAAAAGCCATCGAAAACACTGAGGACCCGCAAAAAATTGCTGATACCATGGCCTTTATGTTTGAGAGTTGCCATGTCTTTCATCCTACCAATTTTGCCCTGAACACGGCGGCCCGTGATAAGGACTACACGGGTTGCTGGCAAAATTTTAAACCCCTTTATAGGAGTCAATAGTGGGTCGAATCTGGTTATTATGGGGATGTTTGTTGGGATTTTGCTCAGTGGCTTTAGGAGCCTTTGGCGCACATGCTTTAAAAGAAATGGTTGAGCCTGAAAAAATGGCCGTCCTCGCCACGGCCAACCAATATTTAAGTTTGCATGCTTTGGCTTTGTTGGCTTTGGGGCTTTGGAACCACTGGGAGAAGTGGGCGAGCACTGTCGCTGCCGGCCTTTGTTTTCTGTTGGGAGTGGTGATTTTTTCCGGCAGTCTTTATGTTTATGTTTTACTTGATCTACGGACAGCTGCCATGGTGACTCCGGTCGGTGGCAGTTTGTTTTTATTGGGTTGGATCCTGTTTGCTGTTTCGGTGGTCCGAACCCGAAACTCGATCGTTTAAGCCTCGACCATAGTCTATGAGTGAGAGCTCAACACTAGCAAAATCCATAGTCATTTCGATAGAATAGGGCATCGTTTCGCAACCAGGGAGGGTGTTTGGAACCGATTGTTCTAGTAGGTGGTGGTGAACTCCATTATCGGGTGATTCAATCCTATGAACCGAAAGCCGAAAAGCAACAGCCCATAGTTTTAGTTTCACAAAACATCAAGGTGCTACCGACGGATGGGATTCCATTTATTTTAAAAGACAAGTCGTCGGTTGAAAAATGGCAGTGGGATTTGTGGACGGCCTGTCAAAGGAAGGGTATATATTTTCTCGAAGACCAGTGTCTGTCGGTGAGCCGAGATGAACAAGTCTTACATCTAAAGAAATTTGGCCGCCTGAAATTTGATCGACTGTCTGTTGAGTCACCCTCCCATCCAACGCTGCAGGGACAAGATGTGAGTCAAAAAACCGCGGTTATTGATTTCACAGACAGTTATGAATTTATCAGAAAGATGCGACAGTTTTTCAGCGAAGTTCATAGGCATTGCCCGCGCGAGGTGCGCGTCGTCTTCACTGGTTTTAATTCTTTAAGTTTGCGTTTGGCTCTGGCTATCAAGAACAGCCTTGTCGGTGGCAGTGAGACGTCAGACCTTCTTATTATTGATGAGTCACCCTTGCCTGAAAAAGGCTTTTTTAAAAGTAAAAAACAAAAAGATATTGAGAAACTTAAAAAACAAGGCATTCGTGTTCTTAGCGGAGCCTTGGTGCAACAGTATCAGGATCATCTCTTAACTTTGAATGATGGAACTGAGATCAGCTTTGATGTGCTAGTCCCTTTGGATCACTGGCGGGCCGAAGACGGTTTAGGTAAAATTTTACAATTCGATAATCAAAAAATATTGGTTCATCGTGATTTATCAGAGGTTCGTTCGCCGAATATTTTTGTAACTGGAAATCATGTGCAGTTCGAGCGCAGCAAGCAGTGGACCAGTGAAATAGAAAAGGCCGAACTAAGTCATGTTTTACAACATAATATTTTCCGCGACAGTGATGAGCCGGCGTTGCAGTGCCGAGATCGCTTGCAGTACGATGACTTTCATTGGAGTAAGGATTGGGTGGGCCGGTCGCAAAAGCAGATTTTACAATTGCAGAAGGTGGAGGTCCTTGAACCTCGCAAACAAAGTCTACAAGACGAGATGCAGTTTCAAGCCCAGCACATGAGTCGTCCATGGCAAGGGGTGTACAATCGTGATCCCGAAACGCGGCAAGGCAATTTTCGATTGAACTCGTTCAATGGCTTCAATTCATGGGGATCCTATGCGCTGTCGGCAATAAAAATCACCGAGATCGCTTTTTTAAAAAGCCTCAGCCAAGGTGTGAAGCCTCAGCAGTTGCGGTTTAACCTGACTTTGCCTAATCAAGACCAGCAGCTTCTTAATCATGTTTTTGAGTCCACGTTTCGCGCCATCGAGAGTGTCGCCGAAAAACAGGGTGTTGAAATCGATGGAGGTGATACCTTTGACGGAACCCATTGGCACTTGAGTGTGACCATGGGCGGCCCCAGTTTTGACCGCTCCGAACAGTCTTTTTGTCCGCACGACTATCTGATAATGACTCGACCCTTAGGTTTTGGTTTTTTATGGGCCGGGCGACTGATCGACCGATTCAATTCCTCCTGGATCCAGAAATCCATTGAGCAGCCCTTATTGGTCAACGCCGATGCCATGAAAGAATTTCTATTGCGATGGAACCCGTCGGGACGTGTTCTCATTGAAGAGTGGGGTTTTCTGTTTCACTGTTTGCAAAAACTTCCGGCGCATCAACAACTAATGGTGAATTTGCGAGAAGTGCCTCGATGGCAGGGGACTGATGAATTGATCAATCAGAAGGTGGAGCACCCCGGTCTTGATATCAATTGGGCGAGGATTCAAGGCGATGTTGCCTTTGATCGATCCGAGGTGTCAGCCAACAATTCCATTTTGTGGGATTCAATGAGCCAGGGAGGTTTGGTGTTCGGGGTTCGCGCCCATGAATATCAACAGGTGCTTGAAGATTTGCATGGAATGGGCTATGAACGGGCCGCTTTGGTCGGCAGTATCCGACCAAAAAGCAAAGGGAATCGTGTGGTACTTTCTGATTGGAGCCCTAAGTGAATAGAGACCAAGCCGACGAGTTGAAGGTCTTTCAAAGTGATCTCAATATGCAAGATGGTGAAAATTTCCATCTGCGTTTTGGTCCTCTTGATTTCTATTTAGAGAAAATTTCTACAGAAATACGGGTGTTGTGGATGACCTCGAATGATTGGATGGATTCGTCTTTTCATTACCAATATCCCTTCACCGGCATGCAGCCGAGTAACCTGCTGAAAGAGCATCGTTTTGCTTATTCTGGTAAACCCTCCCGTTTGCGGGTAATTCCATGCTTGGGCGAGTATCCTTTTGTTGTGAAACCAGACTCCACCTTTATGATTCTACCAGGCGAGAAGGCCAAAATTTATTTAAGCACACCGATGAATGTTCGGCTCGTCGACTTGGGAGCCTCTCAGGTGATTGATGAAATTCCGGTGCTGCATCGAGTGAAAACTTGGTTTGGAAATTCGCCGACCAGTGGTCAGTTGTGTTTTTTCACTCGCATCCATGCGGCCTTGATTGAAGAGAATTTACCTTTCCGACCGCACCGGGCATTGACCCATGTCTATATTGAAAACAGCTCAAAATTACCCATACCCATTGAAAAGTTAAAGATTCCTGTTAACTATTTGACCTTATACCAAGAAAATCGTGGGGTGTTTGTCACCAGTTCACTTTCCGTGCGGATTGATAATAACGAAAACCTAAAAGATTTAAAAATTTTTGCACCAGAAGATGAGGATGGAAGTCTGACAATGATCCATGGGCCTCGAGAAAAAATTCCGAAAAGTTTATTTAAGTCGGTCACGGAGATAATGAGGTAAGATGGAAGAACTCGCACAGGCTTTTGCTGAAATTCAAACCGACCTTCCGTGGCGCCATATTTTTGTCGGCTTCGCCATCCTAGCGCTGGGACAGGTCTTTATTAAAATCTTCAATGTGGTTTTTTACCTGGCGATTCGTAATGTCAAAGACAAAAGGAAACCGTTGAGTGTCCGCAAATTCTTTGTTTATGCGTTCAACATAATATTTGCGGTGTTATTTTTTAAACTGATCGGCGTCGACATGAAGGTGGTTATCGGAGCCACCGGACTATTAACTATTGCTATTGGTTTTGCTGCTAGAACTCCCATTTCAAATTTGATCAGTGGTATCTTTTTAGTTTTTGAGCGACCTTTTATTGTTGGAAATATTATTGAAGTGAATGGCTTTCGTGGCGAAGTGGTGTCTCGTAATCTGTTGTCGCTGACTCTTAGAACTCTTGATAATTTGATGGTTCGGATTCCCAACGAAATGGTGATTGGTAATTCAGTCAGTAATATCAGTTTTTTTCCGATTCGCAGACTGGATGTAAAATACCTTTTAGCTCGCAAAGACAGTCTGACTCGCTTAGAAGAAATTTTTAAAGAGGTAGCCAGTCGCAATGGCCTGGCTCTTGATGAGCCGGAACCTTATTTTTATGTGAGTGAATTCAAAGAAAATTGCACAGAGGTTATCTTTCGGGTGTGGTCGCCGACTGATGATTTTATGCAGTTTCAATCTGAGTTTCCCAAAGAGTTGCACCGTGCTGTTAAAGCCGCTGGAATGGAAGATATTGGGCACAACATCCATTTAAATTCACCTGTACGTGTCACCCAAGAGAGTGACGCCCCATGAAAAACAAGGGCGGAGAGCAGGCCTTTGATGACTATTTTGCAAACGTCTATGGGGAGCGCTGGCCGTTAATTCGTCAAGCTCTCTTGGAATCCGATGCTAAGGTCGGACGGCGCAATCTCTTCTGTCAGGAAGAGGATGTTTCGGGATTTCCGGGTATCGGCGCTTCATTTAACGGTCTTCCCCATTGTTTTGAAATCACAGAAGCCTTTGATCTCTCTCAGTGGGAGAAGTTTTTGTTGCCGTTTTATCGCATGGATCCCGCGAGTATAGTAGCCGGTCGGGCCCTTGCAATCGAGCCGGGAGATCGCGTGCTGGACATGTGTGCCGCCCCCGGTGGAAAAACATTAGTCTTGCTTGAAGCCTTGCTTTTAACAGAAAAGAACTCTTGGGATCTCAGTGGTGAGATGGTCGCAAATGAAATGTCAGCCAAGCGAAGGTTTCGCTTGATGAGCGTTCTTAAGCGCTACCTGCCAAAAGAGGTGCGAAGTCGGGTTAAAGTCACCGGTTGGGATGGATCTTTATTTGGGCGGAAACAGCCTGAGAGTTTTGATAAGGTTTTGTTAGATGCGCCTTGCTCCGGAGAACGGGGAGTTATTAACAAGACCTCTGACTTACAAATGTGGAAAGAAAAACGCAGTAAAAACTTTGGAGTGCGGCAGTATGCTTTGTTAGCCTCGGCCTTTGATACTTTAAAGCCGGGCGGTCAATTGGTTTACTCAACATGTTCCTTGTCGCCCCATGAGAATGACCAAGTGATTGCAAAGCTCTTTAAGCGAAAGGCTGATCAATTTGTCCTGGCTAATAAGAGTTGTCCGCAAGGGTTTGAGGCCACGACCTATGGCTTTCAAGCGTTGCCCGATCAACAAGGTTGGGGCCCGATTTATTTTAGTGCCATCAGAAAAAATGATTAAGTTTTATTCTAATGACAGATAGCAAGTTGAAGCATCAACCGAACCGTTGGTAAACCCGTCAATTTTGTCAGGGTGATAC
>CAXRIX010000130.1:0-5321 GCA_964230555.1 Bdellovibrionales bacterium
TTTGTGTTTGTCGCTTGTGGCGCCCTTCGCCGGGCCCGCTTCAATGTTCAATCCGCGGACGAAGGATCCCATTTTGAAGGCCTCCCCATTCCGATGGCTGCGGGAATCGTCGCCTCATCAGTTCTCTGTTTTAAAGATCTTGAAGTCGATGCCAGCCGAAACTTCCTTTTGCTTTTCATGACCTTCATGCTGGGGATCACAATGGTTAGCCAGTTTCGCTATAAAAGTTTCAAAGACCTCAATCTGAAACAGAAACAGCCTTTCACTTATCTAGTGGTTGGTGTAATGGTTATCATCTTGGTAGCGATCAGACCGGAAGTGATGCTTTTCGCCCTGTTCTTTTCGTACGCCGTGCTTGGAGCGGTCATGGGACTGTTTCAAAAAACCAAAGAAAACCGCAAAAGAAGGAAAAGAAAATGAGTCGCGAATTATCCGTTGGAATTGTTGGAGCCACAGGCCTTGTCGGGGAAACCTTTCGAGAATTGCTGACCGGGTCCAAACACAAATTCAAGGAACTGCGCCTGTTTGCCAGTGAGCGATCCGAAGGCCAAATGATTGCCTTTCGTGACCAAGAGTATGAGTGTCAGGTGCTTAAAGACGGCTGTTTTAAAGACTTAGATGTGGTTTTCTTCTCCTCTGGTGATCCCATTAGTAAGGAATGGGCTCCGAAAGCCGCCGCCGAAGGCGCCATCGCCATCGACAATTCGGCTGCTTTTCGAATGGACCCCAACACCCCTTTGGTGGTCCCAGAAATCAACTTTGACGAAATCGACAACCCCACGCAAGCGCGAGTGATTGCTAACCCCAACTGCTCCACCATTCAGTTAGTCATGGTGCTCAATGCCTTAAAAAAGTTTGAACCCATGGCCTGTCGTGTAGCCAGCTACCAGTCCGTCAGCGGGGCCGGCAAAGAGGGAATCGCCGATCTTTTGGAGCAAACCGAAGATGTTTTAGCTGGGAAAGAGCCCAGAGAGGGTCGCAACTTTAACCCTCCCATTGCTTTTGAGTGCCAACCTAAAATTGGTGGTTACAACGAAGCGGGTTTCTGCTCTGAAGAAACCAAAATTATGAATGAAACCAAAAAAATACTCTCACGCCCCGATATCAAAATGTCAGCTTTTACCGTTCGTGTCCCCACCCAAAATGGGCACGGCGAAGCGGTGTGGGTGACTTTTGGCAAAGATGTCAGCAAGCAAGAAATCGAAAGCACATTAAGTGAGTGCAACTACATTCAATACCTGAATGAAGAGCAGGGAAAAACGTTTCACTCCTACAAAGAAGTCACAGGCCAATCTGACGCTTTTGTTTCACGCCTGCGCAAAGATCCCGAGTTTGATAACACTTGGATGCTTTGGGTGGTCGCTGATAACTTGTATCGAGGGGCAGCATCGAACGGGCTGTTAATTGCTGAGCGAATTTTTGATTTGCTCGACAGTTAAGTGACAAAGAGCCACAAAAACCAGCATTTGAGAGATAATCCGGTTGAAACCCGCAAACAACCGTGACAGACTTTAGTCATGGCGTCACGGATCGTTGTAACCCTTATTTTTATTGGTCTTTTCAGCTTCAGTGCGGAAGCTCAGGTCACCCCCACCAACCCCAATAACAATAATAACAACAACCAATCGCGACTCACTTCAATCAGTGATGGCTACTCTAAACTCACTGGGCTCTTCGTTAATGAAATCAATTCGTCAGCCACCGTTATTCATGGTGGTGTCGCCGGTGACCTTGTTGAAGGTTGCGCCGATGGCCAACGCTCCTCTACAAGAACCTGTGACAACTGCGCTGCTGATTTTGCGTCTTGCAACAGTCAGCGGGTGCATAACGATCTAAATTTAACCATTCAATTTCGACCGAGCTCAACGGCCACTGACGTTATCGGTGGGTCTGTTTTTGTTACCAATAATATTGATCCCAGCCAGGGTGAGTTTAGAAGTCTCGATATTATTCAGCAAAGCCCCGCAGGCCTCATCATCCCCGGCAATGTGGTGACTGTCTCTGTGACCATCAATTGGGGTGATATTTGCGAGAAGTTTTTTGGAGGCTCAGCCCCCACAGGAAACACCGGGGGGTGTGAAGACGCAGAACCTGGACAACAAACCATTCGCCTTGGAATTGATGAAAACAATGACAACCAGTTTGACGAACAGGGAGTCACGGAAGTTCAAATTTCTTTGGCAACCTTAGATATTGGGACGACAGACCTCTGTCTTGAAGGTGATCCCGTGAGTGCGGCCTGTAACTTTGTGGCTTACCCCGGTGATAAAAAAGTTTTTATAGAAGATGTTCGAACCGATTGTTCCTTCCCTCGAGTGGGCGAAAGCACCATCGAGTCGGTTCGAGTTTTTTATAGAGAATTGGGCGATGGCACCACCGATGTTCCGAATGCCTCTTCCAGTCCGAAAGACCTACCAGTGGCGAACACTTCAGGAGCCTGTTCGACGTCAAAAGTTATCAGCTTTTCGAACAATATTGTCGATGGTTTACAAAATGGCGAGACCTATCGTTTTAGTATTGGCTTGCTGGACCAGGCCAACAACTTGGGTGGTATTATTGATATGACCGGCACTCCCACTGATCTTGCGGATACCAGTGGCTGTTACGTTCCCGACCCGGACTTCCCTGCCAATTGCCACGTCGCCTCTCCCGATGAAGTTTTAGGTCTGATTGAAAAAGAGTTTGATTGCTTTATCACCACCGCAGCCTACGGATCCCCGTTTCGCCCGAAAGTGGAAGACTTTCGTGCCTTTCGTAACCGCTACCTGCACAGCCATTGGCTGGGCCGGCAGATCATAAAGTTTTATTACAATACCAGCCCACCAGTGGCCGAATGGATTCGCAATCACCCCGATTCAAAACCTGTGGTGCGTGGCCTTCTGTATCCGTTTTGGCTTTTTGCTAAGGCCTGTTTGCAATACCCTTTTCTGACCATAGCCACTTTTCTTCTTGTGTTTTTTAGTCTGTTTTTTCGACGAAGCCTGCGCGGGGTGAAACAATGATTTGGATTCTTGTTTTCACACTATTGGGATTGGCAGAGGAAGAGCCGGCGGCGGAATATCCCTACCCGCAAAGAACCCTGGCCGAGGACGAACTGAACCTGGAACAACCGATTCGTAAAGGCAAGCGCGGCGAGTACTATTACGATACCAGTAAAGAAAAGAAAAAAAAGCAGCCCTACCAGGGTATCGAAAAACCCTATCGTGTCGGATCGGATGGCTCTTATTATTACGACACCGGAGACGCCAAGAAAGATGATGCGATCGACGCCTATGACGGAGTCGAAAAGCCCATCGACCGCGACTCCCGTGGTGGCTACTACTACAAACGCAAAAAGAAAAAACGGGAATCGAAAGCCCGCTATGGTCCAAAACCGGCCAAAATCGAAACCGACGGTACTTATGTTTATGATGTCGATCCTGGTAAGACTCGCAACATCTTTTATCTTCGCGGTGGAGCCCTGGGTTCACCAAAAATCACCTCCAGTTCCGGGGCAACTTTCGATGATGTTTACGGCAGCAGCAGCAATTTTGTGTTGGCCTTAGAGTATGACTGGCTGATCGCTGAAAATCTTTTTCTTAAACTCGGCTCTGGATTCACCAGTACGGAAGGTAAGGGCCAGTTTGAAAATGGTCGCCCCACCATCGAAACTTTTCAGTTTTATATTTTCCCCAACACCCTGACCCTTTCTTATAAATTGCAGATTGCCGACATCCAGTATCTAACACCCTATGTAGAAGCTGGGCCTGGCTATTTTTCTTTTATTGAACATCGCAGTGATGGCGATTTCTTCGCTTTTAAAGGAGAAACAACAAAATTCGGCGGCGCTTTTGTGGGCACCGCCACGGCAGGGCTACTGATCTCCCTTTCAAAGTTTTCTAACGGAACCAGTCTCATGACGGACTATGGCGCCACCCAATCATGGATCGATATTCAGTACAAACAGGTGTTCGGTCTGGATAATCGAAAAGACTTTTCGTCGAACATGATTACCGGTGGGTTTGCCATTGGATTCTAAAAAAGTTCGCATTCGCTTGTGCCTCGCTTACGATGGCACCAACTATTTTGGCTGGCAGAAACAACCGAACACTGAAGACACCATTCAAGGGCTTCTTGAATCGAGTCTCTCTCTTATATTCAATCAGCGCGTGACTGTTGTCGCCTCTGGCCGCACCGACCGTGGCGTTCATGCTCTCAATCAATGGGCCCATGCCGATATCGAAGACCCGGTGAACCTGTACAACTTGAAATATAAGCTCAACCGGATGACGCCGGACACGATTCTTGTAAAAAAAATTGAAGAAGCCCCTTTTGATTTCCACGCTCAAATTTCGGCCCTCTCCAAATGCTACAAATACCGCCTGATCCCCGATATTCCTAAAAGTCCGTTTCGGGGACGCTATGCCTGGATGCCACGCAAGGCTATGCCTCTGGAATCTTTACAAAAAATGGCCGAAGTTTTTTTGGGTGAGCACGATTTTTCAAGCTTTCAATCCCAGGGCACCCCGGTAAAGACGCCGGTCCGCAAAATATTGATAAGTCGTTGGCTTTCCAGGGATTATGGGGTTTTGGAGTATCAAGTCCAAGGAACCGGCTTTTTAAAGCAAATGGTGCGCAATATGGTGGGCACAATGGTAAATCTCTTGGAATTTCAAGACCCTGCAGCCCGCCTGCGCGAGCTATTACAGGCCCGCGACCGCACCCAGACAGCGGCTCCGGCGCCGCCTCAGGGTCTGTTTTTATCGTCGGTTCAGTATCCCCAGAGCCTTGACAATAAGTGCCGAAAATTATAAGTGTTTTCATTCTGAATTTCATAAAGGTTAGAGCAATGAAGACTTGGAACGCGAAAAACGAAGATTTTGAAAATAAACGCAATTGGTACCTAGTTGATGCCCAAGGGCAGAGCGTGGGACGATTGGCCTCTCAGATTGCACAGGTATTAAGTGGTAAATCAAAGCCCACTTACACACCCAATGTCGATACGGGAGACATGGTTGTTGTTATCAACGCAGAGAAAGTGACAATGACTGGAAACAAATGGTGGGACAAAAAATATTTCCGCCGCTCTCGCTACTTTGGTTCTTTAAAAGAGACCACAGCGAAAGAAATGTTAGAAAAAAATCCAACTTTTATTTTGAAGGATGCCGTGCAAGGAATGCTTCCGAAGTCCAAGCTTGGTAAAAAGATGGCAATGAAACTTAAAATTTACGCGGGTAGCGAACATCCTCATCAGGCGCAAAACCCACAGCTTCTACAGTAGACAAGGAGATTATTGAATGGCTGCTGCTACAGTATATTATGCAACCGGAAGAAGAAAAACC
>CAXRIX010000131.1:0-9060 GCA_964230555.1 Bdellovibrionales bacterium
GACAGAGAAGTTTGGAACAAAATGTATAGGTTTAGAGGTCGACATCACCTCAAAAAAGAAACTCGAGAGCTTGGCCGAACAAATTAAAAACGACTTCGGTACTTTGGATATATTGGTCAACAACGCTTGGTCAGGGAATAAAAACAGCTTTGAGTCCATCGATTTTGAGGATTGGAGCTATGATATTGATGTTTGTCTCAATGGAGTGTTCTACACCGTCAAGTCTTTGTTCCCTATAATGACGAAACCAGGAGCCAACATCTTAAATATTGCTTCGATGTATGGACATGTTTCGCCCGATTACCGCATGTACGACGGTAACAAATACGCCAACCCGCCGAGCTATGGAGCCGCCAAAGCTGGAGTCATTCAATTAACAAAATATCTTTCAAGCTTTCTTGCGCCCCACAAGATTCGTGTCAATGCTCTGTCTCCAGGTCCGTTCCCATTTCCATCCACCGTGGAGGAAAACCCTGAGTTTATTAAAAGATTAGAAGAAAAGAATATCGCCGGACGCATTGGTGAGCCCGATGACCTGAAAGGCGCAGTGGCCCTGCTTTGTACTGAGGCTTCAAAGTATATGACAGGTCAGAATATCTGCGTCGATGGTGGTTGGGCCGTATGGTAAAATTAGGGATCATCGGCACTAGTCCCTTTAATGGGCACCCCTATTCTTTTTCGGCTATTTTCAATGGTTACTCCAAAGAGCGAAACCATTGGAGCCAATGGGAAGGTATTTATGACTATCTAAATAAATATTTCCCAGAGAACCTACCGAATGCGGAAGCTCAAGTGACTCATGTTTGGACTCAGAATCCACAAGAGTCGATGAAAATCGCCTCGGCATCCAATGTTGAAAAAGTGTGTGACAGTCTGGAGCAATTGCAGAAAGAGGTGGATGCAGTCATCTTAGCCCGTGATGATTTTGAGACTCACTTGGAGATTGCAAAACCATTTTTAGAAAAAGGCTTGCCGGTTTTTATTGATAAACCCCTTACTATCAACCTCAATGAGCTCAAGTTTTACCAAAACTATTTAGAGGACGGCTTGCTCATGAGTTGCTCTGGCCTTTACTACGCAAAAGAGTTAGACAAATTCACTAAGGAAATGCGATCAGACTGTAAGTTTGTAGACGCTACCGTGCTGAACTCCTGGGAAAAATATGGGGTTCATATGCTTGATGCAGCCTTAAGTTCGTTCGATTACAAGGTAACTTCGGTTACAGCTCAAGGTGGACAGTGTTTTAAATCATCAATACGATGCGAATCTGGTCCTGACCTGGTCGTTACGAGCCTCGGCACCGCACCTAAAACTTTCAATATACGAGCTTGGACAGAAACAGAAAAACAAGAAGTTGAAATCTCAAACAACTACGCTGCATTTAAAAAGACTATGTCCGTTTTTCAAGAGATGGTTATGAAGCGACAACCTATTTTAAAGCCTGAGCATACGATCCAAACTGTAAAAACTCTTATTGCCGGCAACATGTCTGCAGATGAAAAAAGAGAGGTAGGCCTTGATGAGCTCACACTTTAAGCTAGAAAACCAAACGATTGCACTTGTTGGAGCTGGCGGCCTATTAGGCCAAGCATTCGCTAAAGCGCTCGCTAACCACGGGGCAAATCTTGCCCTCATCGATTCTAACCCTAAAGCCATAGAAACCCTTCAGGCAGAGTTGGGGGCTGATAGACTAGAAAACCAAAAGTTTTCGACCTATCAAGCCGACATAACATCGAAGGCTTCCATCGCTGATTTGATCAAGAACCTGGATTCCGATTTCGGTCGAATCGACACGCTTGTCAACAATGCCTATCCACGAAACAAGAATTACGGCCGTCGCTTTTTTGATGTCGAATATGAAGACTTCTGTGAAAATCTAGGTCTGCATCTGGGTGGATATTTCTTAACCACTCAGAAATTCGGTGAGTATTTCAAGGATCGGGGCCAAGGAAACATTGTTAATGTTTCTTCTATTTACGGAGTGATCGCACCAAAATTTGAAGTTTACGAAGGCACCGACATGACAATGCCGGTGGAGTATTCTGCCATAAAAGCGGGGCTCATTCATCTGACAAAATACACTGCAAAGTATCTTGGTCCGGATGGAGTCAGAGCCAATTGTCTAAGTCCTGGCGGTATTGAGAATGGTCAAAATCCAGACTTTATATCTGCCTACAATAAGTTTTGTGGTAAAAAGGGAATGCTAAAGCCAACTGATATGACGGGGCCTCTGTGCTTTCTGTGTAGCGATGCTTCTGATTTCATGAATGGGCAAAACTTAATTATTGATGACGGGTTCACCCTTTAAATTTTAAAAAAGCAGTCCAGCCGGAAAAAGGTATTTAAAGACTTAAAAAATTTTTAAGCACTTGAATACCCTTAACCCCACTTTTTTCGGGATGAAATTGACATCCATAAACACTTCCTCGACCAATCAGAGCCGGAATTTTTACACCCTCATAATCGGTCGTCGCCAACACATTCTGGTCAGTGGACGGTACTGAACGGTATGAGTGCAAGAAATAAAAATAGTCAGATTCCTTTATAGAAGAAAGAAGTGGGCATTTTTTCGACTCGTCACTAAAAAAACTCAGATTATTCCAGCCTATATGGGGCAACTTCACTTTCTTAGAGGGGACAGGTATTTTTGCAACTTCACCCGAGATAAAACCTAATCCTTCATGTTTGCCAAATTCTAAACCAACATCTAAAAGCATTTGCATTCCAACACAAATACCAAGTAGGGGACGCTCTTTTTCGATATAGGCCTTTACTGAGTCGAACAATTGACGGTTTTTAAGTTCGTTCACGCAATGACCAAAAGCTCCGACTCCCGGCAAAAGAATCCGATCCGCACTAAGAAGTGATTCGGAGTCTTTAATGAATTTAACACTTCCTCCCGCTTCTTCAATGGCACGAGAAACACTCTTCAAGTTTCCAACCCCATAATCAACCACCGAAATACTACGCATTAGTTAAACTCCGGCCGTCTTGTAACCAATCCATTTTCTTGTAAAACCTTTCGCAACTCAGGAACGTTAGCCTTTTTGTAGTGCAATGTTGTCGCAATTGCTGCGCCACTAATTTCTGTAGAGAAAGCCTCAACGAGGTCCATAGGCTTACCCATGCCTCCACTCAATATCACCGGCACCCCAACAACAGATGCCACTTCTCTCGCCAACTCCAGATCAAAACCTTTTTCCATTCCTTCATGATCGACAGAGGTCAGTAATATTTCTCCAGCGCCCCGCTCCACAGACTCTTTCGCCCACTTCACAACATCAACACCTGTTTTTTCCCGTCCACAATCAATATAGGCCTCCCAGCCGGAAGGTTGAGAGCTCGCTTTTGCTTCGATACTTAAAACCATACATTGTGAGCCAAAGACTCGCGCGACTTCACCAATTAAATCGGGGTTTTTAATAGCTGCAGTATTGATAGCGACCTTATCGGCTCCCGCCCGAAGCATATCTTCCACATCCGCCAACTTGCGGATTCCACCCCCTACAGTGATTGGTACAAATACCTGGTCGGTAGTTTTTTCAACCAGATCGCTAAGACAGTTCCGGTCATACAGAGATGCAACGGCATCCATATAAAGAATTTCGTCAATTCCTTGGTTATAGTAATCCACCGCAAAGGTCATAGGGTTTCCGACCTTACGGACGCCCTCTAAATTGATAGGCTTGATGAGGTCAGGGCCTTTTATATCCATTCTGGCAATAATTCTGGGTAGCATGGGCACGTCTTTTTTCTTTCAGATTGTCAAATTCGATATATAAGGTATGAATACCTGAAAAAGAAGTCATTGTTAAATGGTAGTAAATTCTCGTTGATTGGAGAGACTAATGATTCGAAAATCAGACCCAGTAGATATTTCCCGATACACAAATGATGCGGAGCAAAAAGAGGTTTTCTATGGGCTGCCTAATGAAGTTATCTACTGCACGAAATGCACCTACTCAAATCAAAAGCCCAACTCTGAAGCCGAATTCAAACACAACAAGGACTCTAAAAAGCCCACGGTATCCTTCGACGAGGAGGGGGTTTGCTTTGCTTGTCGAGTCGCAGAAGAGAAGCAGAAGGTCGACTGGGACGAGCGAAGAAAGGAATTGGAAGAGCTTTGCGATAAGTACCGCAGAAATGATGGAAAGTATGATTGCCTGGTTCCTGGTTCTGGTGGCAAAGATTCTTTCTACGCGGCTTGGGTCCTCAAACATGAATTCAACATGAATCCTTTGACTGTGACTTGGGCCCCCCACATTTATACCCAATGGGGATGGGAAAACTTTCAAGCTTGGATGAACGCGGGTTTTGCAAACTACCTATTCACTCCGAATGGTCGAGTCCATAGGCTTATGACTCGGCTCGCAATTGAGAACCTGTATCACCCCTTTCAACCATTTATGATTGGGCAAATGTACTTCCCCCCTAAGCTAGCCGCTCAGCTTGATATTCCTTTAGTCTTTTATGGTGAAAATCCAACTGAGTATGGAAATTCAACAAAAGGAAAGCCTCAAGGAGTGAAGGACTGGGATACCATCGCGACTTCAAATGACAACATTTACTTGGCGGGCACTTCGGTCTCTGAGCTCCAGTCTGACTACGGTTTATCGAAGGCGGATCTTGAACCCTACATGCCCATAAAGCCCGATCTCCGTGATGCCGAAAAAATTGATATTCGCTATCTTGGATACTACAAAAAATGGCATCCACAAAAGTGCTATTATTACGCTGTTGAGCATGGAAACTTCAAAGCAGCTCCAGAAAGAAATCCTGGAACATATTCCAAATACTCCTCAATCGATGATAAAATTGACGATTTCCACTACTACACTACCTTTGTGAAGTTCGGTATTGGTCGAGCGACTTACGATACTGCTCAAGAAATACGAAATCTGGACATCACCCGGGAAGAGGGAAAGGCGCTCGTAAAAAAATATGACGGAGAGTATCCAGAAAGATTTGAAAAAGATTTCTTTAAGTACATTTCAATCCCCGAGAACGAATTTGAAGTTGCGTCGAAATTATTTGAGCAACCCATTGTCGACCGAGAATACTTCGAAAATTTAACGAACAAGCATCGCTCCCCTCATTTGTGGACTTACACAGACGACGGCTGGAAGTTGCGCTACCAATGTAAATAGAAAAGAGGAAGGATCTTATGTTTAAAAAAGACGTTCGCGAGTTTCAAATAGGAGATTTACTTGTAAGTAAAGAGGCTCCCCCTCTATTTTTTGCAGAAGTTGGAAGCTACTTCAATGGTGATAGTAAAATGGCCCTGGACTTGTTCCAACAAATTGTAAAAACGCGAGACGCCAACCCGAATATTCCGGTGGTCTTAAAAACAGAAATTTTGAACAATCCCGAGATTTGTTTGCCGGTGGACCATGTTGAGACTTACCAAAATAAAGCGGGTGATTTAAAGCAAGAGAACTATCGAGATCTCATGGAAAGAAAGGCGATGCCTTTAAAAGACTATGAACCTTTATTCGCTTACTGCAAAGAGGTTAATATCCCAACAGTTGTTTCGGTTTATGATTTTGAAGCGGCAGACTTCGCCGCTCAAAATGGAGCCACAGGCCTCAAAATCGCATCAGCAAATTTGGTCCACGTTCCTCTCATCTACCATGTTGCAAAATTAGGTCTTCCCATGGTGATCGACACTGGGCGGTCGACGATGCAGGAAGTAGCACGCGCCGTGGAAGCGGCTCGAGAGGGAGGACAAGAGGACATCATTATTCAACATAGTCCAGACGGTCATCCGGCTTTACCGGAAAACCACAATCTACGCATGCTCGAAACTTATGAGAAAGCCTTTGGCCTGCCCACGGGCCTATCTGATCATTACACCGGTGTTGAAATGATCTATATGTCTATTGCTCTTGGTGCGACAGTCTTAGAGAAAGGGTTGTACTTCGATGCGGACGAGCTCGACCAAGATATTTCTCACTCAATGGATATCAAGAACTTTGATCAAGTTCTAAAAGCAACAATGGACTGTTGGATGGCACTGGGTTCAACACGACGCCCCCACAATCAAGTTATTAAAGGCAATGTAGGAAATTCTCAGCGTCAATGTTTGGTAGCAATGAACGATCTAAAAGCAGGCGACAAAATTGACTATAATAACGTGAGGTTTGCCTTTCCATGTAAAGGCATCCCCGTAGAACACTGGAATATAGTCGATGGATGGCAATTAAAAACGGATGTTCCAGCCAATCAACCGATCCAGTGGAAACATGTGGAAACCAATAGTTAAGAACCCAGCAAATATGAGGCTTCAAGCCGACTTCAGGTACGTGACTCGATCAGTTTCAGAGGTCGAATCTCAGTTTCTGACAAGTCTTTTTGAAAAACCGATAGAAAATGCTAAAAGGCTGGAATTCGATAACAAGAACACTCTTGCTTACCGGCTTCACGCCGATGAAAAACAACATCTCGTCAAAATTATTCATGAGGTCGATCAACAACAAACTATCGACGGCATTGAACTCCAGAATCAGGCTTATGAAAATGGAGTTGCTACGGTGTTCTCAGTTATTAAAAGAAACTTAACACCACCCCCTATTATTGGGTTTTCACTCCCAAACAGCGTGACAGCAGTGATCACTCCTTTCTTAGACCACTCTTATTTTAAGAGTGGCTATGAATCTCAACTCGCGCTTGAGTCTGTTAAACTTCATAGATTCCTTGAAAACCACACACAAAAAAACAACTGGACATTAAATACCAACAGAAGGCTCGAAAAACTTTCTGAGACTCTTACCAAAATTAGATCGGGACAGATAAATATCCCTGTACCCCACAAAGACCTTGATTTTATTTTTAACTACGAAAATTTAGATTTCTGTTGCCTTAACGAAATTCGAGTGCCTCTACATGGTGATTTAAACTATACAAATGTTTTGCTCAATAATTCTAAAGTTCTGTTTGTGGACTTCGAAGACGTATACCATAGTGTTCTTCCGCTTAGGTTTGAACTGGCTTACCTTATAGAGCGCCTATTTTTTGTGAATTCTGAGAGTTCAAAAGAAGCCTTCAAGAGATCTCAAACTTTTTTACAGGAATATATCAATAATTCATCATCTCCTGAAAGATTCAAGAATATTGATTGGCTCAACTCTGTTCTGAGCATTAATTTAAGATCTCTGTGCGTCCTCGGCTTCATCCAATCGAGCAACGTCACAATTCCAATTGAAGAGTTTGAGAAATTCGTATTTCTCTTTAATAAAGCCCTTCAAGAGAAACAGTTCTGGGAGAATCTTTCATGAAAAAAATACTTCTTTCATGTCGAGATGCCTGTGCAGCTCATTCTATGATTGAAATAGCTAAAATACTTAGGCACAACTCCTGGCCCTTCACTATTGCCTCCCAAGAGCCGGCCACCTCAATTCTAATTTCAGCAAAGTTAGAGACCCATTCTTTTGAGTCTATTGATCTGCAAGCCCCAGACTCTTCGCAATCAATAAAGTTTTTAGAGAAAGTAAAAGGATTTCTCAACAAAGGCCATTTTGACGCCGCAATGGTCGGACTATCAACGCCTGGTACAGGAGGAATTGACGAAGCAATTGTTAAAATAGCGAATTTTCCTACTTTTTTGATCCAAGATTATTGGGGAGATCTCAATCTTTTTTTTAACTCCTACCCTACTTATGTATTGTCCAATGATCAGCATGGTGTCCAAGTCACTAAAAAGCGATTTGAAATTGATGCTTTTAATTTGGGATCAGTACGTCACATTCCTTATGTCAAACTGACCACCGCAAACAAAAAACCAGATGGCCCCACTTACTGCTGGTTAGACCAGCCACTTGAACCGTTGCAGTCTTATTTTAGGTTATTCGAACAGTGGACTGCATTTTTAGAGGTCGAAACCTCAGCCACCCTTCAAATCCGGCTGCACCCTTCCTCGTCAGTTGATCGAAAAAAGCAATTTATTGAAACTCTAAAATCAAAATCGATACAGTGGAAATTTTCAGACCTTGAACCTATTGAAGAAACAATCTTTAAGAGCGACATTGTTTGCTCAGTCTTGTCTAATGGTAATATGGACGCAGCCTACATCAACCATTTTGCGGACCAGCCCGTCTGTCTACCAGTTCATCTTCTTATCGATCATGATCTGAATGAACAGATTGGTGATTTAGCGAAGCAATCTGACCAACCCATAGAAGCCTTGGGCGTCGGCGTGGTCTGCCGCAACTGGGAATCATGGCACGATCTTCAAAAGCAGTGGAAAGTTTCTCTCAATGATGTATTTGAAGCGGCGAAAAACCTACCCAGCCCTTCATTGATAGAGCAGAAGTTAATTTCAATGTTAGAGGATAAACTATGAGCAAAACCCTCGTCTTGTGTCAAAATATCGGAAGCACAACGATTCTTAATTATCTTTGCACCCAACTGAATGCTGAGAATATGGACTACGACCTGGGGTTCCCCGGACGCTCTGATTTCATTTTCGAAGAACTTATTAAGCGCTTTCAACACCTTTCAAAAAAAATAAATAAAATCGCAGTGCCGAAAGACTATCCTCCGCTTAAATCACCCCCAGTTAAGGAAAAACTTAAGAAAATATTAGCTTATCAAAATTACAAGGCTGGACTTGAGTATACTGCCGAAATCAGACCAAGAGCTAAACTTTATTTAAAGAACAATAAACTCCCTAGCTTCCTAAGTTTTTCGATCAATAGCAGTCAAGATCTCTTTGCTCATGAAAACACCTGGCCTCTCCATGAAATAGTCGCTAGGAACCTGTCTTACTACTCCGACTTCCTAAAGAAAAACAACTACACCCACATTGTAACCTGCGCTGATGGTGTCAATGGCCCCATAGAACTCCTGTCCATGGCAGAAATCCTAGGAATTCAAATCATCATGCTCCCTTATGGCTTCCCTCTCATGGTTGACCTGGAAATTTCATTAAAAGAAAAAAAGGAGAATGGCAAACTCATTACTTTCAAAGAAAAATATGGTGATTTAGTTGAAGAAAAACACACTCATTGGATTAAGCGAGGGCAAAACCCAGGCAGCCTTATGTTTTCTCCAGAGTATATTAGT
>CAXRIX010000132.1:0-6819 GCA_964230555.1 Bdellovibrionales bacterium
TACCGCCATAGTGACCGTCAATTCTGGCTTTTTATTTACAAAAGCTTGAAACAGCAATCGACTGGCCTGACTGTAGCGAGCCAACTTAAAAATGCGAAGTAAGCGAAAAAGTCGAACCGTACGCAACATGCGAAGATCCAAAAAGCCGACCAACGAGAACAATGAGGGAGCCACCGCCAGAAGATCAATGATAGCAAACGGAGATAGCATGTACCGAATCACCCCACCTGGTTTCTGGTATTTTGGATTGAGAGAACTCACCCAAACTCGCAAACCATACTCGACCGAAAAAATAACCACAGACACCAGTTCAAACCAGTGCAAAGCAAAACCATAACTCTGTTCAACCCAGGGAACAGTTTCAACAATGGCGGAGATGACGTTGAGAATAATAAAACTTGCTAGTGCAATATTAAAAGAACGATTGTTCGGCCCCGCCGGCCCCAAGAGTTGATAAATCTTATGTTTCATATCCCCCATGAGACTCCACTGATTTTTTGTCGTTTTTCGGATACAGACTCTTCGGTCAAAACGGCAATATCATAAGTGGTTAGAAAAAATAAATTTGTCTCAAAAAAAAACACCGCTCTGAGGCGGTGCTTTTTCAAACTTCAAATAGAGTCGACAGACTTATTTGGTTTTTTTGTTTTTATCTTGCGTGTCGTCTTTGACGATTTCAAGAAGTTCCACTTCAAACTTCAAAGCAGCTCCTGGTGGAATTTTAGGTGGTGCACCACGATCGCCATAGGCAATTTCAGGTGGGCAGTAAAGCTCAGCTTTTCCGCCGACTTTCATCTTTTGAACGCCTTCGTTCCAACACTTGATCACACGGTCTAAACGGAACGTGGCCGGTTGCTTTCTTTCTTTAGTGGAGTCAAAAACTTCACCGCTACGAAGAGTTCCGTGATAGTTAACTTTCACGCGGTCAGTGGCTTTTGGACTTTCCCCAGAACCTTCTTCTGTGGAAACGATAATCAAACCCGAATCGGTTTTTTCGGCTTTATCCATACCGGCTGCTTTTTCCAAGAAGGCGTTGGCTTCTTTTTTCTCTTTATCGGCAAAGGCTTTTTGACGATTTCGAATCAAGTCGCCCACTTTCGAAAGAAATTCGCGAGGCTCCACTTTTGGTTCTGTTCCTTCGGAGGAACCATCATCGATACCCATCTTAAGAACGGCCATTTCTTTTTTGCTGAGATCCAAAGTTTTTAACTTTGTCCCCATATCAACGCCAATAGCGTAAATGGTTTTATCATCGTCACTATCCAAAGAGGGTTTTGGGCCGGCGCCCATTTTGTTACAAGCTGTCAAAGCTACAAATCCAAATGCAGCCAAGAGAACGATAATTTGTTTCATTCGGTTACTCCTTATGTATAAACATCTATGAACTACTCGATGATGACTTGGTTTTATAGGGATTTCACTCACTAACGCGTCGCACTTTTCATCAGAGTTCATGACTCTAGGCCGAATCGGGACAATATTCCTCAATCATGAAACCAAAAATGACAAAAGAGGTTTGGAGTTGGGCTTTTTACGATTGGGCCAACTCGGCCTTCGCCACCACTGTTGCGGCAGCCTTCTTCCCGATATTTTTTAAAAAATACTGGGCCTCTCATCTTTCTGCTACCGAAAGTACATTTTACCTTGGCAGCACGATGTCTTTGGCAGCCCTGTTGTTTGCCGCATCTGCACCTTTACTAGGCAGTTTTGCTGACCTCTACGGCT
The DNA here is from genome assembly GCA_964230555.1 of Bdellovibrionales bacterium. Taxonomy (GTDB): domain Bacteria; phylum Bdellovibrionota; class Bdellovibrionia; order Bdellovibrionales; family JAGQZY01; genus JAGQZY01. The sequence continues at coordinate 1,726 of CAXRIX010000132.1, forward strand.
GGGCTAAAAAGGGGTTGGTGCTGTTTGCTAGCCTGGGCAGCTTTTGTTGCCTGTTGTTCTTTTGGATTCCCGAATCTCAATGGATTGTCGCTCTTGCTGTATACGGACTGGCATGGATTGGTTTTTCAGGCGGAAATCTGTTTTATGACTCGCTGATTTTTTGTGTGAGCAATAACAAAACCATGAACTGGGTCAGCTGCTTAGGTTACGGGCTGGGGTACCTGGGCGGTGGACTGTTGGTGGTGGTCAATGCCCTGATGGTAACAAAACCCGAGTTGTTTGGTTTGGCCGATGCCGCTGCGGGTGTTAAATGGGCGTTCGTTTCAGTGGGCCTATGGTGGTTTGTTTTTAGTCTGCCATTGATCTTTTTTGTTAAGGAACGAAAGCCAGTGGCACGCAAAGCTTCAATACTTGCGGGCTTTCGAGAGGTTTACCAAACTCTGCTTAGAATAAAATCTCATCGCAATCTGGTTTTGTTTTTGATTGCCTATTTTTTCTATATCGACGGCGTGCACACAATTTTTAAAATGGCCGTCGACTTCGCACTTTCCATCAATTTGCAATCCAGCGACCTTATTAAAGCCATCTTTATTGTGCATTTTGTCTGTTTTCCAGCGACTCTGGTTTTTAGCCAATTGGCGAAACTCACCGGCACTAAAAGTGGCATTCTTTTGGGTATTTTTATCTATAGTTTAATTTGTCTGATGGGAGCCTTTATTTCAACCGCGACCCACTTTTACATACTGGCTATTGTTTTAGGCCTGGTGCAAGGAGGGGTGCAAGCCCTCAGTCGCTCTCTTTATGCGCAGTTAATCCCAGAAGAGAAACACTCCACTGAATTTTTCGGATTTTACAATATGTTTGGAAAATTCTCGGCCGTTCTCGGCCCCTTTCTTGTTGGCATGACCAGCTTGATCGCCGACAATTCTCGTTTATCTCTGTTGGCTATTGTTGTCCTATTTATCATTGGTGGACTGCTATTGCTTAAAGTTCAAGAGCCTGAAACAGCCTGACATTCTATTTCGCAAGTCCCCCGAGAATGACAACTAAGGACCCGACAGCCCTACCCACAGAGGCTCTCTCCGCCTTGCGTCCTATTTTGAGATCGGTCCTTTATTTTCAATTCTATTAGCCGATAAGACTAAAGTATGGGGCGTAAAAATCTAATTATTCTTATTATCGCACTACCGCTTCTGTTGACTTACAACAATTGCAGTCGAAGCTCTGGTAATCTTGCTGGTGGATCGACCTTCAGTTCTATAGGTGCCAGTGGCAGTCCCTTTAATGGTTCTTTAAACCTTGAGCACTTCAGCTCAGCTCCCAATTGCTCGCTAGAATGGACCGCGCCCACCGAACAATTAAGTCTCAACGGAGACACTCAATCAGCACAATTACAGTGGCATCGTTGCAATGATGAAGGCCAAGCCGGTGTTGTTTTTGATCAAGTCAAAGGCCATTCCTACAATCCCTACTTGGCCTATTACAACGACCAAGTTTACGCCAGCTCCGAGCTGCATCAGGGTATGACCGATCACGTTTACTATGCCGAGTACTGCTATAATCAATCTCTGCAAATGGACTTTACGATTCAGTATTTACTGATCGATTTGCCGGGGTCGTCAACGCCCCTTAAGGATTGGGTCGGTGTTATTATCCAGGGTCCGCAGGCCGAGTTTCCCGGGCTTTACTTTAACGGCGGATTTATGGAAACCGACACTGACGGAAATAAACACTTTGATACTGATAACAATGCTTACGAAATAGAAATTCTTGCTGCCGACGGGGCGGCTCGCAAACGGGCTATCATGACTCGTGCTAATGGTCGCAGCATCACCTTTGATTGCTGGTTTGATTCTACGCCCTAAGCTGTTTTTCTGCTTGCTTGCGAAAAAACTTTTTTGATAGCCTGGCTCCTCGCCACCGGGGGGATTCAGTGGATCATGCTTTTACCAAACTCAGACCAGGGTGTATTGAAGTGATTTGCGGCTGCATGTACAGCGGCAAAACCGAAGAACTGATTCGCCAAATACGACGTTGTGAATTTGCCAAACAGGACTTTTTAACTTTCAAACCCGAAATCGACAAAAGATACTCGGAAGATGAAATCGTTTCACATAATAATGAAAGTCTGCAGTCGATTGTGATAGCCAACGCCAAAGACATTTACAAACATGTCCAGCACACCACTCGCGTCATTGGAATCGACGAAGCGCAATTTTTTGATTCTGAGATCGTCGAGGTGGCCACCAAACTGGCACAACATGGACGCCGAGTCATAGTCGCCGGCTTGGACACTGATTGGCAAGGGCGCCCCTTTGGACCGATGGGTGAACTTCTTGCTGTGGCAGATATCATTCGCAAACAATACGCCATCTGTGTGCAATGTGGAGAATCGGCGACTCGGACCCAACGCCTGGTGGCCGACGACAGCGAGGTTCTGGTGGGCTCTTTTAAGATGTATGAGGCTCGCTGTCGGGATCATTTCGACCCCGAACTCTCGGTCCGCCTGGCATCTTCGAAAGCACCTTCAAAAGCGTCCTCCATTCATCCTTGAGCGTGTCAGACTGTAAAAAAACTTGTCATGCATCGCAAGAGGAGCGCTTGCCGATTGGTTCGGAATTTGTAAAGCTGACTTGTCGCCATTTGATCCAAGGAGTCCCATGTCTTTGAGTGCCATTACAAAAGAGTATGAGAAAGAAGTGCAACAGTTGTTGGCCGGCAGCAATTACTCTCTTTATGAGGACTATTCGGAATTTCAACTTCTAATTCTTCGCCATATCGACATGGAAAAAGATAAAAAGATGACCTTCCCAACCACAGCCTTTCTAATTCATGATAAAGCAATTTATGAGTTCGACAAAACCAACAAGAGCCTGGTGCCGATCGACAATGGAATGGAAGGCTTACTACGACAGATCGAAACCTTCTACTCTGAAAACCAACAAGTCATTGAACAGTTTTTCGTGCAACTTGAAAAATTAGAGGCGCAACTTTTTGATCGCAACCCGCCTCATTACTTTATGGATATGTGGTTTGACTTAAAACGAGAACTGACACGGCTTAAAAACTACTACTTCCGAAACTCCATGGTTTACCGTGAATTTTATAAAAGCAAACAGGACAGTTTTGAAACTTCGACGGACGAATTTAAAGACGAATTTAAAGATGTTGAAGAGAACATCCACTTTCACATCTCTAATATCGACACATTGATCTCACGACTGGAAGGTTTGTATAATTATTTTGAATCTATTAAAGCCGATCGCCTTAACAAAACCTTACTCACCCTCACGGTGATTTCTGGAATCTTTCTTCCCCTGAATCTTATCGTTGGTTTTTTTGGCATGAACACCCCCGGTTTATTTTTTATGAATGATACGGAGGGGACGAAAAAAGTTCTTTTTGTTCTCGTTGGGGTTTTATCAGTGTGTCTTTTAGGATTTAAACTTTTGCAGATTATCGATCGTTACTTTTTACGCTATATTTTAGGACGTTATGATTTCTATAAAAACCTATCCACACAAATTGATGATCTAAGCAGCCGGTTCCGAGGCAATTAAAAAAAGACGGCGCTTCGCCTAGCCTAGCCCCTCAGCTTTTGTAAGAATCAAAAACACCGTCGGCTTTCATCCAAGGTGTCGTTTCATTGGCCACGAATGATTTCGACTTGCCCAATTTGTTCATGATGTTGCAACCATTCGATTATCGACCGAGCCGGAACGATGTCGGCGACGCCGTAGTAGTGATCAAAATTACCCTCTTCGCCATTGATTCCCCCTACGAAAGGGGCAGCCAAGCGACCCAAAGACTGAATACCGGTTAAGGGAACCTTGACCGGACGAAATCGGGTTTTAGAGAGGACCTCTTTGGCCAACCGACGGTCGGTCTGTGGCCAGGATTCGCGGTTCACGAAGTAGGCCGACGCCATGACCTCGCTCACCCAAATATTGCAGTTCTGAGTGCGCAAACCCCATGGGTGCGCCACCAGGTTGTAGCTTCGGTTGCCCGAGGCCAAAACCTGCTGGGCGTGGTCCCCACGCAAGAAATCATAAACCCGACTTTCCATACGACGACCTAGAGTCATTAAAGTGGCATCACAGTGGGTCAGACGGTCTTCTCGCAGGTAAGAATCCAAAGTCTCGACATAAATGCTGGCTTTTAAAAAATTATGATTGGGATCACCATAGAAATGCACCACATAGGGCTGATCTGAAAATCGGGGATCAAGAATGGCAAAGCCCATATGAAAATAGCGAACATCGGAGCGGTAAACGCAGGCTTCACCATTGACCTGAGCGCCGCGCGACCCACGCACGCAAGCTTTCACTATCTCTTGATGGTCACGGCGGTTCCCCCAGGATGTGTTGCGACTGGTGAAATCCTCAAGGGCCTGAAGGTAGCTATGAATATCACTGTAGACCACACCGTTAAAGTCATCCCGAATGCGCCAGTGCGACATCTTAATGGGCGAGCCACTGGTCATGATCATAACCACTTTGTGGCCGGCTCGACGCAGCTGTAAAAGGCGCTGCCGGGTGGGCTCGACAACGTTGCGACAGCCATTATTACCCGGATTGAATCCAGCGTATTTTTCGTAGGCTCGTGGAATTTGTCCTAAGAGCCGATCATGACCCCAGGCCCAAAAGCCAAATAAAATAATAGAAAGACAAAATAAGCCCCGCATCGCCAACACCCTAGCCACGTTGGGATGCGCAGGCAAAGACCGAGTGAAGTTAGGGAAATAACTTCACCCTATTTTATAGATTTTGTTAAAAAACAGTATTATTTACGCTTCTTCTTGGTTTCTGAGGTTCCCTGAGCACTGACAGCTCGAACCACTTTTTTGACCTCATCCTCGGACATAAAGCTCCCCTGAAGGCGTTCAATGGCTTTTCCTTGGGCCATAAACAGCATGTCGCCATTACCCAATAACTTTTCAGCACCCGGTTGATCGAGAATGGTCCGCGAATCAATTCCCGAGGATACCTTAAATGAAACACGTGTCGGGAAATTGGTTTTGATGAGTCCTGTGACGATATCGCTGGATGGCCTTTGTGTTGCCATCACCATATGAATACCGGCCGCTCGTGCTTT
>CAXRIX010000133.1:0-8325 GCA_964230555.1 Bdellovibrionales bacterium
AGGGGTGGCGACGTCAGAGATCACTCCGACTGAACCGGCAAAAGGTACGGCTCGGCGCCCTAGACTTTTTAAAGCATCGGAACTGACTATTTTACGCAAAATGGACCCTCCCCATTGTCTTTCCCATCGGAAATGAGCAACAGATCATCAAGTCCAGTTCCCCCTAGGGCACCTGGTTCCTTTTGCTAATACAGTGATTCATTTGTTAATTCAAAAGAAGTCTTTTATTTTGTCTTTTAGCTTTTCTTCAAGCTTCTTGCCTTCTTTCTTCAAAATCTTGTCGGCTTCTTTTTTGACTTCGCCTTTCACTTTTTTCAACTGCGATTTCTTCTCACACTCTAAATATCGACCCGCGACCTTTTCAATCGCCTGACTTGCGTTCGACAACTTTGGACTAACAATCGACCCCCGATACTCGACCGGAACCTCCAAGCGCCCCTGTTTGTCGAGCAAACAACTTTGCAAACGATCGTCAATTTTCACACCACTAACAAATAAACGACCATCTAAGTTGATGGTTTTGTCGGTATTAAAAGTGCCCTGAGCCAACAATTGGTGATTCTCAGGCGTTAAAAAATCGGTATCTTTATAGGTGAGCACCCCATTTTTAAAACGGTACTTGGTTTGAAATAAGGCTCGCACGTCCTTGGTCTGCACTTTCTTTTTATTTTTAAGACCCGGTATTTTTTGCATGAGACCGTTGACCAGTTGGTCCAATTTCATAGTACTGACTTCAAAACCCTGAATCTTAAGGGCCCCGGAGGATTCAGTGTTCTTTACCGGGTCGGCATGACTTGGAAACGGCATCTTCACTTTAAAGCCACCTGTCATTTGGCCTTTAATTAAATCCTTTTGTTCTGGCACTCCCCAAGTCACGGCTTCCTTTAAATCGACTTGTTTGGTCACGGCGGTCCCCTCTACGTAGGTGGGAACGCTATAAAGGTCAGAGCGAACATCTTTAAGGTCAAGGCTTCCAGAGAACAATCTCTGCATGGAAAGTCGGCCTGTTAAAACACCCTGATCGTATCGCCCTTTCAGAAAAAAATTCGTCACTGTGAGGTCATTGAAAACCAGTTTGTCAATTTTAGACTCGACAGCCAGCTTGGCTGTTTTAAGAATCGGCCAAGAGGGAAGAAGCGGCTTGGCCGCCCCTTTTACTTTTTCATTGGGCTTGGCACCACCTTCTGCTGATGGCTGCCCTGGCTTTTTCTGAGGCGACACCCACTTTACTAAAGAACTATTATGTAACATTTTGCCAGACAAAGTCAGTGGACTCTTTTCGATACCAAGCTCCGGATCAAACCGTCCGGACAATTGAATTTCACCATTAACCACGCCAGACAAAGGAAAATCCTTAAAACTTGGCATCACAGTTTTCAGAGCGCCCAACTGGATACTTTGTATATCACCAGCAATGTTCAATTGCGGATTCAAAGGATTCGATAAACTGCCCTGAGCATTAAAGGCGCCAAAAAAAGTTTTGATGAAAAATTTCTGAAATTGAAAGAGTTTACCTTTCTTCTCTCCATTGAAAACCAAATTCAACTTTTGTTTGGCAGTTTTACGAAAACCCTGCTTGGTTTGAATGGCCATCGAATCAAGATCGACACGCCCCTGTAAATCCGCTTTCTGAATATCCTTATTAACAATTTGCAACTGCCCTTTGATACTGCCACTAAACGGCCCTTGCAATTGCAGGGCTTTATCGGCGCTCTGAAAGTTTATCCCAGAGTCCATCTGCAAATCGATGGGGTTGGCCAGAATATTTAAGGACTCGGGTTTGGAAAGGTCCCCGACCACATCGGCTTTCAATGCCAGGTGACCTTTAACAGGGTACTTTTTCATTATTAAAAAAATATTCTCCAGTCCGGCAAGCGATGTTTTGTTCAGTGCAATAGCCAACCGACTACGCCCCTGTTGCGGAGCGAGTTCGCCCTGAACTGTCGCTAGAATTTGCGCCAGTTGAATTTGCATTTTGGAAATATTAATTTTATCGGCGTTACCACTGGACTGTATTTGCAGACGCATTGGGGTTCCAGCTTTTTTAAGAAAAAGATCCTTTTTCAACAAGCTTAAGGCCGATAGGTCGGCTGACAAATCAGAGTTTAACTGGCGCAAACGGGTATCGTAGGCAAAATCCAGATGACCTTGAATTGTCATTCCACCAGAAACTTGAGTTCCTTCCGTTTCAACAGGCTTGCTTAGACTTCCTTGAATCTGATTGAAGGTGATGCCACCCGATAAAGCCGGAGCCTCATCGCCTTTCTTTTGAAAATCGATTTCGGATTTCAAGCCCCCCTGCCAACGACCTGGCGGCAACAAGCCGCCTTTTTGCAATTCACTAAGATCTTTGACCTCAAGGTTCATTTTCCAGCTTTGTTGATTGGTTTTGGAAACACCATCAAGCTTCAAACTCAATCCTCCCAAATTAACCTGCAAAGGTTTTAGGGCGATTTGGTCTTCAGTGATTTGCAATGATTGACTGGCAACAGACAAAGGCGTGCTCCCTTGAATAGGAAAAGGAGAACTGACGATCTTATAAGCGAGAGTGCCAGACAGATCGATGGATCCGGCGTCACCGCCAATTATAGGCGGTAGACTGACCGACCCTTGCGCGCCCGACAAAGCCACTTGGTTAAAGCCACTCTCTGTCTGTTGATTAAAAGCCAACTGCCCGTCTGAAACCTTAAGACTGATCGATAAGGGTGGCACCCCTCCACCTTGGGATGAAGGAGCGGCGGTAGCCTCTTTGTCTGATTCACTCTTTTTGGCTTTTGCCTGCAACCTTTGCGTTATCGTGATTTGCGGCTGCTGCAATGTCACAACCACATGGCCATCCAATTTTTCCGGATCCGTGGTCCAAGAGGTTGGTGAAAACACAACACCAACAAAAGGAATCTTAACCTCTTGTTCTTGGGTTTGGTGCTGCAAATGGACATTCTCCACTTGAAGTTGAATAGGAAACCACCAGGATGTCAGTTGTATAGGATCAAGGGACAATTGATAGCTTTGGTCGTTGGCGGCTTCAATGATGGCTCCCCGAACACGCGGTTCAATGAATGAAGACCAACCCAGGCGCAACCCGAGCAAAGCGATAATGGGAAGGACGACCAATACAATGACAATGGCTATAACTATTTTTTTCATACGCTCTTTATATAATTATCAACCAAAGCCTCAAGGGTTGGCAGAGGCACGGGCCCATTGGTTAAGACCGCTTCATGGAAACGCCGAATATCAAATTTATCTCCCAAAGCCTGCTTGGCCTTCTCTCTTAGCTCAAGAATTTTAAGCATCCCCACCATATAAGCTGTGGCTTGCCCAGGCATCACAATGTAACGATTGATCTGGCGAACATTGTCATCATGATCGCCCGGAAGGTTCTTATCCAAATAAGCGATGGCCTGATCACGGGTCCATTTTTTATGGTGAATGCCCGTATCGACAACCAAACGACAGGCCCGGGTGAGTTCCATGGAAAGGCGGCCAAAATCGGAATACGGATCCTTGTAAAATCCCATCTCTTTCGGAATACGCTCAGAATACAATCCCCATCCCTCAATATAAGATGTGTAGTGACCGTAGCGTCGGAATTTCGGAACACTTTCGAGTTCTTGGGCGATCGAAATTTGCATATGATGGCCAGGAATTCCTTCGTGATAGGCCAGAGCCTCGGCCTCCCAGGTTGGCAAGGCTTTCATGTTGTAAAGATTAACATAGTAAGTTCCCGGTCGTTTTCCGTCGGGCGAAGCGTTCTGGTAAAAAGCCATTCCAGCCGATTTTTCGCGAAACGGCTCGACAGCCTTGACGACAATGTTTGCCTTCGGCTTGGTGATAAACAGTTTATCCAGTTTGCCTCGCATGGCATCGATATAAGACTTGGCTTTTGCCAAATATTTTTGTTTACCCGTTTTATTATTGGCAAATTGAAACTTGGAACTTTGCATGTGCCGAAAAAACGCATCAAGATCGCCTTTAAAATTCACTTTTTTGGCTATAGCACGCATTTCATCGTGAATTCGCTTTACATTTTTTAGACCCAATTGGTGGATCTCTTCTGCCCCCAAATCAAGGGTCGTCATTTTCTTTAATCGGTAGCGATAAAACTCTTCGCCTTTTGGAAACTTCCACACTCCATCTTTGGTGGTGGCTCTTTTTTGCTGTTTTTCTAAAAAGCTTATTAGATCGGCAAACCCAGGGCCAACGGACTTAAGAAGAGCCTCTTTCACTTGTTGCATATAGTCTTTCTGTTTTTTCTCAGAAAGTTTGAGACCTTTCAGTTTCGACTTAAAGTCATCGAAAAGCGGAGAATCGTTTTTTGAGGCTACAAAGGGGTTGCCACTAATAATGTTTTTGCTGTCTTCAATAACTTTAGGAAAAACAAAACGCGGCGGAACCACACCTTTGGTTTCCGAACGCATTAAACTATTAATAACTTCACCGAACACTCGCTGGAACTGATTCAGCCGACTGATATAGTTCTGTAAATCCTTCTCATTTTTTACCTGATGCATATTCATCATAAAACTGGGGAGACCACTTTGAATGCCAAACATTTGATTGACCGGATAAACGTAGTCGCGCCATTGGTAAGCTTCAATTTCCTCATTCAATTGATGTTTATACAGATCATAACTGAGCTGATCCTCTGGCTTCAGCTTGCTGCGATTAAAACTTTGCAAAATATCAAGGTGCTCTTCAGCCTTGTCTCTTTGCTTTTTCATAAAATCTTGAGAGTACTGATTGAGTTGATCTTGCTTTTTATCGATTCCAAGGTAGGTCATTTCCTCGGGCTGATCTTCAAGAAATGATTGGAAACTCCACTCAAAAAAGGCATTGAGTTTCTCACCCTCTGTCTGACCCGGAAAATCAGGTCTCTGATGAGCACAAGCCGCGAGCAGGCCAATCAAAAGAGTTGTTAGAAGAACGGATTGAGATCGTACAAAAAACATGATGCCTCCTAAAAAGAGCAGCAGTCATGCTACCTTAGAAGCCTGAGTGAAGCCAAGGATAGCCCATTCCGTCATGCAGCGAATTGTGGACACCGGGCCAGGATTCTGGCAATCTAGCGGCCTTAGGAGAGCCTTATGATTGAGATGAAAAATGTGGATGATCTGCGCAACTCCATCCAGGGGATCGTGGTCAAAGATTACGGCGATTTCAAACGTAAAACCGTTACTTACCTGAATCGATTCAGCGAGCTTAACAAGCTGAATGACGATCAGCTCAAACATCTGCAATTCTTGAAGTGGTATATCCAGTTTCACCCCAACTATCAATTGGCTGAAACCAAACAGTGGACGCTCAATCAAGTTGAAAAATTCAGACAGTAGAAAGTGGAGCCTTTCGCTTTTAGCGACTTTTTTAATCCCACTGGGCCCTTCGGATCGCTGGAAAAACTACACGTTTAACGATATTAAACCGAACCAGGTCGCCTTTACGGAAAAGGCTGTCACCTTAACAGTCAATAACTCAGCATCACCTTTGCTATTCAACTTACCTGAAACATTGAACACAACATCAATTCGCGTCTCAGCCTCTCTCCAGGGCGCCTTGCGGCCAATTCCGCAGGGATCTCAACAAGGTGAAAAGAAGTTCGACGACTTTGTTTTACGAGTGGGTTTAATACTCAAAGGCGATGAGCGACTCAGCTGGCTGCAGCGACGAGTGGCGCCCAACTGGTTGATTGAAATGGAAAATCAACTGCCTGCCGGCGTTGGAATTGACAAAGTTTTGTTCTATACAACCTGTCGCCAGAAGCCGCTCCTCAACAAAAAACGCAGCCATTTTTTAAGCTCAAAACTTGAAGAAAAATGCGTCACTCTTATTGACGGCCCCGGCGATTTCGAAATTTCTGTTGACCTCAACGTGCCCGAAAAAGTGGTGGGACTTTGGTTAGCCAGCGATGGCGACGATTTGAAACAAAAGTTTCAACTACAGATCAACAAAATCGAAATCAATTACAATAAAAAATCATTGTAAATTCTTTGAAGGTCCCATGCGGCCCTCCGGTTTTATCAACCCGCGTACTGCGCGACACCTGATAGCCGCTGGGGCAATGATGCCGAGCTTTAAGGTGACATTGCTGCAACCAGTACTTGCAAACCACAGTTTGCAGCGGTTGCCGCTCAGCGCGCGGATCGTTACTGGAGCACGAAATCCACAAAACACTGCAACATAATAAAAAAACCACAAAACGAAACACTCGATTATGATAGCTAAGCTTTCGGGAAAAAACAAATCAATCGACTTTCTGTCGCCATTTCTTTTTATCGCCCTTCTGCTTTTTCTCTTTAATTCTCTTTTCAATGGAGGATCTTGACGGTTTCGTCTTTTTGCGAACTTTCGGTCGAGTTAATGCCGACTCCAGTGAATCACATAGGTTCTGAAAACAAGCTTTCTGATTGGCCGGACGCGTTCGATATTGGTCACTGTAAAAAAGCAGTTGCCCGGTTTTATTGATTCGATTCTTTAATTTTTTTTCAATCAAAGTCTTCTGATTCTGGTTGAAAACCGTGGATTCGCCGCAAGACCAGAAAAGTTCGACTCGAGTTTCTGTTTTATTGACCTTTTGCCCACCGGGTCCTGAACTTCTAGAATAAGAATAATCCACTTCTTTTTCGAGTTGATTTTTTTTGCGGTCCGACAGTTTGTACATATCTTAATGTTAGCGGATTTTACCGAAAAAGGCGAATCGCGCCGATTGGCTTCGGGTTACCAAGAAATTTCCAATAAGGCATAAAAAAATGATAAAGACCCCGACAAACTGAATACCACTCAACTCTTCGTTAAAGATCACCCAACCAAACACAATTCCCCAAAGCAGCCCTGTGTAATTAAACACCATGATGTTCGAGGCTTTCTCCAGTTGATAAGCCACGGTCATAAAATACTGCGCCAACACTGTTAGCAATCCGATGGCCAACAGCAATAACCAGTCCCATGACTGGGGCGGCACCCATTGATAAAGAGCCACCGGACCGACCAACGGAAGTGTCACTAAAGGAAAAAAGAAAATGACTGTCATCGCCTCATCACTGCGGCGAAGCTCACGGACAACGGTGTAAGTGATGGCGGCAAACAGAGCGGCCGCTAACCCCACACCAATCCAAATCCATGGAACGGGCTCGACACCTCCGCGAATCAGGACCACTCCGGCAAAGGCCAATAGCAAGAACCCCCACTGAATAGGGCTGGCTTTCTCCTTCAAATAAAAATGCGCAATCACGACTGTAAAGATGGGAGTCAGATTAATAAGGGTGGTGGCAATGGCCAAAGGTGTATTCTGCACACAGATGAACAGACAGACCAAGGCGATGCTGCCAAAAAATCCCCGTGCAAAAAGAAGTTTGGTGTTATTGCCTCGCACTCCCCGCCCCTGCTGCAATAATATGACTCCACTGACAAGCAAGGTGATCAATTGCCTGAAAGTCACAATTTCTGTGGCCGGGAGATGAGAAAGGAACTTCACTCCGATATTGATAGAGGCATACAGAAAAGTCGCAATAATCAGAAACGGCACGGCGCGAGACATCTGCGCATAAGAACATAGAAAAGCCATTAAATGCACCTTGTTAAGCCCCTAACGAGGTGCATTTAATGGCTTTTTAATCTAAAAAAGGGGTTCGTTTTACAAATTTCGCGAGGTTCAAATTGGGAAAAGAAGTCACGATCGAACTTTATGGAGAAGTTTCCACCTTTGAAATCGAAGATGACGAGTCCATCTTGGATGGTGCTCTTCGCAATGATATTGATGCTCCGTACGCTTGCATGTCAGGAACATGCAACTCTTGTCAGGCCAAAATTATTGAAGGTGAAGTAAAAATGGAAGATGCTGACGCCTTAACGGAAGATGAGATCGAGGCTGGGGAGATTTTAACCTGCTGTTCCTACCCCACGACCGAAAAGTTAAAAGTCCAATATCCCGACTAAGTTATCAGGCCACCTGACGCGGTTTTCTTTTTTCGTCTTTTGACTTAACTAAAGAAGGGGCCTGACAGTAAGGGCAGACTGTTCCTAGCAATAAATTTCTTTTATCCTCGTCGTCTTTTTCTTGACGCGAAATCTCCGACAAGCTGGACGCCAAAATCGCAGCTGGCAAGGCAAAAAGCCCAACGCCGATAATAGCTATTAAAGAACCCAACATTTTTCCCAAAGACGTTACTGGATAAATATCGCCATAACCGACCGTCGATAACGTCGCGATCGCCCACCACATGGTGGCCGGGATGGAAGAAAATTTATCCGGTTGCACGGCATGTTCGACCAAGTACATTAGTGTGGAAGAGAACAAAATAAGCACGGACCCTACCGCCATAGTGACCG
>CAXRIX010000134.1:0-31852 GCA_964230555.1 Bdellovibrionales bacterium
TTTTTATCAAAAGAAGGCATTATGCAACTGACAAGTTTGTATGCAGTAGACGAGCAATACAATGTTAAGCCAGCAGATGAAAACATACGAAATATTGTACCGCGTGTAGAAGATAACAAATACGACCCGAATGGTTTGGTAGCGGAAGGCGTCGACGAACAGAAGGTTCGGCTTCAATTCCTGAAGGCGAGCGACTCGGGCGTTCATTGCTTCAATTTTTTCGTTCAACTCTTCATCGGAAAGTTCCAACCAATCTATGGCGTTTTCTTGCTCACGAAGTGTTTGTCCTAAAAGCGCCTGCTCTTCAGGCGAGTCGGCGGCTTGAAAAATGCGTCTTGTCTCGTTGGCTAGAATTCCGGTTCGGATATCGGCACCGAAAGTCCACCCTTCATCCCAAGGGTTCAGGGCAATAATCTGGTTGGCCTGGTTGTTCGAGCGTTTGTGGATGATTTTTACTTTTTCTAAAATCCGGTGCTCACGCATGTAGTATTTGTGATGCAACTCATCGGTCCAAAAAAGAATACCCTCGTGATTGGTTTGAGTTTCCTCAACCCGGCCATCGGGGTGAATGATTGTAAACGGTTGTAAGCGAACGATGCCACCACTGACACCATCGGTGACTCGGGTGGAAACCCGGTAGATGACGGTTCGGTCGGTGGAGGTCTCACCTTGTTTGACTTGTACGAAGCGTGGATCCAGCATTGAATACTCAACCGGAGGCAAAGAGTGAGCCCACTGCGCCTGTCTTAACTCATCAAAGTTGGTGGTTTGTTGAATGTGGCTGGCGTAGTCAAAACCTTCTGGCTCTTGCGAACCACGGACCTGAGTCACCCAGGCTTTCTTAAACAGGCCATCATAAGCGCCTGCGTTGTAAAGGCCTTCGTAGGGGTTCAGGTCAAAGTTTTCTGGAGTGTCTTCAGGAACCACTTTCACCGCTAGCTGCACCTGACCGGTGGTGATGCGGCGTTTTAAAGGCACGCTTAATTGTTTAAAAACAATAGTGCTGTCGGTGTGAATGTCGATGATCTGCGGCTCAAGCTCAGGAGTGAGGATCACACGCTGAGGATTACTTGATTCACCAACGTATTCGCCAACCAATTGGACATAAACTTTAAAGCGTCCGTTGTTCAAATAAATTTTATCGCGATCTTGGTTCAGGTTCAGAGGCTCGATGTATGGCTTTAGCTGAACGATGATATCAAAAAGTTTACCGTCGGGAAGATCACCGGTTTCAATGATCTCAAGGCCAGGCATCAGTTCTAAATAAAGGTTTTTACTTGAACCACGACTAAAAAGACCACTTAAAGCCTCGGGGCCAGCACCTTCAGGAATAATGTGGGCTTCGGAAATATTGGCATTTCCGCGCGCCAAATCCACCACCTCATCGCCCGAGTCACTGCGGTATTGCAGCCACGGGTTAACGGCGTATCGTAAAACAGAGGTACCACGGTAGGTTCCTTCACCGATCAGGATGCGCTCTTTTTCGATGTACATAGAATCGGCGGCATAGTTAAAGGGGATCTGTTCTTCCCAATCCAAACAACCCAAGTTATCAGTTGTGGCTTCTTTTGAAGTTCCGTCTGGAGCTTTGATGCGGAAATCCTGGCCGACTGGCAAAATACCATCCGTCATTCGGCTTAAAAGACAAAGACGAAAACTGTAGGTTTTAGCCGTTGGAATTTTCCAGCGGGGGTTTTCGGACGTTGCAATGGATTGACCCGTCACAACCAGCGGACGGAAGTCGGCTGTTGAGTCATCGGTCACACCGGCGCTGGTTGGGTTAGAGGCCTCGCGCAAACAAGAGGTCTGCGCTACGGTTAAGAACAATAGAAAAACAATTTTAAGCGGAGTTAGGTTGCTTAATTTAAAGAGTGACATCATTAAACTCCAGAGCAATGTTAAAAATTTGCATATCCGCCTGTAGCGGTCGCGCTTCAATCAAACGGGCATCAACGAACTGTGATTTAATAGAAACTCCTAGTTTTTTTAAATTCACTTCAAGCCCATAGGATGCACCTTCACGGTTGCTGCGTCCCAACTCAAAAGCACTGTAGAGAGCGGGGACTGAATCAGACTCGGCAAAGAACTGGGCGTATTCAGGAATGATTGAAAAGTCGCCAAAGTCCATGGCCACTGCGGTCCCAAGCCATTGCGAGCGTCGACGATCGCTGGGGGCTTTTGAGTTATCAATGATTCCAATTTTAAAACTCTGTTTTAAACGGGGGGTGTAGTTCACGGCGATTTCGTAGGCTTGAGACAAACCAGAGAACTGATAGCGAAACTGACTTTCCGAAGGATCGGTTCCAATCACACTGTTTCCAAGACGAGAACTCTGAAAAGCCACCACCGAGGGAAGCTCACTGAATTCAAATTGATTGACGTTGGCGTTAAAGCCTAGCCACTGAAGCGCTTGCCAATCGGCCTCGATTCCAACACTTGTTAAAGTGGGAAGAGGCTCGGCTTCGGTGCGATCGTCTTCGAAACTGGTTGAAGTCGGAATCGCGTATTGCACTTTTGGTGTGATTTTTATTTTCTTGTTAGCAAACCCACTTTTTAGCATGACGCCGGGAAAACCACGATCACCAATCAGCATGCGATTGTTAAAGTGAGCCTGACTTAATGCGCCCGCTGACAGACGGAAAAATTGGGCGGGCTCATAGTAAGCCGAAAGTTCTAGGATGTTGACCAAGCTAAAATTTGGGTTTTGAAATCGCGATTGCGAGCGCCCTGTAGTTAAGTTCAGTTGCGCATCACCGCGGACGCCGAACTCTTCGGTTATCTCGTAATAGCCGTTGGGACGAGCTGAAAACTGAATCAGTTGCGATTCATCCTGCTGCTCTTTAAAGCCTATGGCTCCCAATGAAAAATCGGTGTTGAAAATAAATGAACGTGAACTCGTTGTCTGAGATCGCATCGCGTTCGTTGAACTCTGCGAGTGAGCATTTGTCAGACTCCATAGCGAAGCCAGACAAAAAATTGCAATGGTATAAATTAAGTTCATCCAATGTCCCCATACTCATCTCCACCCCAACTTTCTTAACACCTGTTTTATTTTATAATGACCAATTATGATAGAAACTTATGAGCTTTCTGTCATAAATACAGCTTTTGAAATTTTTACCTGTCGATATAAAAATTGCTTATCGCAAACCCAATAAGGACTTTCTGTAAGCTTTTTATACAGTTGCTGTTTGGCGATCAGACAGTTGGGTGCCTATTCTTGTCATCGGTGACTGAAGAGGCTTGGTGGGTGTTGTAAGTGATTGAGATCACTTGGTTTATGTTGTCTCATTTTGGTATGGGCTTTGCTCTCTATACAAGTGAGGAGAAACTATGTTTAAAACCGTTCGATTTTTGACTTTGATGATTTTAATCGCAGGCCTAGGAGCTTGTGGAGAGGGCTTTCGTGGACAGAGCAGTCTGGATAGCTTTCAAGATAGGGATTCAGAGTACTTTGACAGCCAAGGCAATCGACGCAGTTTCACCCAAAACAATGTCGACCAAGAGATTCTCCGTGATTATGCCAATGAATTGCAGGGCCGAGAGTCGGCGACCCGAAATATGAGTGATGAAATCCGCGCTTTTGATCTTTCTCTCACGGCAGACAGTAACCAAAACTTTAGCATGTTGGCTCGAATCGTTGTCGACTGTGATGACGCCTATGAAATTGAAAGTCGTATCAATCGTAGCCAACTGCAAGCTATGCAATCCATTATCTTAGGTGATGATGGGCCCTACGAAGTCGAAGTGCGATGCACTTCGGGAAGTTGCCAAGAGCTTGTTGCCGTTATTCGTAAAATTAGCGGTAGCAACCGTGGTACCGTTCTTGTCGGACTGGCCGTCGGAGGTCAAAGTGAAGGTGAGATCCTTTACGTCTCGCGCCAGGTTGATCATGAACCCTACTTTGCTTCCTATACAAATATTCCAAACTTTGAAAGCCGCAACTCTTGTTCGATCGGAAACGGTGGATCCAGCAGCATTGGTGATATTCTTACCGATCGCGCTGTCGAGGTGGGCCAAGAGCTTCTTGAATCTTGGTGGGAACAAAAAGGTGACGAGCTTATCGATAGCCTCTTCTAAAATTAATCTTGGCGGCGAATCATCTGCTGAGCTTTTAGTCGATCTTTCTTTAGGTTCTCATTCATTGGGAACCGGTCGACCACAACCACATTGTTTCTGTTGAATTCCCTATGAGTTTTTTTCTTAAGACATTGCATAATATTATTTTTTAAATCTTCCAGATCGTGGTGGGTATTGGTAATCAATATTCCAAGATCCTCTCCTAAACGCTCGTCGGGTACACTGACACACATTGCTTCAACTTCAATATCTTGTTGAAGGGCCGACTCCAATCCTTCCAACGAGAACTTCTCGCCGCCACGATTCAAAAACCAATGGCTACGGGTTTTATAAATCCAATGTTGGTCTTTTTGTCTGACTTCAATAATGTCCGGTAATACAAAGTTGGAAGGCTCAATAACATGCTCGCCATCGATGATCATTTTACACAAGTTAGGACCTGAAAATTTTAACCCATGCTCTAGCAATTCGGTTTTCACGTGAGCTAGGGGAACACCAATTTCACCGTCTTCAAAAGGTGGGGCTCCAGGGGGTAAGTGAGTGATCCCCGGAGACGCTTCGGTGGCGCCGTAGCCAATACTCGGCTTCGAAATATTTAAGACTTGTTGGCAGTCGTGCCAGAGCTGGGCTTTGACTTTGGCTCCGCCAATGATACAGCTAAAACTTTGCGGAATAGAGTCCAGTGCTTTTGTAAAATCGAGCAAATCATAAAAGTGGGTGGGGGTTCCAAGTGTCAGAGTAAAGGGATCGATCGACTGTAGCCATTGCTCGTGATGACTGCGACTGTAAGCTCCCTGTGGGGTGATCAGTTCCAGGTTTAAGATCGTGGCGGCGGCATAACCCAAAGTCACTCCAAAGGTGTGATAGGGTTGCGGGTAGCAGTAAATCTTTCGTAAAAAATCGCGATCGAAAAGTTCAAAAATTCCATAGACGGAGGCTTCAAGATTCTTTTTTGAGTAAAGCACCAGACGAGGTTCCTGGGATGTGCCGGAGGAAAACACGCCGGTGACAACGTCGGCGGCGGGGCCTTCTGGGTTTGCAAGAACTTCGTCCCCCGTCCACAACTCACCTAAGGTTTGCAGTTTGGCCTTCGGTAAATATTGAACAAAGTCGTAGTTTTTTAAAGTCGGAGGTAAGTAAAGAATCAGGTCATTATTGGAGTAGGTCTCTTTGAAAGCGGCGAGGGCTTCAGGACTGTGGTGGCCTTTATAGAGAGTAATTGTCTTGGGGTAATTTTCCATCTTTTAATACTCCTAATCTAAAAAGGCAGTTGTCTTCATTCCACATATCGCCGCCAATGGCTGAGGTGAACGACTTGTAAAGAAAGTCTTTTTCTATGGTTTTCGACATGTGTTTGTAAAAAGGGGACTGGTAGAAAAGCAGAAGCAGGGATTGGAAACGGTCGACACCTTTTTGCAAAGTTGTATCATAATTTTTGCCGGATTGTGTGCGGGTGAGGGTTGTGTTCGCTTTAAGAGCTTCGTCGATCACTTCCGCACTCAGTTCAGCCGATCGCAATGAAAGGTGCACACCCGAAGAAAATACGGGATCCAAAAACGTGGCCGCATCGCCCACCATGATCCAGCGTTCACCTAATTTTTTTTCACTAGCGTAAGAATAATTGGCGGCTGTTTTCAATGGGCCTAAAGGTTCAGCCTCAGCCATCATATCTTTAAATTTTGGATGGCACTGTAGTTTTTCTTCAATCAGGTTGGGATTGTTTTTATGCTTTTTGAAAGATTCTGGTGAGAAAACCACGCCCACAGAGGTGACTTCTCCCTTGAACGGAATATGCCATGACCAACACTGTTCGGGGAGAATTCCGATCACGATGTCCCCTTCTTGTTCCTGCACATCGCGCTTCACGTTGCGATAATGGTTGTAGACCGCGACGTTATTGAAAAAGTGTTGATTCTTTTGTCGGGATTGAAACTTTTTTCCGAGGACCGCGGCGCGGCCACTGGCGTCGACGACGAACGTGGCCGACAGTTGAACAGTATCGGTATCCATTTCAACCCGGTCATCTTTAAATGTAACAGACTGCACGGTACTGGGTTGCAAGACATGAACCCCAAGCTCTTGTGCGTGCTCAAGAAGGTCTTTGTCGAATTGGTCTCGCGGGACTTCAAAGGCAAAGGCGTGGTCTGAGTCCAGTCCATTGGCGAATTCAAAATACAAGGGCTTCGACTCACGGTGATCGATAAAAGAGGCGCCGTACTTGCGAATGTATTTTCCATTATCAATTCTGTCATAAACTCCGGACTTTTTTAAAATATCCATGGAATGGGGAAGGAGAGACTCGCCGATTTTAAAGTGAGGGTAAGACTCCTTTTCGATCAAGACAACTGAGTGATTCTTTTTTGCCAACAACGCGGCTATGGTTGATCCGCCAGGGCCTCCGCCGATGACGGCAACATCAAACTTTTGGCGCGGCAAGGTACACTCCGGTGAGTCGCTTAAGGTGCGAGGCAATTTGATTGATTTCATTGTCAAGTCGGCGGTCGCCATGGACCATCGGTGAATGGCTACGAACCAGTTCGTAAAGTTGTATAAGCTCTGGGTCTTGCAATTTGATTTTACGAAGATCGATGGCTTGAGCACAACCGACAAGATGGATGGCCAGGAGGTTGAAAATGTTATTGAACATCTTTTCGGTTTGAATACAGGCGGACAGTCCCAAGCTTACTTTGTCTTGATTGTGTGACTCGGAGGAGCGGGAAAAAATTCCGCCTGGAGTGCTTTGCGCCATCACTTCTGAGGTGATGGCTGACATGGCTTGATTTAAGCCTTTTAAACCGTGATTCAAGTATCTTTGTCCTTCAGGAATACTCTCCCAGTCAGCCAAGTTAGGAGGAAGTCCACGGTTGACCGCTTCGTCAATCAAACACATAAACTGCCTGTCAATCATATCGGCCATATGGGCCAATGAAATTTTCAAATAGTCCATACCATGGGAAATGTAGCCGCCGTAAAAATTGCCGCCCATCGAAAACGTGTTTCCATCTTGAATGATCGGATTGTCAGAGACACCGCTGGCTTCTTTTTCTGTCCACTCTTCACAAAGCTGTAAGGTGTCGAAAATCGGGCCAAGAATTTGTGGGGCGCAACGAATGGAGTATTTGTCTTGAATGGTGTGGTCTCGTTCTTCTTGCTGGCGAACTTTGGCAATTTCAGGGGATTCATAGTTTTGGTTTTCTAGGTAACTCCAAATTCTTTGCGCCGCTAAGCTTTGACCAAAAAATTGCTTGGCAAAATTATTGATCAATGGATTGAAAGCCTCTTTGCGTCCATTGATGCCCAACACGCACAGTGCGGTGGTTTTCATGGTGGTCTCAAGTAAAAAGCGAATGATTTTTAAATTGTGATAAGAGTAAGCCGCCATCACACTGGTGCCATTGACTAAGGCCAAACCTTCTTTGGGCTTTAATTCATAAGGAGGTTGGTCGTATTTTTTGCATACGTCTTGCATCGATTGGCTTTGGCCCTGGTGCCAAACTTCGCCTTTTCCTTGCACCGCTAAGGCCAAATAGGCAAGTGGCACCAAATCGCCACTGGCCCCCAATGAGCCTTGCGACGGAATTTGTGGGACAATGTCCTCTTCGACCATCCATTGCATGCGTTTCAACAAATCATAACTAACGGCCGAAACGCCTCGCGATAGAGACTGCAGTCTAAACAGAGTGACTGCTCGGCAGACCGGAAGCGGTAAGAGCTCTCCCACGCCACAGCTTAGGTAGGTGATAAGATTGGATTGCAGCTGAGCCGCTTGGTCGCCGGAAATAATTCGGCGTGAGCTGTCTCCGAAACCAGTGGTGACACCGTAAATGGTTTCATTGTTGGCCATAGCATTGATTAGTTTCTGGTGATTGCTATCAATTTTCTCGCGGGATGGAAGAGTGAGATTGAAATTGGGCGAGTCCTGATACAAGGCCTGACCCAGGTCCGCCAGGCTCAAAGTTTCTGATCCCACTGCGATATTTTTTGACTCTTGATTCAAGACAATTTCTCCCACAGCCAAGGGCCCATCTTAAACGTTTGTTTCTGTGCAAAGGGGTTGCGGGCCCAAATCTCATTGGTTTTAAAATCGCTAGCCGACGTCTCTGAAAGTTCCAGTCTCCAGGATCCCCGATCCGAGGCGGTTAGCAAGGTCGACCTATAAACCTGCCGTTTTTGCACGCCCTCGTCAAATTCTAAAAGGTCGACCATGGCTAAGGCGGGAACAGATTGGAACTGAGAGGAATAAAAAAATTCTCGAAGAGCCACGTCTCGAGTTTCAGGGCCTTTTTGCAAACAGAGGCTGAAGCAGTTGTGCTCAGCGGCTTTCAGAGCCATCGAGGCCCTCACATTGGGAAGTGTGTGAACAAATTTTTGAGCATGCTGGCATCCTGACTGCACAAACTCCCAATCCGTGAGATTAGAGGCCAGAGGTGAGGCCATGATCAAAAGATCCATATTCCGAGTCTTGCGAGCAAACAATTCAGCCAATGCGAAAGCCGCTCCATCCAATTGGTACCATCGAGGCACTTGTGGGCTCCAAGAGGGTTCCTGTAGCGGTGGTGAAAAAGTGAAATCCAGTTGTTCGATATCAACTCTCACCGGGTGCCTCGCAACTTAAGGTCATGGCCGAACACATTCCGCCAAAGCCAAGAGAAGAAATCATGATGTTTCTGATCTCATGTTTTTCTGAGGCGCGAAGGATTTGCTCGGCGATGGACAATTGACAGTTTTTCAGTGTGGGCACACCCGGAACCGTTTGGGTCTTAAAGATTTGTTCTGCGATCGCCAAATCGACCATTCCACTGGCTCCTAAGGTATGACCGACCGACCATTTGGAGGCTGTCACTTTTGGCATGGGTTTATTTTTAAAGGCCAACTCCATGGCATTGGCTTCTGTTAAATCATTGTAGTAAGTGGCCGTGCCATGACTCATGATGAGGTCGATGTCGTTTTGCGACTGCGTGAAACAACGGGCCAGGTTCTGACCCGAGGTGTCCGGACGGGTGGCCGAGCTGCCCTCGCAAAGGGAGTGAACACTTTCAACTTTTATTTCATTTTTGTTTTGTGCTGTTCTTCCGAGGATGGCGGTGGCGATTCCATCACCCAAAAGAAGTCCGTCACGATTGTTATCGAACGGTTGCACTTTATGAGTCGGACTGAGGGCTCGCAACGACTGAAAACCTTTAAGTGTAAAAGGTCCAATCAGATCAGCAGCCACCACAAGAACATGGTCATATTGTTGATGATCCAGCCAAATTTTCGCCAACTCGATAGCCCCGTGACTGGATGAACAGGCATTGCTGACCACCACAGAATTTGAAAAATCGACAGGAGCAAAAGACTCAATCCAGTTTAAAAGTTCAAAATAAGGATCGACAGTAGAAAAAGAAGAATTCCAAACCGTGTCTTCGGTGATACCTTTGGTTGAGGCTAAAACTAGACCCCATTTTTTTTGTTTTTCAAAACTGTTCCAATCAATGCGATCCAATTGTTGGGAGATCAGAGTTTGAAATCTTTGAAAATAACTGAGTCCTGAAAAATCGCCAGAGATGGAAAAATAAGGAGAGTCACCAAGCGCATGGCTCAATTTTCCAGGCCTGTCTTGCAAAAGACCTTGAAACAGGCTTTGCTGATCGTCTCCGTGACATGTGGCGCAAGAGATAAAGTTCAGGTAACTCATAACCGACCTTGACCCCTTACGGCGCAGTTGGCAAAACAACAACAATGGACCAGCGAATCGCGCAATTGATCAACTTTCAAATATCGGAAAAATCGGAAGAAAAAATTTCTGCCGAATTGCTGATCGATGAAAATTTGCCCTCTTTTAAAGGGCACTTTCCTGGCAATCCCATTTTGCCGGCTGTCAGCATCATTGATATTAGCTTGTTTCTTTTGGCCGAAGTGAAACCCAATATTTGTCATTCCGATATTGAGGTGAAGCGATCTAAGTTTATGGCCATGGTGCGACCCAACCAAAAAGTCTCTATTGAAGCCACTTCCGACGATGGAAGCAATTGGCGTTTGACTTGGTTGGCACAAGAGAATCAATCGAAGCTGGCGCAAGTTCATTTAGTTATTTGAATCCTGAATGACTTTTTCAACCACATTGTAAACATCCTCTAACGTTTTCACGGTTCGGAATGTTTCGGCATCAACTTTGATTTTGATTTTTTCTTCCAAAAAAACCAACATATCGATGGCATCCAGGCTGTCTAGTTCCAAGTCTTCCATAATTTTTGCTTCGGGTTTAAGTTGTGAGGGTTGTAATTCAAAGCCTTCGATCATGACTTGGTTGATTTCGTTGATTAGTGTTTGCTTATCCATTGCGGTCCTCATTGGCAGCTTTTCAAAATGAAACTGGTATTCATGCCCCCGAAGGCAAAGTTATTGCTTAAAATTGTTTGATAACGTCCTTCTTGGTTTTCAGCAAGAGCATTGATAGATTCACACTCGGGATCGAGATTTTTTAAATTGCGATTGGCTATAACCACACCGGCGTTCATCATTTCAATGGAGCTAATAGCCTCAATGGTTCCACAGGCGGCCAGCGAATGACCAAAGTGACCCTTAAGACTGCTGACCGGAGGCCGATGATTAAAAACCGATCCAATGGCTTGCGCTTCCTGGCGATCACCTAAAACCGTTGAAGTGGCATGGGCGTTAACATAGTCAATACTGTCAGCAGTGATGTTGGCTCGTTTCAATGCCAGGTTCATTGAGTGAATCATGGAGTCTTTGATCGGGTGGCTCATGTGATAACCATCACAAAGATAGGCGCCTCCGGCGAATTCGGCCAGTGGAGTCGCGCCTCTTTTTTGCATATGCTTTTCTGATTCCAGAACTACGATCCCGGCCCCTTCAGAGATCACCAGGCCATCACGATCGCGATCAAACGGGCGGGGTGATTCCAAAGGTTGATCGTTGTAGCCAGTGGATGCGGCCTGCACGGTATCGAAAATAGCAGCACTGGTGTAATAGGCTTCATCGGCTCCACCAACAATGGCAAGATCGTAGACTCCAGCCTGAATCAATTCCCAGGCTTGGATCATGGCCTGAGAGCTTGTTGAGCAAGCCGATCCAGTGGACAAGAGAGGACCTTTAAAGTCGACGGCCATGGCAACATTGGCCGGTACCGAATGATTCATGATTTTGAAAAAAGCGGTCGAGGTTTGGCTTTCTGGACCACCTTTATCGAAAAGCTTTTTAAAGTGATCTTCTAAAGTTTTTGGACTGCCTGTGGTGGATCCCATAATCATAAGAGTGCGGTCGGTATCAATTTCTTGCCACGGGTTTTCACCACTGATGCCGGCTTGCTGCAAGGCTGTCATCGTCGCTAAGGCTCCCATCTCAGCCATGCGCGACATGCTTCGTCTTTTTTTGCGAGGAATCGCGGAGATATCAAAAGGCTGGGCCGGCGCCATAAGCAAACTGTTAAGGCCATTGTAGATACGCCAGTCGTCCATTGTTTGGACGCCGCTTTTTCCCTGTATTAAATTTTTGAACATGGTTTCGACTGTATTGCCGAGTGAGGAGATGACACCCGTGCCTGTCACGAAAACTTTTTGTTGAGTCATGCTGGAAACAACCCTCCGTTGACACTGAGAGTTTGTCCCGTGACGTAAGTGGAATCAGGGGACATGAGAAAC
Source organism: Bdellovibrionales bacterium (assembly GCA_964230555.1). GTDB lineage: Bacteria > Bdellovibrionota > Bdellovibrionia > Bdellovibrionales > JAGQZY01 > JAGQZY01. The sequence goes on from CAXRIX010000134.1 coordinate 11,724, forward strand.
GCAACAGCGCCAGCCACCTCGTCGGGCTGCCCCATACGCTGCATAGGAATTCTTTGAATCATGGTTTCAATATTGGGAATGTCTTCAACCATCGCTGTTTCAATCAGGCCGGGAGACACGGCATTGACACGGATATTCCGTTTGGCCAGCTCCATGGCAAGGGTTTTTGTCATCGCAATCAGTCCGCCTTTACTGGCCGCGTAGTTCATTTGTCCAGGGTTCCCGGTTTGTCCGGCCAAAGAGGCCATGTTGACAATGCTGCCTTTTCGATTGCGCATCATTTTTTTTAAACAGTAGCGCATAAGATAAAAGGCGCCATACATATTGGTTTGAACCACTTGATCAAAATCATCATCGCTCATCAATCCGGCCATGGTATCAACATGAATCCCGGCGTTATTAACCAAACCAAAAAACTCGCCCGGCATGTTTTTGAAAAATGGATCAAGGGCTGCTTCGACCTCAGACGATTGTGACACATCAAATTGAATGGCCTGCGCCTGTCCGCCCTTTTCCTTAATTTGATCGACGACATTTTGAGCCTTTTCAAGGTTGGAATTATAATGTACCAAAATTGAAAATCCATCGGCCGCTAAACGATAGGCAATCGCTCGGCCAATCCCACGGGAGGCTCCAGTCACCAAAACCCAATTGTGTTCCATTTGTAATTACCTCATGATGGTCGTGTGAAAATATCATGAGACAAAGTTGAAACAATAATATAGAGTTAAATGACTCATTGCGTACTGATGGATCGAGAAGCCCGTGAATATTAAACCCGTCCTATATCTTCGAAATGTCGCCAAGGCCTCCGCAGAGGCTCTTAAAAAGATTTCGGCTCTTGGGTTTCCAGTGATTGTCCACGCTCAAGATTTACAGATTTGTTCAAACTCGGCTGAATTTTTCTCTAGCATTCCCTCAGCGCTCTTGCATGTGATCTCCCACGAGGTGGAAGCCGGAGTCAGCCATCTTCAGCAGGTGTTACAAAAGGCTCAAGTCGAAGAGTGGACCCATATAATTTCAGTCAGCCATTTCGAGGCGGATGTCATTCAAGGTCTTGAAGCTCTGCCGGACAAGTTAAAGATCTCGCCTTTTGATTTTATATTTTTTGTTTCACCTTACGATGTTGATGAAAAAAACAATGCTTTGATGCAAAGGCTTTTGGATCTTGGCGATTTTGACTATCGACACCTAAAAACAACCACAGCCGTGTATCCGGTTTTTTATGTTCAAGATCTTACCTTCAAGAAAGAAGATGGGCTTGATGACTTGCGAATCCTGGTGGATTGCCTGCGAAACAAAAGACCCTATCAAACTTTGACAATGGAATCGGTACCTGATTTCAAAACACAGGTCGGTAAATGGAAAGAAAAGCTTTTGGATACTTGGCTTGTTACTTTGTCCAGTTTGCATCGTGATCAAAGGCCGATCCACTCGGCGGTATCGTTTGCAGTGGGTGCGTTTTTAGCTTGCACTCCTTTTTACGGTTTGCAAACGGCTTTGATTATCGCTGTCACTATGATTGGACGATTGAGCTTTCCTGTGGCTTTTTTGGGTTCTCAAATTTCCTTACCACCGATTTACTCTTTGATTGTTCCTCTGCAACTGTATGTGGGCTTTCAAATCACCGGTACAGAATTCACATTTGAAGGGCCTCTTCTTGATGTGGCACGAAATCATTTTCTGGCGTGGTTTATCGGATCGATGATCGTGGGTGGAATCCTTTCGGTGGCGATGGGCTTGATTTGGTATTGGGTGCAGAAAAGTTCACAGGAGAAAAAAGTCAATTGGACCGGGACAATGCGTGGTGGGAAGTTCGGCAATCACTTGATGGTTTTTTTGTTAAAATCGTTGGGGCTGAAGTTTTCTTATTTTTTGCTTTATTTTATTGTTCCTTATTTCTACTTGTTTGCACCGACGGCACGTCGGGGGTTGAATCAATATTACAAGCTTCGGGAGCCTGAAACAGGTTGGCTTGGACGCCAGATTCAAGTTTTAAGTCATCTCTATAGCTTTGCGCAGATTTTAGTGGATCAGGCTTACCAAGCGTCACGGGAGTCGCTAAGCTTTGATATTCAGTACACCAGTGGCAATGTGTTGCGCCAGCATCATGAGCCTGGGGCCCGAGTGATGCTGTTTTCTCATTTTGGAGGCTGGGCGATTTCAACCCAAGGGTTCAGTCGACGGCAGACCCAAAAGCCGATTCATATGATTCGTTATCAAACCCAAGATCTTTCACCCGACGATGTGTTTCGTGAAACCAACCAATCCAACTTGCGACCGATTGCCATTCGCCCCGGTGAACCCGTTTTTATGGCGATTCATCAAGTGCTGCGAGAGGACGGTCATCTGGCCATTATGGGCGATCGTCCCTTTGACAATAACTTTGAGCTAAAAAACTTTTTGGGACGGCTGGCTCCAATTCCGACCACACCTTTTCGACTGGCCAAGACCTATAAAGCCAAACTGAGTTTTGTGTCTGGTTTTCGCCGGTCCTTTAAAGCTTACGGATTGGCCACTGAGACCTATGATATGGAGACTCTGTCGATTGATGAAGCTGTGAACAAGTATGTTGAATTTTTGAGTCAGTCGATTCGAGATTATCCCAAACAGTGGTTTAACCTGTACAGCTATTGGTCGTCTCTACCCACTTTGCCTAATGGCTATCAGTGCCTTCCAACTAAAAACCAAATTTTAAGGCAGTCAAAGGCACTGACTCCTCAGGGCGAGTCGGATAAAGGTTTGTAAACCGAGGTCTGAATAAAAGCGCGCCAATTTTTGTCGGACAAAAGAAGCGAGACCGGGATGCCTTGCTGATCGTACTTGTAAATCTTTAAAGTCAAAGTCTTATCCCTAAATTCATCGTGAGTGGCGGTTGAAGTTAGGTGTGACCTTTTTAAATGATGAAGTTTTTGAATCTTAACAATGGTGTCTTTGATAAAAGACTCTTTAAGGGCTTTTGGCAACTTCATATGAAATTGCAATTGAATATCACCGGGCTTGTTTGTATTGCCCTCGGCCTCAAAAGCTTTGGTGCCAAACGGAGTGAGACCCAAAATTTTAAAGTGACCTTGGCGAATTTTAGAAAGACTGGTGAAGGGAATGGTCATTTTTTCCGAGTCGGGTGAGGCCAATTCTAACTGAACACTTTGTGTGTACTGCCCATCCGGAAACAACTGCGGGTTTTTCTCAACTTTTGATTTTTCGGCACAGGCACTGAGTGCCCCGGCGATTAAACATATTTTAAAGAGCTTGAAGATGGGATTCAATGGCATTCCTTTCGTGTCGATACGCCGGTTGGCGCGCCAGAGCTTTTTTAAAAGCATCTTTGGCTTTGATTTGGTGACCAAAACAAAGAGCAATGCTGGCTTCCGTCCAATAGTAGGCATAGTGTCTTTGCAAAATCTCGGGGCGTTGCAATTTCGTGAACTCGGTTTTGGATTGTTGACAGCGGCCTTGGGTGGCGAGCTTTCGTATATGATGAAGGTTTCGAATTCCGTTTTTAAGACCATAGAAATCAAAGTCTACAAGTTCGGGGTCTGGTGGAAGAGATGGCAGGAAAACCGGCTCTTGTTTTTCAAACGAGGCTTTTAAATCGATACCAATAAAAGACTGACTGAGAGACGGACCCTGGGCGACAAAAAGGGTTTGCTCCTGTGAGTTGTAGATGATGGCGTGACTGGCGATCAACGCATCAATGCTGGCGCGATGTCCAAAAACCGGCTTATCCTGAAAAGAAACCTTATCTCTAAGAAGGTTTAAAAAGTCGTTTGTTGAAAGACTTTTGTCTAAAAGTTCACTGGCTCGCTGGTAGCGGGCCATGGTGGTGTTATTAGCGATTCGTTTTTTGTTGGCTGTGTCGTCGACGAAGTCAGGATGCTGCAAATGGTTGGTGACCACCGTCGGTGTTGATTTTTGCAAGACTCGTGTTCGTTCCGGTGTTTTTTCGACGATAAATAACTTTTGATTTCCATCAGCGACCACGAAGATATCGGTGATCAAAGGTTTTCCTTGCTGAATAATGGCAACAGCCTCTTCAGCCGAGGTGGCATATTGAAGGGCCTTGAGGGCTAGAAGAGTTGTGGGCGTTCCGATGCGGGTGAAATCTTCACTACCGGCCGCGTTGATTGCGACGTATACACCTGAAGAATTAATTCCAGAAATGACTCCGACCATACCCGAAAAAATAACAGAGACAAAAGCCTGGCCCTTATCAGGAAAAACCCACTTTAAAACTTTGTCTTCATCAAAAACCCGGCCGGCCTCAAAATCAAAGTTACGGCCAATCAGCCATCCCTCCTTTAAGGGGCGAGCCACTTGGGTGCAGGCACCCATCACCAGACCGCGGTCAATCATCATTTGTCCCATATCGTGGATGCCGTGATAGGCCAGTTGGCGAGTGAACGGGGTGGCGAAAAAGCGATTTTCTTTTGAACCGTGAAGCGAGACTCCGTACATTTCGTGCAGCCAGTCGGTTTCGTAAAAGTCTTCGATGCCCTGAAACCAGCCCATGGAAAATAGAAACAGGCCATACTGTAAAAACTTGTAGGGAATCACTTCATCCAATTTGGTAAACAAAGCCTTTTCTTGCTGTAATAAGAGATTTCGAGTCCAATAACCAAATTGCTGGCCTCGTTGAAAGGCATTGCCTTTTAAGAAAACCTGATGAACGCCGGTGGTTTCTTTGTCATAAAAAGTCGAAGTGTTTTCAATTTCAGAATTGCTTAAGGGTTGCTCGGTCAGGTTGGGAGGCGTGACATTGCCTATGCCTACTAAAATAAAAGGCGTTGTTAGGAGAAGGACTATAATGACGAGTAGGATCTTCTTAAACATGGTCCGTCGCAGAGGTTAGATTGGGATAAATAATATAAGTAAACACCAAGGCTCCCGTCAAACCGGAAACAATGGTCAGCCCCAAGTCGGCCAAGACCGGGTGGCCACAGAAGGCCAGGGGAGCAAACCCGGCCAGCGAGGTGAGGGCTGAAAGAAAAATGGAGCCAAAAACTTTTTTCAGCTTTTCGGCTTTAAATACATAGGTGGTACAGAAAACTCCATAATCGAGGGTGAGACCCAAGAGGATAATTAAAGAGACAAAAGATATGAAGCTAAGAGGACGTCCTAAGAGCAGGCCGACCCATAGAATTCCCACCAGTGCGCCCAGCACTGGTACATAAACCAAGAGGCTTCGACTTCGAAAAAAGACAATAAGAAATAAGAAGCTAAGGGTAAAACAGGAGATTAGAAAAAACATCGATTGATGTTTTAAAACACGAGGAAAGTCCTCGGTCAGTTGAGTCAGGAAAAAGGTTTTTGGATAATCCTTTTTTATGGCGGCAAGTTGCTTGGCATCGCTCACTTTGAAAATTGAAAGTATCGATTCGCCGACACTGAACATCGATTGAGTTTGTCCAGTCACTTTCGAAGTTTTACGAAGTTTTTGGCAAGAGACTGTTTCAAAAAAGTCTTTGAAGATGTCCCGGTATGGTGGAGTTTGTGCCAAGACCTTGATCTCATTCTGGTGGTCACAGGCCCACTGACGCCAGATTTGTAGGGATCTGCTGGAGGCGTTGCCACCGGTGATAACTGTGGGGTTCAATATCGGAATGCTTTGGCTGTGGGCCCAGTCGACAATTTGCGACTGCTGTTTGAGGTCACTCGCAAGAAGAAATCCCAATTGATTTTTAGTTTTGTCAATACCAGCACCTTGCAGGACTTCCGGCTTTTGATCTTGAGTGAGGTCCATTCTTTGTAGAGAAAAATCAAGACGCTGCTTGGGAAGGCTTAAGAGTGCGACGATGGTGAGAAGGCCAATCAATACGATCGCTACATTGCGTGGTGTTTTGAAGAGTGGCAGAAGAATTGGACGTTCCGAAGGCAGAGAGGAAAATTTTGAAATGATAAAACAAAGAAGAAAAGACACACTTAAACCGGAAAGAGCGAATAAACTGATTTGTCGAATCAGGGGAGCGGTAAAGAAAAGCAGCAATCCGAAACTCAAGAAGGTCGTGGCAAAACTGATAGTGTTCGTTTTCCAAGTTTTTTTGTCGAAAGACTGATTCCAACCGTGAAAAGCGTAATCCATAGAAATACCGACGAGTCCGCTGCCAAATGCCAGAGTCAATCCGTGGATCGAGCCCCAGACCCAATGGACCGTAACATAGGCTGTTGCTATGGCAATTCCCAGAACGGGCACCAGTGCTAGAAACACACCACGACGGGTGGCAATAAGAAAACCAATCAGAACAAGAACAAGGACCGTACCGAAAAGCGCCACCCCCTTAAGGTCTTTCATCACCTGCATCTTGTTAACCTGCGCGCCAATATGAGGGCCGGCCCAGTGAATGGCCGTGGCTGAAGATTGTGTTTCCTGAATGTCTTTGACCCAGCGTTGGCTTTCATGACTCTCAGGAGCGAAATCCACCAAGAAGGGAAGGACCTGAAATCTTGCCGGGGTTTGTTGACTTGCAAAGAACTCATTAAATCTCTTAAACAATTTATTGAAGTCCGCCAGCGGATAGTGTCGCAACAGATTTAATGACCCTGAGGCAATCGGGAGGCTGAGACTCACCAAGGTTCGATCAAGCGAGGCCTTTAGGGCTGTCATTGACTGTGGCGGCGGATTGGAAAAAGTTTGCAGAAGCGCCAGTTCGTGCAGCCACTTTTTTGAAAGAGGTATCGGCTGACAGGGGTTATAGAGAAGACTTTGGTTCGGAATCGATGATTGTAAGCTTTGACAAGCCTGTGATCGATCGATTTTGGTGCTGTCGTAAAGAAGAAAATTCCACCAAGAGATTGGCGCATTTTGAGAGGCGCGGACCAACTGTTTTTGCTGAGGCGGTAAAAATATATCCGGTGAACTTTCCACACCGGCCCATAGGTTTGGCGTCAATAGAATGAGAAAGCTGAGGGCCAGGGATCTCATTTGACGATGTTTGTGTTGGAAAATTGAATATCAATGGAGTCTTGGCTTTTTTCAACCAGTTTCAGTTTTGTCACCTGACCTTCGGAATTCAAATGAACGTTGATCTTTTGAAAAATAGATTCTTTGCTTTTTGGTATCAGCTGAAGAGTTTGTGGCGCCATTTTTCTGACATTAAAGTCGTTGGCAATTATTTTGCTGTCCATGGAAAGCCAAGCGAAGATATTCTGCATCTGAGCGACTACCTTTGGGTTGTCCATGGATTGCCAAGCCGTACTGTCTGTCGAGGTTTTGATCGACAATTGGTGATTCTCCATTTTTATTGCCGTGTAAGAGGGAGCGGTGATCTTCCATACAATCCGCTTTTCAGGTTTATTGATCACTTCAAAATGACCTGAAGTTTTAATGGCTGTGCCCCATTCTTTAACATTGCGCACTTGCGAAAAGTCGGCGGACAGTTTTTTGAGGTCATTGAGGTGGGCCAGCTGTTGCGACAGTTGCGACTCGGAAAGAAAGGGCCCTTTGGGGCTGGGAGCCGCCACTAGAAGCAAGACAGTGAAGTATATAATGTGCCGCATTAGCGGGCCGAAGCTGACCTTTTGCATGATTCCATGTAAGTATCATGGCTTATTTGGCCGGTAAATTGGAGATTGGGATGGATAAGGAAAAACTAAGCCAAGAGGTGAAAAACCTCATTATCGAAGCCGTAAATTTACAGCATATGACTCCAGAATCGATTGAGAACCAAGCTTCGCTTTATCAAGATGGTCTTGGTTTGGACTCCGTCGATATTTTAGAAATCATTGTTGCCATTGAAAATCGCTATGGCATCAAAGTGCCCAATGCTGAAAGTGGTAAAAAGGCCTTCCAGTCCGTTGAAACCATTGTCGATTTTATTGCCGCGCAAAAAAGTGAGTCCAATCATTAAAAATTCGAGAGTGTTTGTTCGTTCTTTTTCTTGTGTCACCCCTTTTGGGCTCACGGAAGACAAGCTATGGGAGGCTTGTGTTGAGGGACAAATGCCGTTTGAAGACGGACTTTTGCGAATTCCCTCATCTGTTACCGAAAAGTGTGTGGCCGAAGTGTCGACAATCAAAACTTCGGCTCCGTTTGCTGGGGTTGAAAAAAATGAACTGTTGGCTTGGTCTTTGTTTGCCGTGAAAAAAGCCTTGAAAGATTCCAAATGGGGAGAGCTTTCTTCTGATATCGGAATCATTTTAGCGACGACCACGGGTCTAACGAACAATTGGGAAGATGAATTGATGGCGCATTTTCGCGATCAACAGGTTTCGGGCCATGTTTATCATCCTTTGGGAAGCTTCGCGCTTGAGTTGCAAAATCAACTGAATCACTCGGGCCCGATTCAATTGGTGTCTTCCGCCTGCTGTGCAGGAACACAGGCCTTGGGAATGGCAGCCCGTTGGATTCAACAAGGTTTTGTCGATAAGTGTTTGGTTCTGGGAGCCGAACAGATTTGCAAATTGACCGATACTGGTTTTCGCTCACTTTCGCTGGTGAATGGCGATAAGAGTCACCCTTTTAATGAAAGTTATAATAACATCTGTTTAAGTGAGAGTGTGGCTGCTATTTGTCTAGATGATCAAGCCCACGATGCAAAGGCTGAAATTATTGGTTTTGGCTGCTCCAGTGATGGTCATTCGATGACGGCTCCTAAACCTGACGGAAGTGGCCCTTACGCCTCTATGAAGTCAGCCTTGCAGGAGGCGGGAATGTCTGCGGCCGAGTTGGATTGGGTGCATGCTCATGGGACGGGTTCGGTGCAGAATGATCGAGCCGAAGCGGCAGCCATTAAAAAGTTAGAAATTGAATGTCCTGTTACATCCACCAAAGGTGTTCACGGTCACAGTCTGGCCGCTTCAGGAGTTTTGGAGTCTGTGCTCTGTATCATGGCTTTGCAAAAGCAGAAGTTGCTACCGACTTGGGGCTGTGAAGCAAAACATTTTAATATCAATTTAGAAACCACTGCCGAGTCAAAACCCTTGCGAAGAGTTTTAAAAAACACACTTGGCTTTGGTGGGATCAATTCGACATTGGTTTTTCAGTGGGTCGACAGTCATGGCTAAGTTTTTTTATTGGAACTTTCAAGGTCCGGCCTCTGACATACCTTTTGACCCAAAGCTGCGCAAAGCAACGACCATGATGAAAATGGTGGTGGAAGGATTAAAGTCGTTGTCTCATTCGGTTCCGGGGCCATTAGTGCCGCCCCATTCGGTGCCGACATTTTTAGGATCCATGCATGGAGAGATTGAACCGACTTTAAATTATCTAAAAGGTTTGGCGCAAATGGATCGGCCGCGTCCCTTCTTGTTTCAGAACTCCTTGCACCACTCGACCACAGGTTTTGCAAGCCAACAGTTTCAATGGATTGGTCCATCATATTCACTTTGTTGTATTCGTGATCCGCAACCAGAGATTCTGCGAGCTGGCTTATTGCAGGGAAAAGACGGTGAACCCTTGTTGCTGATTCATGCCGAGAGTTTTCCCGCGGAATTGGCTGCGATTTCCAATTATTCTTCTGATGACGTTTGTGAAATTCTGTTTGTCGACGCCGATGCGGCCAAGGTCCTTCGACGACGACAGATGTTGGGAAGTTTTGCGGCTGTCGATGAATTTCTTAAAAGTCAGGAAATCGAATGCGATCTCCCATAACTCACATTGAGACCGAGGCTTCTGAAGTTTTTCTGACTTTTGATGATGGGCCGGATCGTCACACCACGGAAGCGGTTTTAAAAGTTTTAGACAAGTTCGATGCGCGGGCGACATTTTTTGTTATTGGAGAGAAAGCCCAGAATCATAAGAGTTTGTTAGATGAGGTAAAAAGCCAGGGACACTGTTTTGGTAATCACAGCTGGGACCATGGCTACAGTCACTATTTTCACAAAAAACAGCATTTAAAATCTTGGGTCTTGGATTCCCAAAAACGGTTGAGCGATATTTTAGGAGAAGAGCCTGTCGCGTTTCGGTCGCCGGCCGGGATTGTCACCCCCCCATTGAAGCAGGCCATGGGAGAGATTTCACTACCCTGGGTGCATTGGAGTCGACGTTTTTTTGATACGAATGTCCCCTTAGCTTGGACGTTGCCGTGGTGCGAATTTAAACGGGGTGACATTGTTCTCCTGCACGACAGTCAAAAATCTTTGCTGCAGTCCTCTTTCCTAAAGAGTCTTGAGGGCCTGGTGGGGAAATTGCGGGATAAAGGTTTTGACATTCACCCACTGAACAAAGAAAGATTCATACATGATTGTTGATATGCCCGTTTCTGAATTGATACCTTGTCTTCCCCATAGGCCTCCTATGGTGTGGATCAGCCGTGTCCAACAAGTGGGTAAAGACTATAAAGGTTTAGCGGGTCAATGTCTTGTGACTCTCGATCATGAGGGTCTTTATATAAGCAACGGAAAGGCCTTGCGTGGCTCGTCCGCTATTGAGTTCACCGCCCAAGGGTTCGGCTATCTTAAAGCCGCCTATCAAGTTATCCACAAATTCAGTGATCCTCCGTCAAAGACTTATTTAACGGGTGTGCGATCCTGTCGTTCTTATTTTTCCGACTTGGATTTAAAATATGTCAAAGAACTTGAAGTGCGTATTTCTGTCCTTCGAGAGCTCCTTCCCATCACCTATGTGAAAGGTGAAATCTATGCGGCGGGAACGGAAAAAAAGTTAGCCGAAGCCGAAATTCAGGTTTACGTCGATTAAATTGTAATTGTAGAACAGTCGGTTTTTTCCCATAAGCCATTTCGTGTTATTTCTAGGTTTGTGCATTATCAAGCGCCTGCGACTCCTTGCTGCAAAGGCTCCCAGCTATCAAGACATTAAGCTTTGAAGCCCAGTCTTCAAGTCGACAGGTCAGAAAGTCACAAAACAGGGTGGCACCAAGCTACAGAGCCACTCCGTGGCCAAGCTAGAAAACTAAAAATTTCCCAAGTTAGGTTATCTTTGTGTTGCCCCGTTTGCCTTACTAGTGAGTGGATTAGAAGATGTTTTCATTAGGTTAATCACTGACTTCCAAATAATGACCGTTCAGCATGATCTCAGTTTGCAGGGATTGACTTTCCAGAGAAGGCTGGCAGACTTTTTGGATTAGCAATGACATTAAGGAGGAAGGGAATGAAAAAGTCTCTAGTGAATGGAGTGGTGTTGATGTTCGTGATGGGGCAACTCGCGGCCTGTTCAACAAAACGCGCGCGGATCAACTACAATGATTTCAGCGATCGCGGTGTGGCTCTAAAAAGTGGAAACTTCGATGGTGAGGACTTGGGGATGATCGAAGGCGAAGACGGAGGTGCCATTTGGAACGATTGTACACAGAAAGCACGGGGCTCGGTGAAAGAGTTGATCGATCAAGCTGAAGCCAAGGGAGCCAATGCTATTGGAAATATAAAATGGCATGCCAGTGGCACTTCGGAGCCACGCTGTAAAAAAGCGTGGGGTTATTTCTTATTATGGCCTTTTGTTCTAACGCCTTTGTTTATGAGCACAAAAGTGGAAGGCATTGCCTACAAGGCGAATTCGTTGAGCGAGAATATGATTCCGATGCCAACAAACGAAGAGGAAAAGCAGGCCTTGATCATCGCCTTAGCAGGACAGTAAGTCCCACCCTTATTGAAGTCCCTGACCTTTCTGGTCAGGGAAGCCTTTTTGGTTAAAAACTTTCATTTTTTATCAATAAAATCTTTGGTGAGTTTCTGAGTCCAACTCCTGATCTTGCATTTAGAAATTAAGAGAGACGAGTCTTAGCGACTTGTTGAACCATTTGATTGACGTTAAATTCATTTGGGAATTATTTTTTCAATCCATATAAGTGCGAATTTTACCAATATGTTCTTTAATTCCGATAATAAAGCCGGTTGTTCTGAGTCCAGCGATGGAAGCAGCCATGATGCCAGGAAAAAGGGTGTTCTGTCCGCTGATAAATAGGTTTTCAATTTTAGTTCGACCACTCAGTGCCCGTGCTCCGGTGTAAGATATCGAGTGATAAATTCCGTAGGCTGAGCCCTGCGGAGACAAATTAAATCTTTTGTTTGTTAGTGTTGTCGAGGTTTCATATCGCAGGGTGTTTTGTTTCATGGAAAACCCAAAGCTGTCGAGAAAGCGAAAAATATTTTCTGACATGGTTTCTTTGAGTGCCTGGTAAGCTTCATCTCGGCTGTAATTCTTTTTGTCTTTCCATTCATCCACCCATGGATAGAATTGCGGAGCATGAACACTGAACGCCAATTCGTCGGCGTCGACCGGTGTTTCTCGGTCGGGAAAAGTCATAAAGCTTATAAAAGGTGTGGATGAAACCGGCTGATCCGGAATCATTTCCTTAGGAAGTGGATTTTCGAGCTGGTAATAGTTACGTTTGATGTTGCCGATACTATGGCGTTTGGCCACACCGTAAAGTCCCATGATACCGATAGACTCCGGAGTGTTGGCTATGCGCTGGCGGTACGGTTTTCGAAAATGTTCTGGACCGGCGATTTCCAGCATATCTTTCGGATGCCCACAAAAAATAAACTGGTCGGCGGGGTAAACGTTACCACGACGGGTGACCACCGATTGAATTTTGCCAGACTCAATCTCAAAATGGGTGACTTTTTCTTTCAAAATTATTTCACCACCGAGGGATTCAATTTTTTCAACAAACTTTTGTGCTAAGGCATCCCCCGAGCCTCGAAACCCATAACCGCCGCTGCGAATAAGAGAATCAACGATGATGCAATGAAGGCCGAAAGAAACCTCGCCAGGCATAACTCCATGCAAGCCACAATAAGCATAAAGCACATTCTGAAGTTCTTTGTCTTGAGTGTGTCTTTCAACCACTTGTTGCAAGCTGGTTTCTAGAGAGTTCAAGAGAAACTGTTGGTTGTAGTCGACCAAAAATTCATAGGTCGGAAAGTTTCGAGCGACTTTTTTGACCTCGTCAAAAAAGCGAATGATATTTGATTTCTCTTTGGGAAAAAGTCCGCAAAAATGATCAAGAACTCTTTCATAGCCTTTGCCATAGGAAACTTCACTGACTTTTTGGTTGTGAAATTGAAACGTATCGAAGGCTTCGGGGTCCAAGGGACAAAAGATATCGGGAGAGTAAACATCAAGATAATTAAGGAGAGCCCAAAATGGCTCTTTTTCAGCCAAGGCGCCGACATAGTGAGCGCCACTGTCATAGAGGTGGCCCATTTTCTCGAAAGCGTGCATGTAGCCACCAGGCTTGTAATGGGCTTCCAAGATTTTTACGGAATATCCTTTCCGCAGCAGTAAGATGGCCGCGGTGAGGCCTGAAATACCACTTCCAATGATAACAATGTCAGACTTTTGCTTTAACAAACTGGTGAATCCCCTCGCTCGGCGTAGACAAATTGAGTCATTGAGTCTATTTAGATAGCTATGAAGGAACTTGAAATCAAGCGATATCCTCTGCTTCTGGTTCACCTTGTAGCCAGCGTGGCGGTGCTAGGAAGTTTTTTTATTTATATCGCGAATCTGCCATTCTTAATTCTTTCACGCTGGAGCCAGAGAGCTTGGCGTATTTCAGGTCGAATCACTCAATTGGGTCTCATGTCTTTACGGTGGTTTCAGCCTTGGTGGCGGGGTGAGTTGGATGTGAATCTGCCAACGAAGGTCGAACGTGGTGAACAGGGGTGCCTGTGTGTCGCCAACCATCGCTCGCATCTGGACGTTTTTCTTTTGTTAGAGCAAATACGCAACGTTCGAATTCTTACCAAGCATGTGATTTTTCTTGTGCCCGGATTGGGCTGTGCGGCTTATCTGTTGCGTATGATTCGTATCAAACGTGGAAATCAACAGTCTTTTTGGCGTGCCATGGATCGCATTGAAATCGCTTTGCAAAATAATGAGGTGGTTCATGTGTTTCCAGAGATGACACGAGCACGTTTCGGACAGCGGGTTTTAAATCGATTCACCCTTGCTCCCTTTCAAAAAGCCATCAACACAGGAGTGCCGGTTCTACCTATCGCAATTTGGGGGACCGACTTTTTGTGGCCCAAAAATGTCTATGGGATTGCCGCGAGGGGACCTTTGGTGGTGCGAAGTTTAGAGACAGTCGATAGCAAAGATTTTTCTACCGCGGCCGATTTGGCTCAGCATGTGCGGATGCAGATTCAAAATGAACTGGATCGCTTGCAAAAGGTTTATCCCTACGGAGAGGGCTGTTGAAAGCCTTAATCGTGATCCCCGTTTTCAATGCCGAGCCCGCCGTTCACCAAGTGATTGATGATGTTTTGGACGCTGTTGAGGAACCTGTTTTGGTCGTCGACGACGGTTCTCAGCCAGAACTTCGTGTGCGCCGCCATGATCGGATTGAGATGTTAAGGTGGCCGGAAAATGAAGGCAAAGGGGCTGCTCTTCAAAAAGCCATGCAATGGGCCTGGGAGCGTAATTTCTCACACATAGTGACCATTGATGGGGATGGGCAGCACCGTCCAAAAGACATTCTTTTGTTGTTGCAGAAATCGAAAAATCAAGAAACCAGTATTATTATTGGCGCCCGCGTTTTTGATGAGACGGTGCCGTGGATCAGTCGGTTTGGTCGGCGCTTTTCGAATTTTTGGGTGCGCTATCAAACCGGCGTTACAGTCAGTGACTCACAGAGTGGTTTCAGAATGTATCCACTGGCAGAGCTGCAAGGGTTGAAATTCTTCACCAAGCGCTATGACTTTGAAATAGAAATTTTAGTCCGTGGAATTTGGCGGGGGCTGACGGTCGAAGAGGTCGACGTGGGAGTGATCTATGCCTCGAAGCAAGAGCGCATCAGTCACTTTCACAAATTCTGGGACAATGCTCGAATCACCGCTCTTAACATAGCATTAATTGCCTACTCTTTGATTTTTTACCACAGAAGCTTGTTCAAGGTCGTTTTGGCGGGCATCATCGCATTTGCCAGTGGGATGATTGCACCTTTGACGTGGGCGATCTTGTTGGGGGTGTTTGTCTGTGTGATATTTAAAGTCAACGTCATGCTGTTTGCCGTGGCCTTGCTGGGTCTAAAATTACTATAGGAGAGAAAATGTCCCTCATTTTTCGACAATTGTTTGAGCCTATCAGTTCCACTTACACCTATATTTTGGGAGATTCCGAATCGAAAGAGGCGCTGATTATTGATCCTGTGCAAGAAACAATGGAGCGTGATTTGCAGATTCTTTCCGAGCTCCATCTCAATCTTAAAGTTATCTTGGAAACTCATATTCATGCCGACCATATTACATCTTCGGGACCTCTGAGGGAAAAAACGGGAGCTGCAATTTTTGTTGGAGCTGGAACAGATTTGACCACAGCTGATCGGTTGCTCAAAGATGGTGAGAGCTTCAACTGGGGATCTTTTGAAATGAAAACCTTGGCCACCCCCGGCCATACCGACGGTTGTACAAGCTTTTATATGGCCCCTTTTGTATTTACCGGTGATGCACTCCTGATTCGAGGCTGCGGACGAACCGACTTCCAGCAGGGTAGTAGCGAAACACTGTTTCACTCTGTGCGCGACAAGCTGTTTACGCTGCCTGAGGAAACTTTGGTTTACCCGGCGCACGATTACAAAGGGCGGACCTGCTCTAGCATTAAAGAAGAAAAAGAGTTCAATCCTCGTTTGAAGATGTCGAATTCCATGGACGATTTTAAAACTATCATGGAAAATTTGAATCTCAGCCCACCCAAGAAAATCGATGTGGCCGTACCTGCCAATCAAAACAGTGGTCTTTAAAGTCGACTCAAGAGTGTCTACAGATTGGTCACTGAAGATGAACATATTTCAGTGTTTTTATAAAGCATTGAAGTCTAAAGAAAATGCCACTATCTGGTGGCATGAACAAAATACTGCGCACTTGCATTTTAATAATTTTATGGAGCTCTTCTGCTTCAGCGCAAAGCTGGAATCCGACAGATGCCAGTCAATGCTCCTCTGCTGAAGCCTCGGATCTTTTGGTTTCTACAGAAGAGGTTATTCTCAGCACGATCAGAAGTTGTGTTTCCAGTCAGTTGTGGAACCGGGATGATGTTCTCGGGCAAATGCTTCGAGAGGTGAGTCTCAACTCAACGGATTCCGAGCTCGATCAAACTCTGGCATTGATCAGTGCCATTTCGTCGGAGCAGTTGGCTGAAGCCGTGTGGAATAGCGAGTGTCGGGAAACCTTAACTCAGTATGTGGGGGTTCAACCTCGGCATCAGATCGTTCCCTATCATTGGTCCATTCGATGCTCGGCTAACAGTGACGTGGGATCCACGTCTTTTGATCAGCAGCAGCCTTTTATGGAAGTCGCTATCGACGATCACTACAATATAGGGTTTTACAGTAGTGCCGATGAAGGTGTGCGAACATTCTTGCGACGATCTTCTGATCAGTCCATTGCCTTTGGTGATCCCTGTCGGAACCGAGTTTACGATCAGGCTCGTCCACAATGTGTTCTCAAGGCCATCGAGTTGTCTAAAACACACGGCAATACTGTTTTCTACCAAGATGTGGATCGTATTAAAGACACTCTTTTGGCAATCTCAATGACCATGTTGTCTTCACAACGGTCGCGGATTCTGATGTTTCAAGAACAGAAAGCCAATGCCACCGGCGATCGTTCGCGCTGGGAATTCCAATAATCTTTAGTTGGGAAGTTGGATTTCGATAGGAAATTCAACAGTGCGAACGCCGTCTTGATAATTCTTAAATTGCACTCGCGAGATAACCTCTTGCACACAACTCTTAAAGCTTTCGTCTTTAAAAGCAGAATCAAGTATTTCAACTTGGTCAATATGGCCTTTTCGATTGATTTTAAAACGTGTTCGAACTTGGCCGGCCTGGATTTGGCCGTGTTGCTTCTCATACAATTTGATAAAACATTTTTCTAAAAACCGTTGATGCAGTTTAAGAGTGTTGCCAATAAGGTCTTGAAAATCAGTTGAGGGTTGCGCGGTGATGGCTCCATTGGCGGCTTGGTTCTCTACAGGCTTCAAGGCCACTAGCTTCTGATCGCTGGGAGCAAAAATTTCAAGCCCCGACTTGGACTGACCATTAACTTGAAATTCCACTTGCTTGCTGGGCGCTTGTCGTTTGATGCCGCCTCGAATAATTTCTACAAAATACTTATTGGCTCTTTTGTAGAGGTGAACCGAGCTGTTTTCCAGAATCTTGAAAGGCTCTCCAAAGAGCAGATCGGCCTCACTATCAAAGCCAGTGACAATTCTTAACGGACCCAGCAAAGGCGATTGAGAAGCCAGGCTTGAGAAACTGTCGGCCGCAGGAGCCTTACCCAGGACCAGGCCTTTTGTATTTTTAATTTGCCCAATAGGAGGAGCCGACGGACGGTCCGAAAATCTGAGGTCATTGGTGAAAAGTAAAAGGCCGCCCAGTATTAGAATGACGGCCACCACAAGATTACGAATCAAAGGATTCCTTTATTCGTTGGGTTCAGAATCGGGCTCAACACCTGTTTCAACTTCTGATGCGGCTGGAGCAGAATCTTCCATTGGTGCTTTTTCCATCTCACCAGCTTTTTGAGTGGCGGCCGCTGCAGGGTTGTCGTCGATGCTATCCAGAACACTGGTGCTCTCGGGTTTGATGAATATTGTCATCGCAATACAAGAGCCAGCAAAAATGACCGCGACCCAGCGAGTGATTTTCGCAAGAAAAGAAGGGGCGCCTGTGGCTCCAAACAAAGAGTTGGAACCGCCGCCACCGCCGCCGCCAAATAGGCCGCCAGCGCCGCCGCCTTTCGGATCTTGAATCAAGACCAAAATAACGAGAAAAATGGACAGTACGATATGTACGAAGGCAAGAATTGATACCATTGCGCGACTCCTTACAAAGACCCACCAATATAGGGGGACTGAAAAAGGGAGTCTAGTCTTTTTTCTACGGATTAAGAGGCTTTTTTCAAAGCCGGCTGTTCTTGGAATTTCCAAGTGATGGCAATAAGTTGGGCTGCAATCTCGGCGATCTTGATGTCATAGAAACTGAGCTTTTTGCAGTCTTTGGGCATTCGGATGGATATGCATCCTTTTAAGGCAGTCCCTCTTTTTAAGGGTAAAACCATCATCGAATCAAAATTAATAGACTTCACTTCATGTTTCACAAACGCCATGGTCTGATCTTTTTCTAAGCTTTCAATGAAAAGTGATTTTTCGGTCCGCAAGACATATTGAAGTTCAGGGTACTTTGCCAGATCCAATTTTAAGCCAGTCAAATTAGGATCATCGCTAGAGCGCATGACTTCGATGGATTTGCGCTCGCGGTTGGTGCCGACGATGGAAACTCGCACCGCCTTCAGAGCCAGTGCCACCATGCGAGTCATTTCATAACGTAACAAACCGACCTCTTTGGTTTGGTTGGTGGCCTCAACAAGCAGTGAGATCATTTGAAAATAATTTTTTACCTGCTGTTCATTCTGAGTGGCGATGTTGGCAAAGTTGTAGCGTTTAGCTTGTGAGAGTAGAGCCAATCTTTGCAGGACATCGATCATTTTTAGAGGTTTGACAATAAAGTCCTCAGCACCGCTTTCCAAGCAATTGCGGACATTGAGTTCGGCATTGTGTTTGGACATCACAATGACATGAATGCCATCTTCTCCAAGCAGGTTTCTTTCGTTTAAAAACTTTAAGCAATTTTGTGCGTAGCAGCCGGGAAAAAGGAGATCGATAAACAAAAAGTGGGGGCGCCATTCCAGAAGTGTTTTTTGAAGAAGGTAGCTATTATTAATAACTTTGGTTTTAAATCCGCTCTCCATCAAATAGCGACTCATACGCCCGGACAGGCTGTTGTCTCCATCTGCAATGAGAACTCTGATCTCTTCTAATTCCATATTGTCCTATCGGATTTATAGGGGAATTTTTGAGCATTTTGAGGGACTTATGGTACAAAACGAGACCTGAGTCAGAGACGACACGAAATCCGTTAAAAGCTCAGAAAAGGGGTCCGAGGGGTAACGCTTTGCTTAAGGCGGGAATTCCCGTGACTCTGGTCCAGGAGAAGGCAAAACCTAAGTATGGCTTTTATTGTATTTGAAGGTTTAGACGCATCGGGCAAATCCACCCTTATCAATAAGGTTCGGGAAGCTTTGCGTGATGGGCAGCAGACCACGGTTTTTTTAAGAGATCCTGGTTCCACAGAGTTGGGAGAAAAACTGCGCCAGCTGATTTTAGCCACCGACACCGAGGCGCCGGTGCCTCGCGCCGAGACGTTGATGTATCAAGCGGCGCGGGTGCAGATGGTAGAGAAAAATATTATTCCTGCTTTAAAGAACAAAGAATGGGTGCTTTGTGATCGCTTTTATTCGAGCACTGTTGCCTTTCAAGCTTTCGCAAGAAATTTAAATCTGGAAGACATCGAACATTTAAATCATTTTGTGGCCCACGATTGCGAGCCGGATTTGTTTGTGTTTTTAGATATCTCAGTTGATGAGAGTCAAAAACGCAAAGAGAACAGAGCTAAAGATTTGGGTGTGGCGCAAGACCGTATGGAGAAAGAAAACTTGGATTTTCAAAAGAAAGTTCAAGACGGCTATCTCTACCAAGCCAAAAAAGATTCCAAGCGTTGGTTGGTTTTAGATGGGACCCTGTCGCCGGACCAATTGTTGGCGGCGACTTTAGCCGAATTTAAGAGGCGTCAATGGCTGGATTGATGGATCAATTGGTTGGTCATCAGGATATCAAGCAGTGGCTGATCGACCAATACCAACAAGACAAACTGCCCACCTCGTTTATTTTTCAAGGTCCCGAAGGTGTTGGCAAAAACTATTTAGCGGTGGCCTTGCTTCAATGGATCAACTGCCAAAAGCAAGAGGTCGGCGCCTGCGGTGAATGCTCGGACTGTCGACGTGTTTTCGAAGACCAAAATGAACTGATTTACCGCTTGCAACTGGAAGGTAAAAAATCCATTGGGGTTGATCAAATTCGTGAGATCCACAGTTTTTTGACATTGCGATCGATCAAGCCGGCGCGCTTTGTGATTATCGATCCGGCGGATGCGTTATCCAACGCCGCAGCCAATGCTTTGTTAAAAGCTTTGGAAGAGGCTCCTGAGAAAACTTACTTTTTCTTGATCACAGATAAAATGAGAAGCCTGCTGCCAACGATTCGCTCTCGTTCCCATATTTTAAAATTTCAATCTCTTACCAGAGACGAGTTGAAAAGCTTTCAGGACTTTAGCGATTTGGCCTTGCAATGGTCGGCCGGCAACATTCAAAGAGCCCAGGAATTAGAAGAGGAC
>CAXRIX010000135.1:0-4748 GCA_964230555.1 Bdellovibrionales bacterium
GCTACAGTATATTATGCAACCGGAAGAAGAAAAACCAGTGCCGCTCGTGTGTTCATGACCACGGGAACAGGCAAGATCACCATCAATGGTAAAGATATGGAAGAGTATCTTAAAAGACCCTCTTCTAAAGCTCACATGAACTTTCCATTGGAATTGACCTCGCAAAAAGGCAAAGTGGATCTTCGCATCACTGTTAAAGGTGGTGGTGAGTCTGGACAAGCTGGAGCCATTCGCCATGGAATCGCACGGGCGTTGACTCAGTTTGACGAAACTTATCGTGATTCTCTTAAAAAAGCCGGTCTTCTGACTCGTGATCCTCGTATGGTTGAGCGTAAGAAATACGGACTCAAAGGTGCTCGTCGCGCCAGCCAATTCTCAAAACGTTAATTCGTTTCACAATTGGAAAAAACAAAAGGCAAGCTCGATGGGCTTGCCTTTTTTGTTTCAGCAATCTTTTGGCACTTCTTTTCTTAACTTTTAGGAAAAACTTTATTTCTTAAAGGCTCACTTATTTTGAATACCAGCATTCCACCGACCATGCCCCCAACAAAGACAAGGCTCGCCAGATTTCCAGAAGCCAAGCTGGTTAAACCGGGCCCGGGACAGAAGCCGGCCACACCCCATCCCACTCCAAACAAGGCGGCTCCAACAAGCAGCGGAGGCGTTAAATCGGAGCGATTGGGAACATGAAACTGATCAGCCAGCACAGGACTTGAGCGTTTGCGGATCCATCGATACATGGAGGCGTGAACTCCAATGGCGCCAATCATTACAAAGGCCAATGAGGGATCCCATTGACCAAATAGATCCAAAAATCCAATAACTTTTTGCGGTTGAGTCATCCCCGAAATTCCAAGACCGATAGCGAATAGTATTCCCATTGTTAATGCCGTGATATTTTTTGACATGTTTCTCCGTCCTTATCTAAAAAGTGCGACTGTTAGTACACCGAAGGCCATAAAGGTCAGGGTTGCAACTATGGAACGCAATGAAAACCGACTGATTCCACAGACACCATGCCCGCTGGTGCATCCGTTACCGAGAAGGGTGCCATAACCGACCAGTCCCCCAGCCAATGCAAAACGCCAGGGACCATAGTTCACCGTGTTTTCTAAAGTTTCAGGTTCAAACCATTTTAGCAGAAGCCCCCCAACAATCAGGCCAACCACAAAGCACAGTCGCCAATCCCAATCATTTTTTCGGGGAATCAAGGTGCCATAGAGAATGCCACTGATGCCTGTCACCCGCCCCTGAAGTAGAAGCATAAAGGTGACCGCCAGTCCGATCAGGATCCCTCCGCTAAGTGCCATTGTCCAATCCCATTGCCATATCTCAATCATGTAAAATCCTTTGTTTCCATATAGAAGACATAACGTATCTGGCCCCGAAGCAACAACTTTTATTTTATCAACTTCGAGGCACGAAAACGGAATTTTTTTAGCAATTGATTTTATCGGAGGCTCTATAATTATGGTTCGTTCTGTGAAATAATTTAAAGATCAGGAGCGTGATCATTATGCCTAAGCCTATTCGATGGAATCCAAGAACTCTTAGTATTTTATTCTGTGGATTTCTTATCGCGAGCTGCGCGAGTCAAAACAAAGCCCTCCGCTCTAACATCACCGAAGCCACAAAAAACCTGCAGCAAGTTTACAAAACCTCCCCGCGTCCTTGGCCCCATTTTAATCTTCTTAACTATCCAATTATTTTTATTTCTTTTAAAGAAAAAATAGCTCAGCGATTTATTAAAGGCGATCTGCAGGATTTAAATTTTAAGAGATGGCACAAACTGATTCCATCCTCGCGTATTGGTTTTGATACTTTAAAAATTGAATCGACCAAATACCTCATTCTCCACGTAGACAACTTCAAAGACCTTTCGCCCATGAAGTTGACAGAGACCGCCATTCACGAGGGCTTTCATTATTTTGCGCAGGACGAGTGGCGCCAACAGAAACAGGAAACGGGTCGTGGCGATATTTACCCACTACAAGCCGTTCCTCGCTATTATCGTTGGGAGATGCGGGAAAGCCTCATTCATTTTCTGAACTCAAAAAACAAACAAAGTTTGCAGCGTTTTTCCTATTGGTATTTTAAATGGAAAACCAACTTCAAGGAAGAGTACGAAAACTACACCGATCGTATAGAAGGCACTGCTCAATACTATACTAATCATTTAATGGCCGGCCTTAATAAGGCCTTGGGTTTTCAGCCTCAGGATGAATTTGAGGTTTTCAAAAACAATATTGCAACCAACCAAAGTTTTCAGGAGATGTTTAGTCTTAGTTACGAATCCTATGTCTTGGGGACACTCTCGGGCATGATTCTGGATCGGCTTGGAGCAGCGGGGTGGCAGAAAACCACGCGACTCGGCCCTTCTCCTTTAGAGCTGTTAGCCCGCCGCTATAAACCTTTGCGCGACAATGTGAACAACGAGGTGCAAACAGAGTTCCTAAGGGCTTCCGTACGTGAAATGGAGAAAATCGACAAAGACGGTCAAATCGACAAAATCATCAGTGGCCTCGCCAGTGCTGGTGTTCTCAAAGCCTTTATCCCAAGCCAAGGAAAGCAGTTTAGCTCTTTCTCCATTAAGGGTGTGTATCGGTCGTTTTTTAACTATCCGGGCGTTAAGAATGTGGAATTGATCAAACTCTCCTCAAGCCACGTGATTTCAGGCCCTAAAATGTCTTTTAAATTTCTTCCCGGTGACTTTTGGATCACCGCTCAACAAACACCTTGTTCGAAAAAACATGGCACCATTTTGTTATTCGAAAAAGAAAATGTGGAACTGCAAAACAAGCGATTGAGCGTGAAGGCCAATTCCTTACAATTTAAAGGATCCTTAAAAAATCACCAGGGCACCCAGTGGTTTTGTATACAGGAACAGCTATAAAGCTAGGGTTCGATATCGACGACAATCACTGTAATGTTGTCGTCCCCACCGGCATCTTTTGCCTTTTCAACACAGACTTCCACAGCTTTGTCTTTCGGATTGGTCCGACAGACCTGATGAATATCTTCATCGTCAACCAACCCACAAAGTCCGTCGGAGCATAGAAGAAAATGATCGCCCACATTCAAAGGCTTGCGAATGATGTCGCAACGAACATCTCTCTCAAACCCCACGCTTCGCGTTATAATATTCTTGGCTTGGAAATCTTTGGCTTCACTGTCTTTTAAAAGTCCGGCCCGAATATGCTCATTCACTAACGAATGGTCTTCTGTCATCTGCCACATGTATTGGTTGTTATAGTAATAAGCTCGGGAGTCCCCAACGTTGCCAATAAATATTTCATTTTCATGAATATAGGCCACGACTAAAGTCGTGCCCATACCTTGATACATTTTGTTATTTAACTGGCTTTCGGCATAAATTCGCGAGCTGGCTTCGGTATACCCCTCTTCGAGCATCGCTCTCGGAGATAAAAAAGTGTGTTCTTCACGGTGAGTTCGAACCACTTCAGCCATCGCTTCAACCGCCAAGCGGGATGCCAGATCCCCTCCTTTATG
This sequence comes from Bdellovibrionales bacterium, assembly GCA_964230555.1. Lineage (GTDB taxonomy): Bacteria > Bdellovibrionota > Bdellovibrionia > Bdellovibrionales > JAGQZY01 > JAGQZY01. Next base: position 3,511 of record CAXRIX010000135.1, read on the forward strand.
GCCACCCATGCCGTCAGCAACGATAAACAATCCCATGTCGACATCGACCAGGAGGTTGTCCTCGTTCTTGCTTCTTTTAAGACCAACGTCGGTAACCCCATGGGCGGTGACTTTCATAACTCAATTTTACGCAAGTCCGAGTAACAACTCAAAGATTTTTATTTTTTTGAGACTCAATATATCTCGCAAAAGGGCCGATAGGATAATAATGAAAGAGAAAAAGAACTCCCGAATTGCCTTTATACTCTCCGTCCTTTTTCACGTTGTGCTTTTAATCGTGTTATTGCTTCATGAGCACCAGAAAAAAAAGGCTCTCGCAGAAAAGGCTCCCGCTAAAATTGAATGGGTTGAACTGCAGCCCCCTTCGGACGAGTTAAAAGCCAAGCAAATTGTCCAACAAGATGACAAGTCGGTGAATGAAGAAAAGCCACTAGACGACTACAAGCTGAGTAAAAATGATCAAAATATCTTGCAAGAAACCAAAGCCTCAAAAAATGGCGCTTTTCAAAATCGCAAGAACACCCAAGAGGCCCCCAACAAGAAGGCCCAGCCTCAAACACAGGCTCAGAAAAAACAGAAAACATTGGATAATTTGAAACCCAGTCTTTATAGCACGGATTATACGGCCTCGAAGATGGCTCCTCCTCCTGAACCTGCGATGTCGGGAGCTGAAGTCAGCCAGAATGATGATTACCTTAAGGATGTGGTGGCCGGCGCTGAAACCCTCCTGAGAACCCGCGAGTTTGTTTACTACTCTTATTACAACCGCATAAAAAGTAAGCTCCGACAGCACTGGGAGCCTAGGATTAAGCAAAAAATTGTGAAAATTCTTCGCAAAGGCCGCCGGATCGCCAGTACCAACGACAAAATTACCCGCCTTGTCATAACTTTGGACCAACACGGGGAACTGAAACGAATTCAGGTGAAAAACGCCTCTGGCTACAATGATTTGGATGATGCCGCCATAGAAGCCTTTAAAGCCGCTGCGCCCTTTCCGAATCCTCCCACAGGCCTTGTCACGGGTCAGGGAGAGGTCGAAATTCCTTGGGACTTCGTCCTAGAAACCTGACTTATTTTAATACGTTAAAGGTTGAAAAAAGGCTTCACAGATGACCCATTTTTTGCTTAAGATCCGGCACAAACGAAAGAGGTAATCATGGCTAAGGCTAAAGTTTCCGCGAAAGCTTTAAATTCAATTTTCTCGCGCGCTCATTATCTTGCGACGCAAATGATCTACC
>CAXRIX010000136.1:0-42562 GCA_964230555.1 Bdellovibrionales bacterium
GGCGCCCACATTATCGATCGTTCTTTTGGCGAGAAACTCACCAGTGTTTTTTTGCCGCCTTTTTCAACCCATTCAAAAAATCTTAAAAACGGAAACAGCCCATGATTTTGCAAAAAAATGTTTTTCCAAGTCCGACGCTCAAGCAAAGAGTCTTTGCGGGCATTGAAAACATTGTATTTTGAAGGGATCTCTTCGGAGGAGTGGGCCGGTCGCACCCGATAACGCATGGGTTTGATAACTCTCTCACCATCCTCAATAATGATGACCGGTGCAAAGTAGCCGGGATAGATACGGCCATCATCGGAGGCTTCTTTAAAGGGCGAGCCACTGGGTTTTCTTTTAAGCCCCAAAAGCTTTTTAATCTCTTCAGGATCTGTCGCCTCGACCTGCTCTTGCAGCTTTTTAAATTGAGCAAATTCTTTTGTTGCCACCCGCGCCCCAAAGCGGCTCGCCAACTTCTCTAAATCTCGTTCCACTTGCACTGAAAAACACATACGGTCTTTGTTTCACTTTCCTGATAACTTTAGCAAGGACTCTTCGCAGCAAAAGGTCCGAACCCTCGATGAGATGGAGGCCGGAACACCCGCGGCAAGGCCCCTGGCGTCTTGAATGTTAAGCTCCGGACTTCTGGACCAGTTGTCCGATTTCCGTTGACATACTTACATATAACTTACATATTGAAGAAATCAACTGAAACTTCCAGATGACGGGGATCTATGAACACAGCTGCAACGTTGTACGAACTCAATGCCCACCCTCTGATCGGCCACGCCGCTGCAGGACGTAAACCCTCGGCCCCCCTTGAAACATCGATCAGGAGGCTGAATTCATTCCTCGCGCCTTTTCAATGGCGAGGACAGATCAGCGAGTGGGGCGTACCCGCAGGATCGGTGGCACGATTGCTGCCAGCTATTGTTGGCAAAGCTTTAAATCTTGAGTGTCTTTGGATCAGTGACCAAAGCTCAGCGCAAATTTACCCCAACACCTGGACCGGCTTAGGCTTTAACTTAAACAACCTTCACTTTCTACAAGACCCTACGCCTTTGGCCAGTCTACGGACCGTGGTTACAGAAAACACCTTCCCCTTCCTTATTGTCGACTGCAAGCATCGCTTACAAAAGTCCGACTTGCATTTCTTAGCCCAACACTGTCGCCAGCAGGGGAGCACTTTGTTTTTGTTTCGCCACTTTTACCTTAGCAATAAAAATGGCAATCCTTTTTCACAACAACGACTGAATAGCTCCTACAATATGGCTCGACAAAGTTTCCAACTCTCAAAAATAAAAGGTCCCGGTCGCAACAAGCACCTGCACCTTAAACTTTCCGAGGTGTTGTGTGGCTGATTTGATATCACTCTTTCGCTACGACCAGTCGGGTGGTGATGAATTTCTTCCGTATGTGATTTTTCAAACTGAAAAACCTGAAAGCCTGCAGTGCCTCTCACCCGATATTATGCAACTGACAAGTCATACCTATGTCGCCGATCTACACATCGTTGAACTCTACTGGCGACGCGTTGCTGACAACAAAGGCCTTAAGGTCAACGACCTTTTAGAGACCGTTATTAAAAAAAACATCAAAGATTGTCAGCTTAGTTTGTTTTGCCAACATCCCTTTCAAGGACTGGTATTTTTTAATCATTTGAAAAACTTAGAGAGCCAAGGCTGTTTTCGTAGTGATTCTTTATTTTCTAAAAAAATTTATCAGAATATGGGATGGTATCCTTGGTTTTTAAGTGCTCGTCAAATCAATGATTGCTTTGACAAAGCTCAATGTTTGCAGAAACAACGGAAGAACTTTTCATCACATCTAGGACGTTTATCACGTTTCGTCGAGCGCATGGATTTACGTGAGTTTTCGGGATTGAAACAGGCCCATTTTTTTGAGCTCTCACGGCGCTTTAAAGGCTTCATTGGTTTGCTTTGGAAATGGACTTTTCCCTTAGAACAGCAAAGCCCTAAGACCTCCGAGGCCACGCAGACTTCGCTTTTAACCTTTCAACACTATGAAAAATTACAAGGCTTTCCCTGGTGCCCGCATTTTGTCGACAGTCCGGCGCAAGTCAGCAACTTGCTTGAATACCCAGTTTCTGAATGGGAGGCTGTAAAGGAATCATTACTTGCTGACCTCGAAAAGTTAAGTCAGCTTGACAAAGTTAGACCTCCTTACAAAATTTTAGAACTGCAATGGAACCTGACATTATTTGATATGTCGCAAGTCGAAAAGATTTTAAACTTTAAATATCCTTTATGTTTAGAGCAAGAACGACACACCGAGTTCGCCACCCTTGAAAAACAATTGCAGTTTGGCTTTGAACAATTCCGTGAAGATTTACAAGCCCGCGACCAAGAACTGCAGTGGATCAACACGCCCTTAGTGATCGGCTGGAGTCTTGAGGTGAGTCGTGGCTTGATTTTAACTGAAAAAACAGAGTGGCTCGATTTACAAGATCAGATGCAAAACCTGCATCGTCAAGAACTGGTCAGTTTAACCAACAAAGTTCGTGGCGGCATTCAGTCTTATCAAGTTCACGAAACTTTTATTCCTGGTTTGGATTTTTCAAAGAAAGACCTTCTTGAAGAGATCCAGTCCGAACAACAAAACCAACTGTTGCAAGGGCCTCGTCCTTTTTACATTTTACCCGAAGAGGAGGAACTGGACCCAAAGCTTATTAAACAACAGCAATTTTTAGACCGCACCAGCTCGGACTGGTGGAATCGACAGGACGCTCTTGACTCCTACCGCGACTGCTTCCTTTGTGAACTTCACAACCAAGAGTTTGTTTTTGCCTATCGTAACTATAAAGGAAAATGGTTTCGCTATGGCCTCTGAATCGGTGCATGAATGGCTGTGTAAAACTAATTTTAGTTTTCTTATGGGGGCTTCTCATCCTCAGGCTCTGCTCGAAACAGCTATAGCACTGGGTTATTCTTCACTTTGTATCAACGACATGGATGGCTTGTACGGCGCTGCCCGCGCTTACAACGACTTAAATGTCATCAAGAACAGAACTGGAAACAGTTTGAAGTTGAACTATGGGGTCGAGCTCCACATTCAACCGGATCATCATCAGCCTGTTTTAAAACAGCAGACTTTAGTTCTGAATGCCTTAAGCTGGCAAGGCTACAGAAATATCTGCCACATCGTCAGCCAAGCCCATCGCGACAGCAAGGACCAAGCTTGGCTTAGTATCCCTGACTTGATTCAATATTCTTTACAAGATGTTTTTGCCATCGTGCCAATGCGGGGAGGCTTGGATTATTTGCAGAAAAACCCACAATTATTGAGTGCTTTAAAAGACAGCCTGCCACAGCGTCTTTTTTTAGCTGTTAGCAAAACTTTTAATAACCGTTCGGATGCAAAGATAAAGACAGCTTACAATATGGTTCAGGCTTATGATTTGCCAACTGTGTTTTCACAAGACGTATTCTTTTCCCATCGTTCCGAAAAAGCTTTTCACGATTTATTAACCGCCATTAAACAAAATAAACGGGTGGACAAGTGTCTGCCTTTTCATTTTCCCAATGGCGAGCGCTCTTTTCATAGCTCCCAGCACTTTTTAAAAATCTATCGTAACTTCCCAAACTTTCAAAAAACTTTGAGCACCATGAGTGATCTTAACGATCAAGCCCAATTTTGTCTTTCTCAAATTCGTTATCATTATCCAAAAGAATTTATCCCAGACAATCACACTCCACAATCTTATCTGGAACTCAAAACTTGGCAGGGCGCAAAAGCTCGATATGGCGACAGCATCCCTTCCAAAGTCGTCAGCACAATCGCTCGGGAACTGGACCTGATTGAGGATTTGGGTTTTGCCGATTACTTTCTAACAGTATGGGATATTGTCGCTTGGGCCCGCTCGCAGGATATTCTCTGCCAGGGGCGGGGATCGGCCGCCAACTCTTCGGTTTGTTTTGCACTCGGTATCACGTCCTGTGATCCATCTTTATTTGATTTATTATTTGAACGCTTTGTTAGTAAAGAACGAGGTGACCCACCTGATATTGATGTCGACTTTGAACACGAAAGACGGGAAGAGGTGATTCAATATATTTATCAGCGCTATGGTCGCAAGAAAGCCGCCATGGTGGCCAATGTTATAACATTCAAAAGCAAAGGCTGTTTGCGGGCTGTCGGCAAAGCTTTGGGGGCTCCGGAGCCCTTGTTAAAACAGGCCTCGGATCTGTGCCGAACGGTGGCGTTTCGACGTGAAAGTTTAGGTGTGGTTTTAAAAGAGGTTGAGAAAACAAGTTCACGGCCTCCGTTGCCAGACTTTTTTTCTTGGCCTCTGTGGGAAAAGTTTGCCAATCAACTTTATGGATTCCCTCGCCACTTAGGACTGCACTCTGGGGGTTTTATCATTTCTCAGCACGAAATCGACCAACTGGTTCCACAAGAACCAGCCTCCATGCCCGGGCGAACCGTTATTCAATGGTGCAAGGATGATATAGAAGAATTGGGATTTTTTAAAATTGACTGTTTGTCACTAGGAATGCTTACTGCTTTGCGCAAATGCTTTAGCTTAGTCAAAGACAACTATGGCGCAGACTTAAACCTGTATAATCTTCCGCAAGAGGATCCTGCCACTTACAGTATGATTCAAAAGGCCGACACGGTGGGGGTTTTTCAGATCGAATCACGAGCCCAGATGTCGATGTTGCCGCGTCTTAAACCTAAGACTTTTTATGATTTGGTGATTGAGATTGCTATCATTCGTCCCGGACCAATCCAAGGCAACGTCATTCACCCCTATTTAAAAAGACGAGATGGCTTAGAACCAGTGACCTATCCTGATGACAGTATTAAAGATGTTTTATCTAAAACATTGGGAGTCATCTTATTTCAAGAGCAGCTCATGCGCATTGCTATAGCTTTGGGTGACTTCACAGCCGGCGAAGCCAACGAGCTACGCAAACACATTGGCTCATGGAATTCAAAAGCCTTTAGCCGCAACCTCAATCCTTACATCCAAAAGCTGTTCAACGGCCTTAAGCGACGCAAGATCAGTCCCAGTTTTACAAAACAAATGGTTGAGCAGATGAAAGGCTTTGCCGAATACGGTTTTCCCGAAAGCCACTCCATTTCGTTTGCTTTTATCGCCTACGCTTCCTGTTATTTAAAGTGCCATTATCCGGCGGCTTTTTTTACCGCAATTTTGAACTCACAACCGATGGGGTTTTACTCGCCCCACGCTTTGCTGCAAGCCGCTCGGCGGGCGCAAGTGTCTGTTTTACCGATTTGTGTCAACCACTCCACTTGGGATCATCAACTTGAAAAAGTTCCCCAGAAACCCGGGCGTCCCGAGATCTATGGCATTCGCCTCGGATTTCGTTTGGTTTCAGGCCTCAGCCAAAAGGCCATCACCGAACTCACACAGGTCCGAAAGCAGTACGGCGCCTGGAAAAGCTTCGATGATTTTATTAAAACCACAAAGATTTATCGCGATGACTATTCAGCATTAGCCGCGGCCAACAGCTTTCAGGTGTTTGGACTCTCGCGCTTTGATGCTATTTGGCGAGCTGAGGCCGTGCCTTACAAAGATATGATTGATATTGAGGAGCGCCAGCTGCAGTGGAAAAGTAAAAATACATTTGAGAAAGCACAGATGGATTTTCGCTCGACTGGTACCACCTTGGAGACCCATCCGGTACAGGTTTTACGGCAGGCTTACTGGCATTATCCAATTGATAAAAAGTTGGTGTCTCTGGCTCAGGATCTAGAGCGCATTAAGGTCAACGCCCATGTCCATGTTTTCGGGATGACTCTGATCAAACAGGCCCCGCCATCAGCTAAAGGCATGGTTTTTATCACTCTAGAGGATGAGTCGGGCTTTATTAATTTAGCCTTCACCCCTCAAGTCTACAAAAAGTTTTACTCGCAAATCGAGGGCCAAGGTTTCCTATGTGTCAGCGGACGCTTACAGAAAGCCTCTAATTACCACTCTATTTTAGTCAATGAGGTGCATTCGGAAAAGCGTGGTGATCTCCACAGTCTGCATGGAGAGACGGCCAAGAGCTCGCAAAATGTTCTTCCTATCAAACCAAGAAATTATTATTAACGATGCCGTCGCTTGCTGATCTAACCCAAATAATTGACACTGGTTAGCTCTTTGGCATTTAATTTTTTCGATCCTCGTGAAAAAACTTGATAACGGTAGCGGGCCACCAGCAAATAAACTTTGTCGGTCAAAAACTGTGGCAATACATCAAACACCGCCAACCAGCGATGCACGCCACCAAGAATATAAAATATTTTAAAAACGGCTTGCGATCGCAAGAATCGACGATGGTTATCGGTGTCTATAAAAACTATGGTCGAAAGATTGTTTCTTTCGGATTCCGTAAGATAAGACACTGCCAAAGAGCCCTGAATCGGAGAAAACTTTAATTTCTTGTTATCATCATGGCGCATAGCGTGCTTAACAAATCCTATGCAAAGGGGACATTGGTCATCAAAAAAAACGATGTTCATCGAAACTCCCAGCTTCATGATTGCTTAATATTAAACACCTTATCGATACGGCGACTGAGCGGTCGCCACCTAGGGCCTATAATGTCTTTATTCCGACAGGATGTACAACACTATGGTTTGTAACAATTTACACAATAAATGAATGAACTCTCGAAGAATTTCATAGTGCCTTCCTATAATTTAACGACAATTCATTAACCAAGGAGTCTGAATGAAGAATTTATTATCGTTTTTTCTGGTTTTAGGAATGGCATCTGTAGCGACGGCGACAGGCAGTCAAAACGTAAAATCCTCAGTGATTGAGTTCGAAAAGGGGATTACTAATTTAACACAGGATCAAAAGGATGAACTGCGAAACCTTGTTCGTTCCAGTGAGTTCCAAAACAAAGAGCTGGATATCGGAATTGCCGCTTGGGCCGACGAACCATTTCCAGGTGAACGAAAAGAGCTGAGTGACACGCAACGAAAAATCGCCAATCAAAGAATCGAATCCATTCGTGAAGCGATCAACTCACTAAAGATCGATGTTGATGATTACTCGACCTATAGTATGGCCGAAGGATCCAACTGGTTAGCCCGCCTTTTTAACACTGAATCAAGCGAACTGAAGTCGATGTTCTCTAAAAAGGATCAAAACTCTTCTTTGATGAAGGAAAAGTACAGACTTTACCGCGACAAAGGCGACACCAGTAAAGCTGTGGTTGTTGTTAACCTCGACGACTAATTTAAATATATCAAAAAATAAGCGCCTCCAAATGGAGGCGTTTGATTTTCTCTTCAATATAATAATCTGAAATTATATCGCCTCTTAAAGTTTCTAATAGAAATTACAGATCTTAGGCTTGATATTCCAGCTTGCCAACAAACCACCCTTTGCCTGTATGCCAATAATCGAGACTAGACACCTCTATTACCACTCTAGGTCCAATTGCGCAGAAGCTTTTTGTCGGGTTGAGGCCCGTCAGTTAAAATGGAGATGTGGCTTGGCTTTTCAATAAATTATCGAATCGACATTCCCTAACTCTGGGACTTTTTGCCATCGCTCTGTCATGGTACTCAGCGGCTTATGCCGACTCCGCCTTCTGCCAACCCTTTTTAGTTTACAAAAACATGTCTTACCCCAAAACCGGCGCATCCTCTAAAGATTTGCAACGCAAAACTCGACACCAGCTGATTGCCGAGATCCAAGCTCTTCCTGGTCAGGACAGTTTTCTTAAATCAACACCTGCAACCACGGCCAGCGTCGACCTCACAAAAGATAGCCTTATTTGCCTGCATCAGTTCCTGCATACGGATTTCGATAAAGACGGGGTCTTTGACTGGAAGATCATGGAAGGCTCACGCAGACTTTCAAAAATACTGCCACAGGACCTCGACTGGGACAATGATGGAATAGAAAATCTTTATGACCACCAACCTCTTATAAAAAATAGTTTTAAAAAAATAAAAAATATTCCTGAACACCTTCTGCTTTCGACTGCAAAAGATTCGACAGAGAACTTTCTCCAAAACAAAATATGGGAAGAATGTGGTGTCTTGGCTCTCAACTATACCGACTCTCACTCAGTGGATAATTTGCAAGATTTTTTAAAAGTATGTCGACATTCAATGAAGACTCTGAAAGGTAAAAATAGGGGATTGCTGCTCTATGCTTTTTCCTCCCACACGTATACTAATCCAGCGAGTGCTTCATTTTACCCCGAGCTGAATGCGATGAGTATCCGAGGCACATCCTACGAGAAAGAGTATGGTGCCGGCAAAGACTCTGTGGCTCGGACTATCGCCCATGAACTGGGACACTTTTTTATTTTTAATTTTATGACACCTGCAGAATTAAAATTTGCAGCTTGTGAATTTGGATTATGGACAAACAAAAACCAAACTTCGACATCTTTTTTTGATAGCTTCTTCTTACAAACTCCAAAGAGCACAGACAAAGGTTACGCCCCCAGTGACTACGCTAGAACAAATGTTCACGAATGGTTCAGTGAAGTTTTTGCCGAGTTTTTAATTAAGAGAATCGGCTTAGAAGACTCGCCAACACAGACATCCACTTTGCCGGCCCGCTTTGATTCTTGGATTGCTAACAAGTTGACTCATTAGCCTTTCTGCTGCCCACCGATCCTATTTTTGGGGCATAGCCGAGACATTTTGCCCCACCTTTAAAACTTTCATTTTGATATTAAAAATACAAACCTTTGGAGCTCTAAAGTGCGGCATAAAAGTTGCTTCATATAATACCAACGGGAGGTCTCTATGGACTTGTTTAATAACAATCACAATGAATGGCTGACTTTAAGAGTCAGAGGTATTGAATTAAGTGACAACGAATTGAAGTTTGTTGTCTCAACATTTCGTCCGCTGGTTGACCAGGCGCCTTCGAATTCGCACTTTATATTTACGACGGCAGCCAATGGTCGAGTTATGAAAGGAACTCTGAACATCAATTCAGAACTCCAGAATTTTGTCAGTGAGACTTACTCTTCGAATATATTTAGAACCTGTACTGAAATCAAAAAAGATATTCAGGCAAAAATGAATTTTTGGAGAGACTCAAAACGGTTTCGAATGTCAGAACCGTTAACCCACAGGATGTGAGATATGATTGAGATGGCACTTCAATTTCTTTTTGCGATCGGACTTTTTGTGTTTATCTTGCCGTTTTTGATAATTGGTCTGCTGCTAATGACTAAAGTCTTTGGCCGAGACCATTAATCTTGGGCCATCTACGACAAAGATGGCCCTTGTAACCGATTAGTAATTATCTCTAACGGGTGGACCATCATGACTGTCACCGTCATCAGAATGGTCTCCGTTATCACCGTCATCATCTGAGGGCAGGGGAGTGGGATTGCCTGTCGAAATCCCCACATCATCACCAGGAGCAATAAGGGCTGGATGATCGGTCTGATCCAAATAGCCCCCAGGGCAACGATTGCTTTCATCAACCTGAAAAATGACATCAACAGCCAGGTTGAAATAGCTATCTTCTCCATCATAGCCTTGACCAAAAGTCAGGTGGTGAGCGATCTCACCCGGGCTATCTATAAGTGCCTGATAAGGGCCAGCCATCAAAACCGCTGAGCGCAGGTGGGTTCCGTTGCCAAATGCGTCGTTCTCCTCAGCATGAACGATGTGGCAGGCGTTAATCGCCGCTATGCCATGGTGACGCAGACTTTGAATCTCGCCCTCTTCACTAACACCGTTGCGATTCTCATCGACCCAAATTTTTAACTTATCACTATAGATGTCGCCATCCCATGGACCGACATAGCGATTCTCGACGTAATCGGATTCACAATTCTTACCGGCAAAAGCCTGCAGTGCATAGAACCCGTTTTCGTATTTTTTTCCACCAATAGTAATATTATCGCCAAACATTTCGGTGGAGCTGGTGACTTTACCATCCTCTCCGGGAACCACTAAAAAACCATCCGTGGCCTTTAATCGAACATCTTGATTAACGCGTGGATCGGGGTTTAATCCATTATAATCGACATATTCACCACCCAGCCAAGCCGACCGGTGGGACTGGCCTTGATCTTCGCTATCAGCCAGTGCTGCCATGTTGAAAAAAGTCCCCCAACGCACACTGGAGGTTTTGATGCCATCACCATCCAGGTCGATAACAATTGGGGTGTACTGCGATGACAAGATCGTGCCATCAACATCATGTGAAAGAATATTCTCTACCAACTGTACAGCTCCATCGATAGGAGAAAACTCATAGCCTTCAACTTCGGCTGGAAGACTGAGGTTTTTAGTCACATCGTGAAAGTTTTCGTGGACTTTACAGACATTCAGAATGTTATCAATAGACGAATCTATTTCTCGTCCTCGCACCGTTCCTTCACTCAGCCGAACAATATCGTGCTGCATTTGTCCAGAACGTAGATCGGCCATGTAAAGCTTGATAATTTGGGGTTCGCCATTGTCATAACTAGGAACTTCGTTAAAAAGACGATTGGCATACTCGCCGACGAATCCTTGACCATCAGCACAGCGACCAGGCTTACAGTAGCCATAATACATATAGTGAATCATGTGCTTGAGGGATCCTAAACTCTTATTTGCAAACTCTTTTGAGAGCTCTAGGTCTTTTTGAGTCACTTTAATAAAATCGTATTTACCATTTGATATATTAAAATTCTGAGGGTCGACTTGAAGTGTTGAGAAAAAACACTTTTCTCCGGTGCGATACTGACGAGCCACTTCTGTGTTATCGACTGTATAATAAGCATGCTTTTTCCCATACTTGGAGCCCATTTTATCGCCTACAGGAATGTAGCTGGTTCCACCATTACTACGACTTAAAACAGCGCGATCATTGGCCCATTTAGCTAAAACGTCGTGTTTTTTTCCAAAAGAATAGGAGAACTTCACCGGCACCGTCCGTCCACTGGGATCGGCCGCGGCCGCATTCAATGCCATTTGCCGTTCCATTTCGTAAAGCCCCTCTTGGGTGCAATCACGCACTGGAATTTCTAAAGCCTCGGCTATCGAATTAACATGAAAAGGGCGCGAAGCGGGGAGGGCGTCTTGTGCACTATCAACACCACCGACGACATCATGAACATTAAAATTGTTGGCAAAGGCTGAGGACTGTAATGCTCTCACCTCGGTGGCGCTCGGCCCCGATCCGGAGTCACATCCTGACTGTGAAATCATTAAACCAATAGAGGCTATAGTTGATAGAGAGGTTTTTAAAAAATTCATTCTCACTCCAAACACATTAAAGTACCACATCGTTCATTGGGTAAGGTTTCAATTGCTCATCACTGACGTCTTCACGAAGCAGGACTTTGATCGGTGCTGGAGCCTCAAGCTCTAAAGATAATTCTATAAAAAACCGGAATTTCGCCCCACCTTGAAACGAAATCCTGGTTTTTCGTTATGAATTCGACAGAATTCGCCAAATTTAAAGTGGACCTTTAAGGTATTCACTCAAAATTAAGTAAACCTCTTCAAACCTGCCAGGACCGCAAGAAATCCGGTCTAATTTATTCGAAGATATTTAGAAAAATACAATTTTATTGCAACTCACCACCACCAGGCCAGGCCAACAATTGGGTATTGTCATATTTTAAATGCAAACAAGGAGCATAAGTTGAAGAAACAAATACTTAACACATCCGTATTCGCCATCCTTTTCCTTTTCACCCAGCAGGGACATACTGCAGCCGATGACGGCGGTCTATTTTTAGAGCCCGGGGTGACCTACCAATTTAACACAGAAGACCAGACCGATGTGCGCGGCTTAGGGCTGATGATGCGCCTGGGATTCCATATCGACGAGTTGATGTTCCTCGCTGCTGACGCACGATATAGCTTTTTGGAGTACAGTGATGACACAGCCAACTTCGAAAGTGATGCCACCTCATACAATTTAGCTCCAACGTTTGGAATCCAAATGCGTGATGTCGGAATACGCGCGTGGGGAAGCTGGATTGTTTTAGGGAACCTAAAACCTGATTCTAACAATGGCACCAACATTAACCTGGAAGATGCCCAAGGATTTCGTGTTGGCGGTGGTTTTCATATCCATAGCTTCTCTGTGAACCTTGAATTTGAACGCATCAACTACAATGATTCCTCAATTTCCACGGCAATTATCACCACCCCCGGGGCTTATGAATTGGAATCCGACGCTTGGATTGTCAGCATTTCAGCACCTATTGAAATTTAAGGAAACCACTATATGACGCCACACCAGAGATCTTCTTGCCTTTGGTCTCGATCAATTGAAGCAGGTCTCTGGTCTGTCAAAATAATGAGTTTTACTCATCAAAGATCTATTATTATTGGATATTGTATTTTTGCAAAAGTGTAGAGAAAATAAACGTAATTCTTAGGTGAGTGGCATTGGAAAACTATACTCTTTCATCACTACCGGGATGGAGTTGCTAATGTATTTTCAGAATATATCAACGTATCTTCTTATTCTTATCTTGGGCTTGGGAGGTTTAGCGATGAAACCAGCTCCGATGACGGAAAATATAAAAATTCAATCGAAAAACGGAAACTACACGTTGATCTCTTTGCATGAACAAAACATCACCGAAGTCTATAAAAACGGATCCAAAGCAAAGTCGATTTGGCAACAGATCACTCAACTCGTAAGCCGCCAAAACTCCAATGAAAGTGAAAAACAGAAAGTATGGAAATTGGACTGGTACATTGGCAAACAAAAACCTTTTTTATCACCCGATGGCCAATTACTAGTTCTCGTTGGTGATGTGATGCTTGGAAATCAACTGACAACCGGTGCTTATATCGAAATGGGAGAAAATCCCATTTATATTCAAGTCATCAGAAAAGGAACAGTCGAAAATGAAATTCGTCATAGACAATTATTTGATATGAGCATAGAGAAACTCGCAGAGGTTCATGATCTTCCAGTAAAAGGCGGAGGCTGGGTCTCCATGAACCAGCTTCTAAAGAACTATCCTGAAATTTCGGAATCTATTGATTGGAAAAATAACCAAATCACACTGCAATTGATCAACGGCGAATCAAAAACCATGCCTCTTCTTGGTAAGTTCTGAGAGCAATAAAAACCGGAAAAAGCTCGTCATCATTCTTGAAAACTGTCGATCATAACAGATACTTCTATTTCAACGTTTATAAGACTTTGTTAATTTGATCTAAAAAGGTTCTTGAATGTTTTTTTACTTAAGTCCGTCATTACACATTTGAATAACCTTGGCTTGGTTCATGTAATAACGATCCACACTAGAGGCTGTCGTGCTAATCACCGCCGCAACACCGACCAAAAATGCGGAGTCTGTCGTCACCGACGGAAAGGTACCGATGGTACAAGCATTCCCGGCTCCACCTTGGACCCCAGCGATCCCGATCGTTGAACCAACAACTCCCAAAGCCGATTCATTCCAGGTTTTAAAACCCGGACAATTCCCAGAGCAGTTACAAGGTCGCCCATTGTCGGTGTTGAGACAGTTATTGTCATTATTGAAGGCCGTTTCTCCAGGTATGGGATTGGGGTTGTCATCGGTACGTATCCGATAAATAAGTCCACCGGTGGGAGCGAAACCCGTGCCCACAAAATTTCCGGGAAAGGCGCCAAATTCGGTGCGTGTGGCAATCGCTGCCGAGTAGTAAGCATTCAACAAAGCAAAGCCTTCTTTTTGTCTCGCCTTGGCTTGAAAAGTTTTATAGGAGGGGACTGCTACGACTGAGAGAATTCCAATAATAGCAACCGTTACCATCAGCTCGATGAGAGAAAATCCACTATTATTATTCACCAAAACTCCTATTACCAAAAATATTAGAGCCTTGTTAATTCTAGCAAGGCCGGCAAATTTCTCCCAGACAAATTAAAACCAGGACTTTTTAGCTCGACCTAAGTTGCATTGGGGACTTCGGATCCGCGATATCAATAACCGAAGCCTTAAGATGTTCGGTTTGATTGAAGGAAATGTCGTTACAAGAAAAGCTCGTGTCTTTGCATCCGTTTTACGATCTATATCAGATCCTGGAACTGATCTATCAAAAGCCGACGGTCAGCTATAGTCAATCACATTGCATCGATGTCAGACAGCGAACAAATGTAGGATTGAGAGTCATAAGTGGCCGAGAATGGGAAATACTCCTTTAAAAAAGGCAACGACCCAAAACAAGGAGCGAGAGTTCATCGATTCGTAGTTACGAAGCATAGGTTTCCAGACGTAATGTCATAAAATGCCACCTGGAAACTTTGCTGATAATTTATATTATGTCACATTAAATTCGTATCATATTGATATTACTAAAAAATATCTTCATCAAGTCCAGTCAATATTATGATTTATTCCGAAAAAACGTCAAATATAGCATAAGTTTTGGATCGGCTCTGCGCACAGAGTTGTTGTGCTCATTTGAAACTAGGAATTCTTATTTGATAAATTCTCAAGAGCCTTTAAAAGCTGTTGTTTCACCTCGTTAAGGCTCGCTATGGACGGAATCTTTTTAAAATGTATCACTGTTCGCCCAATACCTTTCCTTAAGTCTCGATCCAAAATAAGGACATAGCCTGATTTGTTGTGGTGTTTTTGAATATCGTTGGGTGTGCTCCATGTGGGGAGTTTTGAAAACCCCGCCATATCGGGATTGAAATATTGATAGTTTTTGGCGATATCTTGCAGTTGCAATGAGTTGGCATAATCTTTAGATTCTTTAAGCCTTAAAACTGCTTCTTTCATCGCCTTGGCTCTTGATTTGGCAAGTGCCGACCCATCAGCCATCAACTCTTTATTGGCTTGTGCTCCGGCATCGTCTTTTCCAGTGCCTTGTTTTTTTAAACCGACGGTCACTTCGGTGTATATAAACTGGTCGATACCGACCTGCTCGACTCGTCCACTCATAGCTATCCTCGGGATAATTATAACAAACAAAAGGGGCCAGAAAACACGCAATCTCATTTATACAAGCCTAATGGACGGTGCATACGAAAGCAAAGTTAATTTCCATCGCTAGAAACCCATTTTATAAGGATAATTTCTTTTGATGCCGGAAACAGGTATGGTCTCAACGTCCTGGTTGGGCTTAGCATATGACAATCGAGCCAACCTGTTGGCTGCATGGTAACTATCCAAACCAGAAACAGCCACCGTTTCCAAAGCTTCCAAATCGACATACCCGTCGTCCATAATGGCTTTCTCTGCAATGTAAAACTTTTGAATTTCAGCAATAATAATATGAGTGCTGTTATGAGTGACATCGATGATTTCTTTCAACTTTAGCCCAACTTGGACCCGAGACTCTTCAACAAAAGGAGCTGGAAAATCTTTCCAAGCCTCAGAGAGCCCCACTTTCTCAAATTCACTCTCACTCCTCTGGTAGCGAGCACTGGTTTGATGGGACTGCCGGTAGATTCCTTGATGCACATGATTGAGAGTGAAATACCCTGTCTGCTTAATATTCATCAAAGTATGCCTGGGCGACTTTGATGTATGAGGTCGCAAGACGAATCCCATCAGTGGAGGACGGGCCCCCAAATGAAAGGTCGAACTAACAATCGCCAAATTACTACTCCCGTCCTGATCACAAGTTCCAACCAAGTTGGCTGACTTATAGCCGGAAAGACTATTAATAAGATGAATCCACCGTCTTTTGCTAAATTGCTCAGACTCTTCTTTCGATATTTTCTTATAGATCATCATTCTCTCCCACTGGCTTGATTGGCCCTTATTCGAAAAGGTCCTTTGAAGGCCGTTGAGCTTAGGACCCGGCCTTTTTGCATAAGTTGGATCTTTCCAGATAAAAAAAGGCGACGACAGGCTTTGACTGTTCGTTGATGCAGACGTTTCCAATCCGATTCTGCAAAGAACATTCGACTGATTTGCGAAGGACAATAGTTTTTCTGCGGATTATTCTTTAACGTTTGCAAGACAACATCTTCCAACCGTCGATCCCGTTTATCGAGTTTTTCCTGAGAGCATCTTTGACTGCAATACTTTACGTCTACATTCTTTTCGAAACGCTTCCTATTCAATATGGGGCGCCCGCAAGACAGACAGGTCATGTTGGTTTGCTGCAAAACGATTCCTCCATCAAGTTCATAGCAAATTAACACGCAACTCTTTTTTGTTCAAGCTTTCTTGAACTTGCGTAAGGCCGCCGTATCTCGGAGTTTTCCTGCCACTGACCTGTCTCAAAAATATCATTAATCAAAGCGATCACCAAAGGGGCAGGGGTCACCGATGCCGGCTTCACCTGTTGCCAATGATGTGCAGAAAACTTCACAACTTCCAGGCCTTCTCAATTGCATTTGCCTTGTTGTTCCTTGTCTTTTCGAGTAGAAAATAACCATGAAGCGCACTTCATCAATTGTTCTTGTTGTGCTGGTAGTTGCCTGTTTTTCGATTTACCAGATGTCCCCCCCGGTCCCTCAGCGTCACCTGGTCGTAGCAGTCCCCGCGTTTCATTCTAGCTTGCTTCCCATTATTGCCAGTAAAAAAGACTTCTTCTTAGAGCAAGGACTCGACGTCGAGTTGCAAGTCGTCGAATATGGCGCGATTGCCATTGAACTCTTAAAACAGGGAAAAGTCGATTACGCTGTCGGATACACGACACCTGTCGTTCTCGCCTTAGCCGAAGGTTTTGATTTTAAAATTTTGACCCAATTGCATCGTGCCGCTAACAACACATTTCTTGTTTTTCGTAAATCAGAAGGCATTCAGAATTTCGAGGACCTTAAAGATCATCGCGTCGGCGTTATCAAAAATACCAATGCTGAATTTTTTTTAAACCTTCTTGTTCAGCTCAATTATCTTGAACGAAAAGACATACAGGTTCAATATTTTGAGGGAGAACAACACATAAAGGCACTTGTCGATGGGTCGGTGGACGCAATTGTTGCGTGGCATCCCAGAGGCGACGAGATTGTTGCCAACAACAAGTCAGATTTTGGAATAATCACTTCTCCCCTTTATTCCGACTTTTCTATCCTGGTTACTAGCAATCAGACCGCCGCTAAAAACAGCAAGGAAATAAAGCTCATGCTGCAAGCCCTTATCGAAGCCCAATCATTTTTTGACCATAATAAAGAAGAATCTTACGCCATCACTCTTAGCGAAATAGGACATGCCTCAACTTCTGAAAATCACTCCCGATGGAACGACACTTCGTTTATTGTCGAAATCACCAACGTCTTTTATTCAATGTTAGAGGCTGAACTGGACTGGGCCTTTGAACGACAGAATAATATGGGCCCGTCACCGGATGCGTTTTTAGACTTAGGACCTTTAAAGGGCGTCGCTCCTGATCGCGTATTACTGGAATGAGAAAAATCACTTTTGCATCCCCCAGTCTGCAGTGGCGAATTTACCTGCCTATTTTATTTGTACTGACCAGTACGTTTGCGGTTGTTTCCTTTTTCCTTATTGACTCCTATGCCAAATATATCGAGTTAGAAAAGCATTCACTATCGAAAGCCGAAGAGGAACAAATACTGATGCAACTGGCTGAGCAGTCCTCTGAGGTCAAAAATGCTCTTCTTATGTATCAAATGACCGGCAAGGAAGACCATTACCTCAATGCTCAGCGACTGATTACTAACTACGAAAGGTATCTTAAAACGATCGAATCGCTATGGTCGAAATTGGGGGATATGAGACTGTCTTCGATTTCCTTCCGCCACGGAAGTTCTAAGTCCTTAGAACTTTTAAAGCGAACTTTAAATGCTCTTAAGAGCGGTCAAGTCAAAGACGCCGAGAGACACTTTAAACTGTACTACACTCTAGCAACCGTCAACTCCAGTCAATTAAGAGATCTAGCTAATAAATCGGAAGCGGCTCTTTCTGACTCACGCGAAGATATCTTAAAAATCTTTCAACAGACTTTAGTGGGACTGGTTATTCTTTTCATTCTCACATTTGCTGCTCTTATTTACATCTCACGAATTTACGAAGAAAAAATACTCAAACCCATTCAAAAAATAAAACAAGGATTTACCGATCTCGAGCAAAACAAACTGAGCTCCCTTGAACTTGAAAAGAGTGATGCCAAAGAATTCACTGATCTTTTTCTTAACTTTAATAGAATGGGACAATCACTTCTCGAATCACGCTTGAAGTTGATCAATGCCGAAAAAGAAGCCGTAAAATCGTCTGACATGAAATCCCAATTTGTATCAAATATGAGTCATGAAATCCGTACGCCACTGAACACTATTATCGGATTGACCGACCTCCTGGCTGAACAAGATTTACCGGGCAACCTTTCACATACAGTAGACAGAATAAAGAAAAGCAACCAGATTCTTTTAGGCCTGATTAACGACATCCTTGATATTTCTAAAATCGAATCGGGAAACATGAAAATATGCCGCGCCTCATTTTCAATTATTGAAGTTTGTGAACGGATTATTCAGGTCCTTGAACCTCCCGCCAAAGCAAAAAACATCGACCTGAAATTGCTGGTCGATAAAGATATCCCGGAATGCGTTTTCGGAGACCAGCTGCGTGTTGAACAAATTTTATTGAACCTTCTTGGCAATGCCGTCAAATTCACAAAGCAAGGCGGGGTGACTCTGCATTTGAAAAAAGCCGACGACAAAAACATACGCCTTTTAATCGCTGACACAGGAATCGGAATGACCAAAGATATTTTGGCCGGACTCTTTGAAAGATTCAATCAAGGAGACTCGTCAACTTCCAAGATCTATGGCGGCACTGGTTTAGGATTGGCGATAGTTAAACAATTAGTCACTCTCATGAAGGGCGAAATTTCAGTCAATTCAAACCTCGGCCAAGGATCCACATTCGATGTGACCCTTCCCTTACCCGCCTCTGAAAAGCAAGCGGACCTGAAGCAGACAAAACAAGCCGTCAAGACCAGTGACTTTGATTTAAAACCCGCTTCGATTTTATTGGTCGATGACGTGTTTGAGAATCGGTTTTTGATTAAAGCGTGCTTACAAAACTTCCCTTACTCTTTTGATGAAGCTGAAAATGGCGTTAAGGCCATCGAGATGTACCAACAAAACTCAACAAAATACGACCTCATACTTATGGATATGCAAATGCCTGTTATGAATGGCTATGAGTGCGTTAAAAAGATACGATCCCTTGAAAAAGACGCTGAGCGCCCACCGATTAAAATTTTCGCACTCTCCGCCTACTCGTTAGAGAACGAAATTCAGAGAAGTTTTGACAGTGGTTGTAACGAATATATTAAAAAGCCCATTGAAATCGATAAACTCCGTAAACTGATCGCTGATCATTTAAAATAACTGAGATTTGTCTTTAATCTAAAGGTGATAGTCCCCTTCTGATTTTTCATAAACGGATTAAAGCTGAGATGAGCTCTTCAATTCGCTGGCTTTTAAGAAGAAATTTTTGATTTTCTCTTCATGAAACCACCAGGTTTTTACGATCGTCCAAAAATGACTGGATTCAAATCGGTAGGTTTCGTCGGGCTCAAAAGCCTGCTCCCAATTGAGTTGGAACTGTGTTGACACCGTTTGATCATCGTCTGAGACCACCAAAGCTAAAGGTTTTTCGGCAATGGTCTCGGCATATGTCAATGCATCCAGTTCTTTGGGGATAGCAGAGCTTAAAGCCTTTTCGTATTCCTCAACACTAGAATATCCGAATTTCTGCATTCTTTTTTTTCGGTACATTTTAAGAGTTTCTTCATCCGATCGGGCAATAACTTTGTGAATAGGGCCACCGCCCGCAATCAAAAAGGCGGCTTGAATTCTTTGATCTTTACCAAAAGCGGTCATTCCATGCAGAGCCCCAACACTGGTTCCAAGAATCCCTATAAACGGCTGTTCAAACTCATTTAAAACAGCTTGAATCACTTGCTGACCTCGGCCCAAGAGTTGCTTGTGAATCGAAAGGTCCAAAGACTTATCACCCAGACCTCTCCAACCTTCAACGATAATGGCTTCAAATCTATTCTCACACAACAACTCAGCATACTGACGATCAAGGAAATTGCTGCCGCCAGTGGGTGGCATAATTAAGATTAACCCTAAGCGGTTTTGAGGCTGATGCCGCGTTAAGCGAATATCAAATTCCTGCAGCTGCAAAGATTCACTATCACATTGAGTCTGACTATTGGAAACACATGCAGAAACAGCGATAAAAAGCACTAAAACAGTTCTAAATAACATGGGCGCAACTTAAAACAGACAGAGCCCCCTTGCAATGACCTGGGCATCAATGATTCACCCTTTACCTTATGGTCAATATTCGTGGTGGAGCCGAGTTGGGTCCATGATGGCATCAAGCCGCTTTGTCGTGTGCTTACTGGCCTTTCAAGAAGAAATCAAAGCGGTAGCCATAGCCACCCTGCGCATCACATTTCATGATCCCACCGGACAGACGCATAGATTTAACACCAGCCATCTCATCCTTGATCGGAGTCCGACGCCACTGGCTTTCCTGAATCGGATCACCCAGACGCGAAAAATCCCCATCGTCAAGGCGCACAGTTTGCCCTAAAACAAATGTGGACTCCGAGGCTACGAATTCAACAAAACGTTCACGCACGCGCTGAACCATCTTTTCGCTGCGCCTTTCACCACACTCTCGCTGCACCAGAGCGACCTGCTTTACCCGTCCGTCGTCATTTGTGAACATCATTATCTCTCCGGAAACCCAGGTTTTTTTTGAATCCTGTCGCGAAGGAGCCATCATGTAAGGATAAGAATAGTAAGTTCCAGCTTGCTGAAACCGTCGATAATCGGGCTTGAGACGTTGTTTCACTTTCTCAAAGAGGTCTTCAACCATCACCGTTTGATTGTCTTGGATGGCCTCAGGTTTTTCTTTCTTAGGTCCCATCACCCGCTTGGGAACCTTATTAGCTGGCACCAGCTCTTCTTGAGTCGTTAATGGCTGGGTTTTGCGGGGTTGGACCTGACAGGCTGCTAGTGATGACAAAATTAAAAAGATAAAGATTTTCTGCATTGATCCACTCCCTATTTCGGCCATGTTATACCAAGGCGGGTAATAAAGAAACCGCCTCAATGCTGGGAGTTAGTAAATACAGTTTTGCCCGGTCGACCAAGATAAAGAGAAGCTGGGTGGGGGAGCAAAATCTGTGTCGAAAACCAGATCATAGCACTTCCTTTGTCCGAGATTACGAGCGAAATCAGAAACGATCACGCCCTGCTCCCATGTTGCTACTGCATCATCACCTATAATGCCCGCCAGACCATTGCCAGCCTGATAGAGAGGCAGAAACCCCGTCGCCAAGCGAGAACTTGGGAAAAGCGTGCCACCGGCAAGACGAACCTCTGAAGTCGGCAGATCGTAAGCACTGGTGTTTGATGTTAAAAAAATCGCCGCCACGGACTCCACATCACCTTTTAACAGAATTGTAGTGGGTTGCTGCAAATGAACAAAAAGTAAAACCGGTGTTGTCGAGGTCGCAATATCCACCTCCACTTGCACCCGATCAAAAGACAACCCCCCGTTGATAACTGAGATTTGATAAACCACAGCTTCACCATCGAGAGGTGGTGGTGGCTCCAACGGATTATCGGGCTGGTCCCCGTCGTCATCAGAATGGGCTTGCGCTGAATTTTCCACCGCTTCACTATCGCCTCCACCAAAGTTGGCCCCACTGCAGTTTGTGAATGCCAGAATCAGTAAAAGGTAAACGCCAATGAAAGTGATTTTTTTTGACACAATCGCCCCCTCCCCTCTTAAAACTGCAGTTTCTATGCCGTATTAGGAAAAACAGGTGGGTTTTCAGCGTCTAAGAACTAGGCAACAGTCAATCGCACAACAAATCGGTTTGTCTCAGTTTAATACAAGATTTCAACGGCTTAAAACATCGCCCGCCCTGAAAATAAGGCGGTCCGTCTTTGCTCACTCGATCAACACCAAGACTAAGATTTGCGAAACTTTGAAGGCGTCATTCCGGTTTGCTTTTTAAAGGCCGTGTTAAAGGCTGACTTACTATTAAAACCTGAGCTGTAAGCAATATTGATAATTGTTTCGTCAGCGTATTGTTCATCTTTCAGTCGTTGTTTGACCTCTTCAATTCGATACTGACTCACAAGTTCGAAGAAGGTGGTATTCAAACCAATATTAACCACCTGAGACAATTGGTAAGGGGGGATCCCTATTTTTTTTGCCAAGGATTCAGAACTGAGATTGGGATTCAGATAGACTTTGTCTTTTTCAAGGACCGTTTGCAACTTTTTCGCTAGTTCGCTGATACGTTTTTCGGTTAAATTCGAGTTTTGGTATTTTTCACTTTCCGACTCCACTTTTTGATCAAAGTGTCGAGCCATTTTCTCACGGACATACTCACGATAAGATAAAGAATTCATTCGAAAGGCTTCAAATAGGTTGGCCATGAAAACAACAGGAAAGAAATAGGAATAAGTGAAAGGCAACAAGAAGTTTTCAAGAATCGCTGCAACGATCGAAAACATCAACCCCAGTATAAAAAAGGTATCGCGGGAAGTTCTTAATACACGTCGCAAAAGAACCGAGGCACCGCCGACAGTGATCACTCCAGTGATCGATAAAATAATATTTATAAACTGTCGAGGGTGGCCAATTCGCACCGTATAGGAATCCACAAAATAATTCCCCGAATGAAGCAGGTCGTGGGCGTGAAAGAACCATGATCGCCCGCCTGCCAAAGAGGCAACAACTCCGATAAATGTAACAAAGGCCACCGCTAGGGATCCGACACGATAGGTTTTAAAAAGCCAAGACGGAATGGCCACAAAATAACTTAAAGACGTAATATAAAAAGCCAATGATAGGCAAAGAGCCAGGGTCGAAAGCCCAACATAGGCGTGAGTGAATTCGGGAGAAAAGACTCGTGATTGTGCAACAAAATGTTCAAGCGCAAAAAAACCGGAGAAAAAACAAAACAAGGCCAGCGAGCGAGAGCGCTTGTATTTTTTGCTGAAATAAATACGGAGCTGCACTCCGGACAGAAGCAACAGAAAAGCGCCACAGGTGAAGGCAAAGCCAGGGGCAATGCTGACAAGTATCTTTTCCATAGACCCTTTTTTATCCCATCAAATTAAAAAAGGGTCAATAATTCCTATAATTTACGCGTCTAAAATAGTCTCATCGTTCTTTTCAAAGAATAAGGCCAGAACCACGGGTTTTTGGGTCGCCAGTTCGGCTTTGATGTACTCAAACATATTTTCGATCGGTTGTCCGGATTCAGTTAAAACAGCCACGTGTTGAGCCGCTTCATTGGAAAGAGCTTTTAGCACCTCTGACATGCTTGTGCAGTTTTTGACCATGGCACCGTAATTGTCTTCTAATCCATTCACTTTAATAATGTTCTCAACTTGTTGAGTGTAGACTTGGTTCATATTGATAGCTTTCATAAGATCACCTCTCCGTCTGCCCTTACTATCGCTATTGCCTCGACTTTAATCGTCCGCCTCACATAATCTCATACGTTTTCGCGTTCGAGTTCTCTAAAACGAACTTTTTACTTGTATTTTCAAACACTTGTGCGATTCACTTTAGAACAGTCATGCGCCTTTTGACGCTAGGAATACAAACGAATTCTTTGCACGCGGCCGACATTTTGCTATTCCTAAATCTCCGATTGAGGTGTCTGGCCCTCACCGATGAGGCCCGATTCGGTTTTCCTACCGTCTCGAATCCAGTCAAAAGTTAAAATTTTGAATTCCTTTAGGGGGGTCTATGAGAATTCAATGGCTTTTTGGCGTGTTTATTTTCTTAAGCTGTCTTCCATCTCAGGCACGGGTCTACCGCTATGTAGAAGTTGGAGACTATCAAGCCTCCTATCAACTGGCAGACTACAAAGGCCAATCTTTTTTATCGCTAATGAAAGAGGTCCTCTATCCCGCCCTCATCACGGAGGCCATTCCGCGCTTTCAGGGCAGTCATCTCGATGGTGTCAAATCAGGCCAAGGCGTGGAATTGAGGCTAACGCCAACCGTCTCAACTTATCACGTTAAATATGAACCCCATTGGCAAGAAAATGCTGAACGCTTTGGGCGCAGCTTTGCGGGCGTTGACTACAAACCCTGGAACGATAAAACCGAATATGTCGCCGATGCTTCCTATAAACACTATCTCTCTAGCCTCGAAGAGTACTTACAAACTTCGAATCAAATCGAAGACTTTTACCGCGCCATTCTCCGCGTTCTTATCAATTGCGACCCTTCCGGGATCGAGGCCTTGTCCATTAAAGGTCAACAGGTCGCCGGAGACTTTGTTGCGGTTTATGTTGCCGAACAGTACCGCCACCTCATCAGCGGTCAGGGAGAAAAACTGGGACGTCGCCACAACTGGGACAACGCCCATTTGCAGGTGACTTTGCTGGCTGCTTTTCATGCCGGGCAAGCCGCTAACAATCAGGCCATGTTTTACAAAGGGCGATTTCTTTCACAAGTGTATCACCAAAAAAGCCAGGAGAGCTGCGTTTACCATAAACCCTGGGAGGACATCCCTGAAAACCACTGGTATCGCAAAATGAATCTCACCGACTATTGGCAATTCAACGACGAATGTGACCGCAGTGGCGTTAATATCACTCGTCGGGACTTTCAGAAAATGGGCCGTGTTGCGACTTTTTATATGATTAAAAACAATCAAGATTTGGATCCACGGGCTCTCAATCGAGCGTTTCGCCGTCAATGGACGCGTAATTTTATCGAAACGATTAGCAATTCAATAATCAACAACCATGCTCCCGACCGGTATGACAATTGGAATGAGCTGGTCGAAATGGCTGTGCAATGGATTGTCGCCGCTCAGGCAATGGCGCCAGAAATCACTGAAAATCTCGGCCCAGAAAGCTTATCTCCTTAGGCCACGGCGACGCGACCTTTTTGGAATAAAAAATTTTGATCAACACCGACAAATTCTCCGAATTCCAGGGGGCTCCAGATGTTTTCATTTTTGATAATCTCTGAGCTGACCAGCAGATGATGGATTTTATCGTTGGCCTTAGCTCTTGATTCACAAATAGGATTAAAGTGACTGCAAGTGTCTCGTTCCGGACACTGACTTTTGTGAGTGCTGTAAAACAGTGGCTGACCGCCGTTAAACGCATACATCCTTTTACCGTCAGTCATCAAAAAGGTCAGATAGTTTCTATGGTAATCACCCTTTGATTCTGTGATCTCACCGAAAATAGATTGAAAGACAGAAACAAATTCCTCTAAGGCCACGGCGAAATTAAATTCTTTGTCCTTATCAGAAAACGCGGATTGCCGACGCATAATCGTTAATAACAAATAAAACAACGCTTCACTGTCGGTTTCACCTAAAATAAAACGCTGCAAGTCGGGATCAATTTTACTTACTAAAATCTTGCGATTTTCATGAAAATTCTCGACATTGCCATTGTGGGCAAAGACCCAGGGTCCGAATTGAAAAGGGTGAGTATTTAACGGTCCCACCGACCCCACGGTCGACTTTCGGATATGAGTGATCACCGTGTTCGACGACACAACCCCCGAAACTTTCTCAAAAATCTTGCACTTTCTGGCCTGATTTTCGTTTTTTACCAGATGCGGGCTGCCCATATTGTAATAAGCCACACCCCAGCCATCGGGATGACGGTCGCTCTGTTGAATAATAGCATTGTCAGAATCCATCAGACTTCTGTGAACTCCGCTCTGTAAAATCGATCGAAAACCAAAGATTCGGCACATATTCCTAGTATACCTCAATTGACTCCCAATGCCGAGCCTCATAATATGAAGGGATGGAGAGGCAATCGAATCAATCGCCCAATAAGGTCTGGCTTAATCTCATTCTCGATATTGCCTTACCGGTCATCATTCTCAATAAGCTGTCACCCCACCTCGGCGAGCAAGGGCCACTGTACGCCCTAATTTTGGCGATCTCCCTGCCTTTAGGTCATGGTCTTTTTGATTTTTATAAAGAAAAGAAAATCAATTGGATCTCACTTCTTGGACTTCTCAACGTTTTATTAACCGGGGGCTTTGCTTTGATGAAACTTGAGGGAATCTGGTTTGCCATCAAAGAGGCCAGTTTCCCGGCTCTGATTGGTATTTTTGTGTTCTTTTCAAGCTTCTCAAAAAAACCACTTTTTGGTTTTTTCCTGAATCAACCTGGTCTTTTTTCCATGGACTTGATTGAGGAACGACTTCAAAGTTTAAATCGCAAAGATGATTTCGATAAATTAATACGTCGATGCACCCTCCTGTTCTCGGGCACTTTTTTTATAAGTGCTCTTCTAAATTTCTTTTTAGCTATTTCAATTTTTAAAGATATCCCGACTCACTTACAAGACAATGAGAAAGCCAATATGCTTAATACCCAGATCGCTGACATGACGTGGATGGGCTATGTCGTGATCGCTTTGCCTTTGATGGTGATTACCACCAGTCTGTTCTATTACTGTCTGCGAAGCTTAGCGCGCTTGACCCAACTGAGTTTAAACGAGCTTCTTGGCGCCCCTCATTCGGCCTGACAATTCTTGCTTATCACCGTGAATTGAAAATTTTTCCGAAGACGGCGTAAAGGTCCCCGATCAAGACAATTCATATTAAAGTAGCGACTATGAAACATTCGCTTTTATCCATACTTTTGATTATCTCTTTTCATGTTGTCCGCGCTGACTTTAAAGTGGAAGTCCCCGAAACCTGGACTGGCTTTGCAAATGTAGAATTTCGGTTGGCTCAAGATTTTGCGCAACAGCCGTTCCAAAACCGCCAGCTGCGAGACTTTCGCCAGCATTACTTTTATCCAGAATACGTCTATCAGCCCGCAGCAACCGCTGCTGGCTCCTGGGAAACCGATGGCTACACAGTCTACAAGTCCGAGGCCGCAAACCCAGAAGAACAGGCCAAGCTTGATGCCATTGCGGCTGCTCTAATAGAGCATTGGGGGCCTGTCGAGTACGACCAGAGAATGGGAGCTCTCACCGAAAATTATGATCATATCGATGTCCGTTACTACAGTCTCCCCCAGTCCGACCGACGCAACGAGGCCTGTGTTTCAGTCAATTGGAAAAGCACTGCTGTATTAGCCAACAATGGCACCTATCACTTTTGTGGCTACCAAAAAGTCGATGCCGAAACAATGCTCTTTGAAGTTCGCGAGTATAGTGTCGACAGCGGCTGGGAGTACCAATTTATTTCCCAAGACAGAGCCGAAGAACTGGTCGGCTATGCCTTGGCGGCCTTGCGTGTGCTTTACAGCAATCCGATCAATCAGCAGCTTCTGATCGACGAAATCAACAACGCCCGATCTCAAGACTGATTTAAATTGTCATTGATTCTATCAAGGACCCATTGAGGATCATCGATAAAAATGTCATGCCCCGAGGATGGATGTGTGTGCATCGGCAAGCTCCAGTGCTCGGCTAATTTTTGCGAACAACTGGGGTCAACCATCTGATCTCCCATCGAGCGTAAAACCACGATGGGAACATCGGGCGGCTCATCAGCGATCCGATAGGTGGCAGCCGCTAATAATTGACGAACAAAATTCTTTACAGCCATGGGGCGTTTTTCGGCGATAGCCACCCACTCCTCAACAACCTGCTCATGCTTGCTGCGGTCGCGACTGACCATTTTCAGCACCTCGCTTTCGCGGTCCCTTAATGAACGACTCTTGGTAATATTAAAGAAACGTTTAAAAGCTTCAAGCTGAAGGCGATGATGCAGAGGCGACAAATTTGCGAAACTGGTGTTGGTAACGAATATTTTGCTAAACATGCTCGGCGCCCGCTGTGCCATCTCGACGGCAACCATCGAACCCAAAGACACCGAAACAATCACTCGTGGTCGCTCGCTATCTTCCGGAATTTGACTGAGCAAGAACTCGCAGTTCTCACCGATAGTGATCGGACTGGTGAGTTTATTGTAGCGACCGGCACCCAGAAGATCGAGACCGGTGACCGATGCCACGGCTTCAAGTTTCTGCAACTGAGTCGCAAAGCCACCCCAATGCGCAGTTTCTCGCGCTAACCCACGCACGAGGTAGACATCAACTGGCTGCATCTTTAACCCCGGTGTACCAAAGGTTCAGAGCTTCGTACTTCCAAATTTGTCGTTGCTCGGGAGTTAAGTTGATCCAATCCGATGACAAAACCGCCCGATGCAAAAAGTCCATAAAAGTCTTTTGATCACGCAAGACTCGCGCCTTTCGATGTGGCAACACCGGGTTAAATATCCCAAGTGCTCCAAAAACTTGCTTCGGATTCTTTCGCACCCATTTCCAAGAGCCCAACTCTAATGTCAGCGGTAAAAAGAATTCGTCTTTTTTATTTGTTAAATGACTATCGTAAACGTAATCCCAGAAATCACCATGCGTGGTGTACTGACTCGACTGGGGTTCGACAGCATACACATGGTTGGGGTAGGTGTTATTTAATAACTCTCGAAAGGCGTAGGCTTCAACATAGTAAGGGAAAGGTTTTTTAGTTCGAGCATAAGGAAACCACAGGCGATCACTGGAGCCAAATCCTGAATGCACGTCCAAACAAATTGAAACTTTTGAAGGCAGCACGCGCTCTTTTAGGAAATCACAAAGAACCTGATTTTCAGTTTCCATACCATCAGCCAATGCGCCCCGATAAAAAGGTATTTTTGGAGACAGTCGATGACCGCCGTACAAAAAGCGAGTCGCCTCTTCGGAAAAAACCGGAGCGTTTCTCATCAAGTCAACATTGTTGCCATTGGAACGGGACCGTCGAAACATCCCCACCGGATTTAAAATGGGAACAAAAACCAGTCGCGATTTTTCCAAACGGTTTTTTAAGGTTTGATCCCAACTGAGCAGCTCAATAACCGTTCGCAAGGTTGAGATAACGACCATCGAGCCAATACGCTCGAGTCCATGCACACCCCCAACCATGGCAAAACAGGGGTCCTTGACGTCGCTAGAGCCAATTTCAATGGCGTAAATAGGAAACACATGCCCCTGATAGGGGATTTCGGCCAACACCTTCACTTTAGCCTTGGCTCCTAATTTTTCAATGAGCGATTCAAGCTCTATCAATTCTGGTAATCTTTTTTCTAGGACGCTTCGCACTTTTCAACCTCGACGAGGCTTTTATTGTACTACATCTTCTGGCATTGAGGACACCAAAAACTATTTCTCCCGACGATAGCTCGGCTACGAATCATTGTTCCACAAAAACAACACTCTTCACGATCCCGGCCATACACTAGTAAAAAGTTTTGAAAGTACCCTTTCGAACCTCCAGCTTGCGCAAAATCACTGATCGTGGTTCCGCCGCAAGCAATGGCCTCTAGAAGGACTTGGCGAATCGCGTCCGCCAGAAGGGTTGCGGCTTTTCGGCTGATTCGATGAGCGCTCTTTTTTGGGTGAATCGCCGCTAAATAAAGCGCTTCACTGGCATAGATATTACCGACACCGACGACCACTTCTTGATTCATTATGAGAGACTTAATACTGGTCTTTCGCCCTCGACATTTGTCATAAAGATAATCGCCAGTGAATTGCGGATCTAACAAGGGATCGGGCCCCAAGTGGCTCAGGTGGGGATGGTTTTCCATGTCAGGTTTATTCATAACTAAAAACATCCCGAAGCGACGAGGATCGTGGTAGGTCAAGATTCGATCATCTTTTAAAAAAATCCGAATATGATCGTGCTTGCGTTGGTCATTTTCAATGCGCCAACTCCCGGTCATGCCAAGATGAGAGAGAATAAAATAATTTTCAGTCTCCATCAGCAAATACTTGGCCCGGCGATGAATGGCCAACAAGGTCTCACCCGACACTTTATGAATATCTGTTAACGAACTAACATATCTCAGTTTTTTACCGCTTGTCTCAATTCGAACAAGGGTTTCATTGGGGAGGTTTAAAATCTCCTGCAAACCTCGCCGAACGGTTTCAACCTCTGGCAACTCAGGCATACACTCCACTTCCTCAGATCCGTGAAAATCGAAGTCGACGACTTCTGTGTTTTGAACAATGGACCCCAGTATTTACCATTGATTTCGCGAAAAGCGAAACTTCAATATTCATTCCCCACTCCCCGTCTCATTCGCCCATTAAAATCAAATAAAACAACGGCTTAAGCGGACCCAAAAAAACGAGGACAAAGTCGACAGGTGGCTAGAGCCTAGAACTCCTCAAACTGTCGGCGCCAGGAGATTAGGATTGCGTGACTATAATGTAAATAATGTAAATGTGAGTCAGGTGGTGCACCATTTGATCGAATCCCAAGGTGTTCCAAAAGCCGGCTTTCTTTAAATCGTTAAATCGACCCAGGTAGCGCGGCCCAGACTTGATCCGATCCATCAAAAAGTGGACAACAAAATCGACAAAAGACAACCACCACAGGTGGGGCGCGTAGAACAGGCAGACAATCAGTGTTAAAGCGGCATGCACCAAACAATGAGTCACCAAAGGCAAGACAAAACCCCATTGAGGTAGAGTTTTGCGAAGCATATACTCTCTTTGCAAAGGAAAGTCGGCGATATAGTGTTTGAACTGAAAGATTATTAATAAAATAAATGTCAGTTCAAGCTGTTGATTCATGTTGCAATCCAAAAATTTATGTTTGAAACCTCAATCTGACCCATCCTATGACAGACTTACAGATCAAACTCTCGCTTTCCATTAATCTTATACTTTTTATTTTCGTAAACTTTTTCCAATTCATCTTGTACAGAAACATAATTCTCTCGCGCCTTCTCAAGGCGCGAACGTCGTTGTTCTCGTTTTTGCAAAAAAGCCTGATAAGCCTCACGCGGAAAACTTTCCGTCTTCCGTCGAAAGTTTTTGCGAGCTTGCTCACGTTTCTCCTGATAAGCCTCACGGATTTTCTTCATTTTATCGGCATCCGATAGACGTTGTGCCTCGAGTCGCTTTTTCTTTTGCAAATAAGCATCGAAGCCTTTTTTTCTCTCCAACAAATTTGATTTCGCTTTTTGTTTTAAAGCCTGCAAACTGGGAGCGGTCCAAGCCGCAGTTGCTGACTTCGGCGTCACCATTCCAAAACAAAGACAAAAAACAATTAATAATAACTTCAACATATCCTCCTCTTTATCGGCCTTTTTCGGAAAATATTGACTGGTGGTAGACAAAGGCCTGGGCCGTTAATAGAATCATGGCGTTAAATAGAATAGGAGCCCCTAAATGTTGGATTTTGCCTTAGAAATAGCCAAATTTGGACTGCAAGCTGCGGTTATTCTTATTTGCGCCCTGATCGTCATCGCTTTTATTGCCTCCATAATAAGCAGAAGCAAAGACGCGTCAGAAATCAAGATTACAGACCTCAACAAGAAAATTGGCAAGAACCGACTGAGCCTATTGCAAAAAATCTTAACCAAAAAGGATTTTAAACAGGCCGAGAAAGATGAGAAAAATCGGAAGAAAGAACTGAAGAAAAAACCGACGGTTTATGTCTTAAAGTTTGAAGGCGATATCAAAGCCTCCGCCACCGACCAACTTCGCGAAGAGATCACAACGGTTCTTGGTGTCGCCAAACCCGGCGACCAAGTGGTGGTAAATTTAGAAAGCCCTGGCGGCATGGTTCATGGCTACGGCTTGGCCGCCAGTCAGTTGATGCGTATCAAAAAAGCCGAACTACCGCTGACCATTTGTGTCGATAAAATTGCCGCCAGCGGTGGTTACATGATGGCCTGTATTGCAGATAAAATTATCGCGGCTCCCTTTGCCATCATTGGATCTATAGGGGTTGTCGCGTCAGTCCCCAATATCAATAAAGTTTTGAAAAAAAATGATATTGATTACCTGGAAATCACCGCCGGTGAATTTAAAAGAACCCTGACCCCATTGGGCGAAGTCACTGAACCTAAATTGCAAAAATTCAAAGAGCAAATTGAACAAGTCCATGAACTTTTCAAAACCCATGTGATTGAGCAAAGACAAAATTTGGATCTTAAACAAGTGGCCACCGGTGAGTATTGGTACGGACAACAGGCGATTGGCATGCAATTGGTCGATGAACTGGGCACCAGCGATGATCTTATGATGCAACTTTCGAAGTCGCATCAAGTTTTAGGTGTGGAGTTTACTGGCAAAAAGTCATTGAAAGAAAAGTTAAGTGAAAGCCTAAGCTTTAGCGTTGAAAAACTGTATAATAAAACCACCGACCTGATTTGGCGAAATCAATTCCAATAGCGAACCTACCGTTGTTGATTTTTTCAGCCTGACAAGACTTTAGTTGATGTCTATACTGACAATGGCCAAACCCCTTTTCATTGGGTAAACTGTTTGCAATAAAGGAAGTCTAGACAGACTCAATTTTCCTGTAACCTTTTGCTACAGTTTGGTTTAATGACGTTATGAAAAAAATTCTTTATGTTTGCCCGACCTCTGGAGTTGGAGGGGCCGAGACTTTTTTAACTCAAACTCAAATTCACGTCGACAAGCCAGCGTTTGAAAATCATTACCTATTGTTTCGCTCAGGCCCTCTCTACGACCAGCTTAAAAAAGAAGGGGCCCACGTTCACCTTCTCAACACGCCTCCCCGCCTCAGTAAACGCAGCGACCGTCGTTTGGTTCATAAAAAAATTAAAGACCTAATCAATGGTTACAACATCTCCTTAGTGCACTCGACAATGGCTGAAGGCGCCCTGTTTAGTGCTTGGACCTGCAAACAAATGGGGGTGCCTCACGTTTGGTTTCAACACGGCAAAGCCTCGGGTTGGATGGATCGCGCTGCCGCCCTTCTTTATCACAATGGCCTCATCGTCAACTCGCACTTCACAGGAAAGATGCAGCGAAAATTAGAAAACCCGGTTCGCTTTTTAATTCCTCGCGACAATCCAATCGAAAAAATTCTAATGGGAACTTCCGAAGCCCATTGGTCTCAGGAAGAGGTCGAAGCGGAAAAAATAAAATGGGCCGAACGCGGCCACTACGACCCCGCCCTTCCTCTTGTCGGAATGGTCTGTCGAATCGAGAAAGGCAAAGGTCTGCATATTCTCCTTGATGCCATTAATGAGCTCATTAACGATAGTTCTTTGCCATTGTTTCAAGTTGTCGTATGGGGCGAGGCGTTTCAAGAGCAAGCCTATCTAGACAACCTTAAGCAACAGGTGAAGAATCAAAACTTACCGGTCTTCTTTGCTGGTGCTACCGAAAATGCCTCGCTGTCTTTGGCTACCTGCCAAATGGTCGTCAATGCCTCGATTCGCCCCGAACCTTTTGGACAGACAATTATCGAAGGAATGATGGTTGGCGCCGTTCCCATAGCTCCTAATCAAGGCGGGCCGGTGGAAATCATTAGTAACGGGAAAAATGGTCTTATTTTTAAGGCTGAACAAGCCAATTCACTGGCAAAACAAATTCGCACCTTGTTGCGTGACCCAAAGCTGCAGGCCAGCCTTGCCAGCACCGCCAAACACGACGCCCAACAAAAATACAATGCTAAGCGGGTGATTTCTCATCTCGAGCGCTTTCACAGCCGCATTATAGAATCACGGTAACGGCCACCAGTCCTCAGTGTCAGTTTTGTTCACAGTTGCGCGTAGATTGACAACAATTCTTGTCACCGACCTGAAATCACC
Organism: Bdellovibrionales bacterium; assembly: GCA_964230555.1. Classification (GTDB taxonomy): domain Bacteria; phylum Bdellovibrionota; class Bdellovibrionia; order Bdellovibrionales; family JAGQZY01; genus JAGQZY01. Next base: position 33,425 of record CAXRIX010000136.1, read on the forward strand.
CGGTTTTTGAATATATTTCACCCGTGTTTTCAATAACTTAGAAACAGTTGCCCAGCACTATTTTTGCATTAAAAGAACAGTAATGCGTCAAACCTTTATAACTTTTTTTCTATTATTTTCGACGGTCATGGCTTCCGCGCAAGCCACTGAAGAGATCGATCTCATTGGTCGCGGCCAAGAGCTTATACAAGCCTGGGAGAATTTAGAAAATCAAAACAGCCGCATCTACCACAAATACCTTTTGGTTCTCGAATACGTTGGCCCGATTCAGTATCAACAGTTGAACATGGCTGATCTCAGCCAAATGCGGGGTGAGATTCGCATGGATCTGTCGGCAGAGTCTCGTGAACGAATTCACGAGTTTATTAGAACCTACAATCCGCGTAACTTTTCCGGCCCGGATCAAGAGGTGGCGCGCCGAGTTCGCAGCATCGGTAGTCAAATGTTGGTCTTTTTAAACAACATGGATGGTAACACCGGCTTCCAGCTGGTGCAGCGGTACGAATCCGAAGGCTACAGTGTTCGACGTTCTTTAAGAACGCGAATGTATCACTTAGGCCCTGAGATCATGCGCTTTGCTGCGGCGATCGTAGTGGTGCGTATCGCCACTTGTTTTGGTGGCAGTCCACAAAAAATCATGGAACATCTGACCACCTGGCGAACTCCAGAGATGGTGGCAAAAAACACCGACCCGGTCTGTATTGATGAATTGGTGCAGATGCTCAAATCGCCTATTTTCTATGTCGGATTTTCAGCCTTCATCGCCGGTAGCGCGGTTGCTAACTCGCTCACTCTCAAGGCTCTACAGGCTATGGATCCTGATCGTGGACCCCGCACTCGCGCTTTCGAAAAAAACTGGCTTCCCAACATCGCGTTGGCGGTGGGGTTTATGTCTGACCATCTGGTCAAAACCTTAGTACAAAATCAATACTTGGGCTCGTGTGGGAAATTGGCTGTTAAACAAATGGGGGGCAGCGTCTACGACAGCGTTCGTGCCGCTCACGCGACCCCAATGAGTCGCTATGGTCCGATCGGAGCCAGTCAAGAAATTGGTGAAGTCATCGCCCACGACACCGTTGGTGATGAAACCTACGAAGTTCGAGATTTTTTTGGAGGTTTCAAAGATCAAACCTGCCGCCGGGCTTTTCACAGTGTAACCTCCGATCAATTTCTAAGCGAAGAATTAGGGGTCGGACTGGTTGGTTTAGTGACCACCGCTGTAACCATGGCGCAAGGCTCTCGAGCCCTTGGCTATATCAATGCGCAATTAAGAGCGGGTGAGCGTATTCGCAAAGCTAGCAACATGGTCTCAGCCGCAGCAAGAGGCACAGCCTTGGCGGCCCGTCTAAGTCGCTATTCTGTGGTGTTGTCGGTGGCTGGCGGCCCGGTTGGCTTTGCTATCGGCACGGCCCGCATGGTGGTTTTTCTCGGACTGTTTGAAGTCATCAACCCCTACATTGAAGACATCTATTTTTCCGGCTTCGTGAAGGCTGATGTCGACCAGTACACTCGACGGTTTGCGACTCAGGTTGGACGCTTTTCGCCAAACCACTTCCCTTTATTAAGCGCAGAGGAGTGCTCGCATCACTACAGTGGCGAACAAGAAAATGGTGACCTTCGGGTTTGCTCTCGCCTTCCCATTGTCAGTTCGCTTTATACTTTTCACGATTACAGCCAAACTTGGCGCAAGAAGCATATCCTTAAAGATTTTATACAGTCTCACTCACGGTGGAAACAGAAACTGGGCAGCTATATCAACAATTACATGATGAGTTTTGAACTCACCAAAACCTTGGTTCGCACCCGAGAAATGTATCTCAAATTCCTGAACACCCTAAGGCAGGGTAAAGATCTAGAGGACATGAGCTATGAAGATTACATCAGTGAAATTGATCGACTTGAGCGCGAAGGGTTGAACAAGAAAATCGATTCAATTCTTGCCGATATCCCGGATCAACAAGGCCGCGAACACCTGCGAGCCCAAGTCGAGAGTGATTTTAGCAGACACCGTGACAACCCTGATTATGAAAGCCCCTATGCGAAAGCTCCTGAATCCGACCCGGGCCGCCGCATTTTTGATATTTTAGATCAATTGGAGTACCACGCCTTTTTATTAGAAATTCTTCCATTTGGTACACCTTTTAAAGGCATCAACGGCCCCGGACATTTTCCCAACTCGTCTGAACTTGATGCCTTGGTTATTGATGTGATTGATTTCATCGGGCATCGTGATGACAAAAATTACTCCTATGTTGAAGTTCTTGATTTTAACAACACTCTTGGAAGCCAAAGCTTGCAACATGAAGATCGCACTGAACTCCTGCAAGAACTAGGAATGCCTTTGCAGTTTGCCTACCACTTAAAACAGGTCGAAATTATAAAATGGTACCTTTCAATGCCCGACCAAGAATTCAATGTCATAGGCTTAATGCTTTTCCAAGAGTGGGCGCCACAAATGTTTGGTCCCTTCCCGCGTTTTCAAGCCGATGACGAGGCTCCAGAAGGACACCTGAGCTACAATCCTCATGGCCTGCACCCGAATCAATGGCCGCTTTATCAGCGCATCACAACGGCCCTTGAAAACTTCACCCCCACCCTGCCCTGGGAGATGTGGTATATTTTAGCCACTTACGGCGAACTTCCAAGTCGTGAGCGTCAGGATGACGATGGGCAGTTTCATGAGATCAGCCATCAGTTGCAAACCAAAACTTTAGCCGACTTCAATTTGAGTCAACTTCTGTGTGGCCAAAGTGGATCCTATCGCAACCTGTTCGGCGATAATGGTGGGGTGGCCCTGCAGTTTCAGTTCCCGCACTTGGGTGGTGACGACGTCTGTCAGAATTTAGTTCACGAGATTCATATGACTGGCGAAAATGCCCCATCTCCGTTTCGTAGTGTTTTTGCCAATCAACAGGGCCTGTTTATTGGCCTTCACCAAACCTACATTCGACAACCCATGGACTCAGAGAATCCATTGGTTTTCAATACTGAACAAGAAGCGGGTGATTGGTGGAACCAAAACGTGCGGCCACGAACTCTACACCGTCTCGATGCCATGTCACAGGAATTGTCGGCAACCATTGAAGACACCTTCAATAGCCGCCTCAGTGAGGTCGAAATTGAGCCCCATGGGTGGTTTGCCTCACTTCTGCCGTCTTGGGTGAATCACTTTTTCGGCGGTCAAAACGATCATCAGCGACAGGCTGAGAGAACCACCAGCACCGAAAGTCTCACTTTAAGTCTTGTTAACGAATATTTTCACTACCGCCTGGGACTGCAGCATCTCCTGACAGCCGAAGAATACCGGACTCTTGAGCCTGATTTGATTCAAACCGGACGATGCCTTGTCGACCTTATAAACAGCCTACCGGAAAAAAAATACAGGGTTGTCAGCCAAGGATGTTACGAAACCATAGATAATGTTAAATTCGCTCTCGAATCGAGAAACGGGAAATACAACTCCGAACAGGCCAAGTCCGATTTCAGAGCCCTCCCAGAAGCCGATTTAGACCAGGAACAGCGTCGCGACCGTGTGGTCATTGAGATTTGGGAAAAGATCAGTGACCTGCTCGCGGAAATTGACAGCTACAACCGAATGGTCAACGAAAGTTTTAATTTTGCTCTCGATGAAGGAGAAGTTCAGTGAAGTCATTAGTGGTCGTTGTAATGTGTAGTTTTTTTGCGGTGCCAGCCTTAGCCGTCAATCGTCCTGAACCACCTCGCCCCGAAGCCAATCGCCGAGCCAGTGAAATCTCGGCCGCCTTACGCGAAAAAATTGAAACCGTCAGTCGCACGGCTCGCGAAGTTCTTGGACGACGTCTGGGTGAAAATTTCGAGATTAAAATTCCCGAAGGTTTATCTGGAAACAAATTGAATCGTTATGAAAGAGACCTCGAGGAGTTCGCTCAGATTCTAAGAGAGAATCGCGAAGAGTACACACGCGACTCAAACAAAGCCACTGAAGTTGCGAATTATCTTGAACTTTTAAATGAAGTTTATGCTGTCCGCCCGAACGTAAAAAGCTTTCTTGAAAATAGTGAGTTAAGCTCAGCCAATCGAGAAGTTGTTGAGCGCACTATTGAATTTATCGACAATCTATTGACCATCGAACTGACAAAAATGACCGAGACCGTTGAGTCCCCTGTCAGCCAAGGGCAAATCATTCGTACCATGAGTCCTATTACGAGACTGCCATTGTCGCGTCTTCGCGCCGAAGACTTTATCGAACTGGAAGCCCAAATTACTGGCATCTTGCCGAAAGACTACACCATGGCGAAGGCCGCCCGTTGTGTTAGATAATGGGAATAAATAAATACTATTTTTTGCCTTTCTTAATAATTTCTTAAGATTTTAAGACGATGGTAGAGTGTGCGTGTGTTACTGTTACTCTCATTCCCATTGTTAGTCTGTGCTTGTGAAAAAGGCCGGGACATCAGTCTCGACCTGAAACACTTAATCAAAACAAGCTACCAGCAGCCCCAATCCGATTGTAAAAAACTTGGCGCGGTCAGTGGTATCACCTTTAGCAATATGGGCTTTGCGCAATCCTACCAACAGTCTTTGGATTCGATTTTAAAAGAGACTCATGCCAAGGGCGGAAACTTCCTGTTCATCAAACGCGCTAGTAGTGATGGTAAAAACCTGGCTGGAATTTCCTACGCTTGCAATTGAAGCACCGCCCGCCCTCCTTAGTGAAAGCTCCCACCTAAGCTCCTTCACCTTGTTCCAGTCGGTATTTGAGCCAGTCGAGATGCGCTTATGGCGAATTGTTGCTACACTGCTAGAGTGAAAACCGAGTCTCCGATTGCCATTATGATTCATGACTTAAATCCTTGGGCCGGTCAGGACCGATCGGCTTTGGAGATCGCCTGGCAACTCAATCAAGAGTTCCCCATCGAGATTCACGCTTTTTCAATTGAGGGCTACAATGACTGGCCAGCCATGAAACATATCAAATACCAAACCAAGTTTCACAAACCGGTCCTCTTTAAATACCTCAACTATCACTTTAACAGTTGGAAGCGACTTAAAAACCGCAACAACAGCTTTGTCCAGTCGACAGGGACGGCATCGATGGTCAGCTCGATCATTCAAGTTCACTTTGTGCACCACGCATGGCAAAGGGTCACCCACCGGTTGCCTCCGTCGCGATTTAAAAGTACCTCTCTGCTGAAAAACACCTACCAATCGATTCTTGATCTGTATCGCTGTCAGCTGGAAAAGTATCTGTACCAACCTGAAAAAAAATACATCGCCATCTCGCATTTGATTAAAAAGGAACTCATGGAGTTTTTCGCGATCCCTGAGGAAAACATTGAAGTGATTTATCACGGCGTCGACTCCCAATACTTCCATCCCTGGACTGAAGATGATTCTGCCAGCAAAATGCGCGACCAAAAACGCCGACAGCTGGGGATTGAGAAAGAGGATTTTGTGCTTTTACATGTTGGGCAACTGAATGCCCGCAAGGGGCTTTATAAAAGCTTAAAGGTCTTATCGTTTTTAAAGAAAAATGGTTTTAAGAATGTAAAATTATTGGCTGTCGGAGATGGTCAGTCTGAAAAAATTCAACAAATGGCTGAAGAACTGAAAATCAGCAAGCAACTTATTTTAGTTCCCCATAGCAAGGACGTCCGCGAGTACTATTGGGCTGGTGACTGCTTATTCTTCCCCACTTACTATGAGCCTTTTGGATTGGCGATTCTTGAAGCCATGGCCTGCGGACTTCCGGTTGTCACAAGCGAAGCTGCCGGAGCCAGTGAGTTGATCAATGAAAGTGAAAATGGACTCCTGTTTGATGCTTGGGCCAAGCCCAGTGAAATTGCCAATTGCATCTTACCCCTATTACGGGATCCAACTTTCGCCAAACAGTTAAGTTGGCGTGGTCGGCAAACTGCCGAACGACAAACCTGGCAGCTTGCTGGCGAAAAATATCGGCAATTTTATAAAAAACTCTATCAAAACAAGAGTTAAAACTGCTTAATTTTTAAGATGTTCACACCACTCTCTTGAAGCCCTCCGCAAACCTCTGTTGTGGAGATTAAGATTATTAAATTTCTTACCAGGAATAGCTGGCAAAATGAGCATTTTCGCTGATTTAACGGTGAATACTGCCACGCATTCAGGACCTTGCGACAAGGTCTTGTTAAGGAACCTGTTTGTTTGGACAAGCCTTTGGCCCTGTGATTTCATTTTGATGTGGGGGATAACGCATGACTTTGTTTGTTCGACTTTGCCTGGTTCTTTTTAGCATCTCTTGGATCACAACGGCGCAAGCCAACACCCAATTGCAAGTTTCAACTCTCAATTTAAAGTGGTTCGGAATCGGTGGCTTCATGTGGAACACCCCTGAAATGGAATTCCGACGGGACAATATTAGGAAGTTTATTGATCAGACTTTACCCGACTCCGATGTTATTGTTTTCACAGAAGTGGTGGAAACGGAAGCTCTGCGCGAAGTGGTGGCTCATCGCATGGATTGCGCCAGCTATGAAGGGACTTGGAGTCGTCACCAACATGTCATGATCTGCTACAACAAATTTCACTTGCGCGCCGAAAAATACGACAACGACTACATCATTGACACCGTTGATTTGGGAAGTGGTGGTTTACGCCCGGCGGCTCAAGCTAAAATTTGTAAAATTAATGGCGACTGTTTTCTACAAGTCATCGGCGTTCATTTGGCGGCTGGACGAAAATCAGAAAAACGCCTCGAACAAGTTAAACTGATCAATGCCGATTTGGTCCGTCACAATGACCTTTTGCCCACCATCGTGACCGGCGACTTCAATTCTTATGTAACCTCGCAAAGCGGACTCGAAGAGGACGATATCGACATGTTTGAAAAAGCCTTGTCAGATCGAATCAAAGAATTTCGCTCGGTCACTCGCCACATCACCACCTACAATTCGGGAGACTGGGCTCGCGCTTACGACCATATCATGACCACCTCTGATATTCAGGCCACTCGAACCTGGGGATATGAGGCCTGTGAAAAGAAACCCGATTTAAGTAAAACCTTTATACCTTACGACAGTTTTCGGCGTCACTACACCGACCACTGTCCTGTGACTGCGGATATTACAATCATCAATTAAACAAAGGATGTTTTCTTGAAGAAAAGACTTTTCGTTACCTGCTCTGTTTTTCTGTTAATTACGGGAGTGGCAACAGCCAACCCAACAGCATTGGACGCTCCACGCGAGCCGATCTTGGCTGACCTCCCCGACCACTACTATGGGGGCGACGTTCCCCTCCGACAGGATATAAAGGATAAACTGCATAAAGTTCTCGATTCGTTTCATATATCAAAGCCAGGATCGTTTGATCAGATTGTTGATAGCTGCTCTCTTGAGCATAACATTTACTGCTATGTTCATAATAAATTGGGTTATCGCAATGCCCGTCGCTACATGTTTGGATTGATTTATCTCAACGATTTGCAACCCGATGGCTACTGGATCCCGACAGTTTACTGTGACGATACCTTAACCAGCCATCAATTGCCTGAAGGCAATACTTTAGGACCAATGAAAATTCCTAACGCCAACATTGTGAACACCGAACACTCATGGCCTCAAAGTCACTTCACTAATAAATACTCTAAATCCATGCAAAAGTCGGACTTACACGCGCTCTACCCCGTGCGAATGCGAGTGAATTCCACTCGCGGCAACCACCCTTTTGGTGAAGTCGTCGAAGTGAAATCACTCCCCTGTGAAGAAGCGGCACTGGGCTATAATGAAAACGGTCATACTGTCTTTGAGCCCGCCGAATCTGTTAAAGGTAACTTGGCGCGTTCACTTTTCTACTTTTCTATTCGCTATCGCACACCGATTGATGCTGAAGAGGAGAAAGTTCTTCGTCAATGGCATGCACTGGATCCCATTGATGCTGAAGAAATCAGGAAACACGAAGAGATTTACAAAATTCAATTTGTTCGAAATCCTTTTATCGACCATCCCGAATGGGTGGATTTGGTGTCAAATTTTTAACTGTTTAAAAATTTGACACTATCAGGGTTAAACCCTGTTTATTTTTTTAACACTCAAATGCGCCTTAGTTTTGCCTAAGGCAAAAGTGACATTCTTCAGCACCCCTTAGACAGTTGTTTTATAGAGTTTTCAAAACCACTGAAAAAAAAGCATTCACCTCCTGAAATCCCTTATTATAAAGGCATTCAAAGAGTGCTTGCAAAAGCACTAAGGAGGAAAAAATGAAAGTCTCAGGTCAAACGAAAGTGAGCGGACAGTTGTTGGTAGTCATGGCTCTTGTTTTTGGATTCCACAATGTAGCCTATGGTAAAAAACAAGGTCCACAGTTCACGCCGATGTATAAAGTCGAACGATGTGACTGCCTTGGCTTTAGCGAAGATATCCCAACCTTTTTATCCGACCTCGCAGGTGCGGAAGATGTTGAAGAACTTTATATTTACGGAGAAGGAAAAACCTTACAAGCAGCCGAAAAAAGCGCCCAAAACCTATGTATAGAAACCTACCGTTCCTATGCAAGCGTGTCTCACGAAGAAGACCCCAATTCTGTGACCCAGTCAGGATGCACAAAATTGAAGAGCACACCCGATGGTCGTTGGGTTTCACTTTAAACTTTAAATTTATAATTTTTGATCGCTTGTATAAGCGATCTTTTCTAGGGCAATAAGAGATCTTTAGATTAAGATCTCTCTATTGCCATTTTTTTATTCTAATTACCGGCCCCGACCCATTTTGGCTTAAAATCTTTACAGGTGACGGCTCTTAAAGTTTCCCCTTGTTTTTAATATGCTAAATTCGGCTCTCAAACCAGGGGTTCTCTATGTTGTCTTTTCTTATCAGTCTTTTAGTCATTTTTAGCGCACAAGCGGGAGATCGCCCCAAACAAGTGATCGCAAGCTGTGAGTGTGTGGTTATCAACGATGCCGGGATGCCGATTCGACCCTCTCATTCTTTAGTCGGCACACCAGTGCCTGTCACCTCAGGTGAGTTTGATGTTCATGGTGTGGGCCGCTTAAAAAGTTCGTACGAACAAGAAAATTGTTATGAACTTGAAGATGGTGAGCTTTCCATGGCCTGTTCCGTCGGTGCTGTTAAAGCAAAGTTTAATGCGGAATACCGCTGCGGCGAAATCGCCCGTCAGTATCAC